>NZ_CP011486.1:1256248-1570310 GCF_001653455.1 Helicobacter pylori | reverse complement strand
GACAAAAGCTCTTGCGTTCAAACTAGCGTCTAAATAGTTGGCTTGGCTGCTCAAATTAGCGAAATTAATAGGGAGGGCGTTTTGATTGATGAGCTGCTGCCAAACAGCGGTGGTAACCCCTATAAGCCCAGCGGGGACTTGAGCGCAATTGGTGTAGATGGAATTGGGGTAGTTGCTAGGGAAAGCGGGCTGATTTTTATGGCCAAAACGAGAGCAAACATCATAGTCGTAACCATCATGGTCTCGCACTTCATGCCCGTTGCTAAATTCTAGCTCTTCTTTTCCGTCTTTCTCCACCTCATGCCCGCCTTCACACCGCACCTCTGGCCCGTTCCCTTCTTGGCATAAGCGCACCCTTTGATAAGTCATGTTCCCGTTATGCGTATAGCCCAAAGTGTGGCCGTATTCATGGATAATGTCTCTTAATGCCAAAATGGCCACTTTGTTCAAATTCTTACCAAATAATTTTTCAGGATCTAAAGCAAAAGGCGCTATCCCTAAAACGCCTTGATTGATGCCATTATCGCCGGGAGCATTGGCGCTACCCAGTTGGGATCCTAGCCCTAAAAACCCCTTGGCTGCATTCAAGAGGTTCACTGTAAGCTCGTTAGCGACTCTATAACTATTGATAACCTCTTGTGGGGTTAGCACGTATTTTTCATAGATGGGAGCGACACGCCCGTTATTGAAAGGATTCACGCATTTAGGGTAATCAATACCGCACTCTGATGGGCTGTTAGAAAATTCAAAAGGAGCGTTTAAAACGGCCTCTTCCCACGATTTAGAATCAAACACTGCAATCATATCTAACATTAAATTAGTCAATTCTTCTGCGGTTTGTGGGGTGAAATCCACCGAAGCGACTTGACAGCTTTTCTTATAGCCAGGGCATTCATAATGAGGTTTAGGGGAAGCGAGAGGGCCATTAGGATTGTTATTACCGCTAGAAAATGGGTCTGTATTTTCATAGGTCATTTGAAGTTTATTCATTTTCACCCAAAAATGAGAAACCCTACAGCTTCGTTATTTAGGGGGTTGCAACCCCCAATCCCTCACGCGCGCGCATGCGAGTAAAACAGTAAAAAACAGCATGCTGTTTAAAAAATGTAATTAAAAACAACGCGCATGACGCGCTACATATTTTGGGGTTTTAGTTTTTAGAGGTTTTTTAGGCTAGCGTCAGGTTTGCGCTATCTTGTTTGATTTTGCTAACGCAAAAACAGCTTCGGCTAACGCCTACGCTTTCAAACTGCGATGCGCTTTTGTCCATGCTCGCTAACGCTTCGCTTATTGGTGTTTGCTTGTCAGCAAACAATCGGTGCAAAACCGCTTGTATGCTTCGCTAACGCTCGCTAGGCGGTTTTGTTTAGGTTAGATGGCTAACACAAGTTAGATGCTCTTTTAGATGCTAAACTAGTTAGATTGGCTAAATGGTTAGCGACTAAAAGGAAAAAGAAGTTTTTTTGCTTTGTATTTTCGTTTTAGGCGATTTTTAGCGTTTAGGCGATGGATTAGTCGGTTTGTGATTAAAAAAACGAATTAGGGCTAAAAGAACGCGCTAAATGGCTACATTCTTTTGGTGTATGTGTATTCGTTGTTTTTCTTGATGGTCTTTTCTAGTTCTTGAATTTCTTTTTTGAGCTCTTCAATTTCTTGGTGATGCGCCTTTTTCAAATCTTCGTAATCTTTTTGAGTGTAGATTTTTTCTAGTACTTGTTCTTTTAGGCGTTTGTTTTCTGCTACCATTCTTTCACGCTCTAGGCGGTAATTATCTTCTAGTTCTTGGAGTTTTTTGTTGAGTTCGTTGATGGTCTTTTCTTGGGTTTGAAGCTTATCTTTTAGGTCGGTTCTTTCTTGCTTTAGGGTATTGAGTTCTTTTTCTTTGGCTTGGATTGTGCTTTCTTTAGCGTTTAAATCGTTTTTAAGCGCGATTTCATTGCTTTCTAGGGTTTTTACTTGTTTTTGGGATTTTTCAAGTTCTAGGGCTAAATTTGAGCTGTTTTTGAATTGATTGAGTTCGTTGATGGTCTTGTCTTGTTTTTGGATCTTATTCGTTAGGGTGGTTTTTTCTTGCTTTAGGGTGTTGATTTCCTTGTCTTCTTCAAATGTTTTTCATCTTTAGCGATGAAAGGTTTTAGGAGTTTATCAGGTTTGTCCACATCTTGGATAGAGATTTGGATTTGATTGTCATTCAGTTTGACAATGTTAGTGATTTTCAAATAGCTTGTTATCCCATCAGGGAATTGATCCACATTGTGGTTAGTGATGTTGATTGTTTTGCCTATGTATTCTGCAAACTCTTTGATAGGTTCTTTAGTGATAGGGTGGATACTAGGCGTAAAGGTTTCAATTTCTTGTAACAGATTGTCTTTTTTGAAGGTGAAGCCTCCACTGACATACAAAAATTCTAAAGCGTATCGTTTGTCAGATACAGGGATTTTTTGTGGGGGGTTTTTTCGGTTGGGGTAAGAAATATGCATGAAGAATTGGTTTTTTTCTTTAGCGATGTTTTCAATTTTCACAATAACCCCATTAGGGTTTTCAAAAAGAGAGCCGATCAAACTTTTCAAATCCATTTCCCTAACTTCTAGGGTTTCTTTAGAGCGTTTGATAATGCCTTGTCTTTTGATGTCCCATGCTATGAGCTTAATGTCTCTTTGAGCGCGTTGCTTGTCGGCTTGTTTTTGTTTCTTGGTTTCGCCTTTGGGCAATTGTTCAAAATAAAAATCAATGTGGGTTACCTTGCGCTTGTCATGACTTCGGCGTTCTTTTTTGTAGCTCAAGTGTTCAAAAGGATAGATTTTATGGAGTTCTTTGATGCAAGGTATTATGGCTTTTTTGATTACAACCATGCCTTCATCAAATCCAGCTTTTTCAATTCGGCTTCTGATGTGTGGACTTATGGTTTTGGAGCGGACGCTCTTTATAATTTCATCAACGATAAAGCCACCAATTTCTTAGGCAAAAACAACAAGCTTTCTGTGGGGCTTTTTGGCGGGATTGCATTAGCGGGCACTTCATGGCTTAATTCGGAGTATGTGAATTTAGCGACCGTGAATAATGTCTATAACGCTAAAATGAATGTGGCTAACTTCCAATTCTTATTCAACATGGGAGTGAGGATGAACCTTGCTAGACCTAAGAAAAAAGATAGCGATCATGCGGCTCAACATGGGATTGAACTAGGGCTTAAAATCCCCACCATCAACACCAATTACTATTCTTTCATGGGCGCTGAACTCAAATACCGCAGACTCTATAGCGTGTATCTCAACTATGTGTTTGCGTATTAAACGCTTTCTGTGAACGCCTTTGTGAAACTCCCTTTTTTAGGGGTTTCTTTTTTTAATTCTTTCTTTTGAAGGCTAGGTATTACGGCTTTTTTGATTACAACCATGCGTTCATCAAATCCAGCTTTTTCAACTCGGCTTCTGATGTGTGGACTTATGGTTTTGGAGCGGACGCTCTCTATAATTTCATCAACGATAAAGCCACCAATTTCTTAGGCAAAAACAACAAGCTTTCTGTGGGGCTTTTTGGCGGGATTGCATTAGCGGGCACTTCATGGCTTAATTCGGAGTATGTGAATTTAGCCACCGTGAATAATGTCTATAACGCTAAAATGAATGTCGCTAACTTCCAATTCTTATTCAACATGGGCGTGAGGATGAACCTCGCCAGACCTAAGAAAAAAGACAGCGATCATGCAGCCCAACATGGGATTGAACTAGGGCTTAAAATCCCCACCATCAACACCAATTACTATTCTTTCATGGGCGCTGAACTCAAATACCGCAGACTCTATAGCGTGTATCTCAACTATGTGTTTGCTTACTAAAGCATTAAAACCCTTTTTTTGAACGCCTTTGTGAAACTCCCTTTTTTAGGGGGTTAAGAAACAAACTAAACAAAACAATAAAACAAACATTAAGACATTAAAAACCCAAAAAACTAAAACTAAACACACAAAAACGAATAAAACAAACATAAGCAATAAAAATAAAAAACCAAGAAGCAAACCAAAAAACTAAAAATACAGAATAAACAATAAACAAACATTAAGACACTGAAAAACCCATCGCTATTAAGACAAAACACACAAAAACAATAAAAACAAAATATTAAGAGGTTAAAAACAAACTAAACTAAACAATAAAATAAAAACAAATCATCAAGACACTAGAAAGATTAAAATCTTAAAAAAACAAACCAAAGAAAATAAAAAAATAAAAAGCAAACTAAACTAAAAAAATTAAGCAATAAAAAACCAAACAAGATAAAGCAAGACAGAATCAAAAACATTTCCCTATCCCTGCACCGACCTACATTCCCACTCTTGAAAAGAGCAGTATTATCAGCGATGAAGAGCTTGACTTCCAGGTTCGGAATGGTTAACTGGGTAGTTCCTCTTCTCTAAAGGCACAAGGAAAAGGGAGCTAAAGATAAATCGTATTCACCCTTAACTCCCCTTTCTTTATAGGGGGCTGTTTTTAACAAAGAAGATGTTAATAGCCTTTCATTTTAAAAAGAACAGAGCGTGTCTTATCCTTATTTAAAACCAACGATAAAAGTCTTTGTAAAACCCCAACTCTCTTACACTCAGTAAGGCAGTGGTAACTTATTGATGCTTATTGGCGTTATCTTATTCAAAAAGCAAAAAACAAGCCAAACGCTCTATTAGTAGTAGTCAGCTAAACGCATTACTGCGCTTACACATCTACCCTATCAAGCACATAGTCTTTGTGCGAGCTTCAGGGAAAGTTCATCTTGGAGTTGGCTTCCTGCTTAGATGCTTTCAGCAGTTATCACATCCGTGTGTAGCTACCCAGCGATGCTCTTGGCAGAACAACTGGTGCACCAGTGACACGTCCATCCCGGTCCTCTCGTACTAGGGACAGCTCTCCTCAACTTTCCTACGCCCACGGCAGATAGGGACCGAACTGTCTCACGACGTTCTGAACCCAGCTCGCGTACCGCTTTAAATGGCGAACAGCCATACCCTTGGGACCTGCTCCAGCCCCAGGATGCGATGAGCCGACATCGAGGTGCCAAACCTCCCCGTCGATGTGAGCTCTTGGGGGAGATCAGCCTGTTATCCCCGGGGTACCTTTTATCCTTTGAGCGATGGCCCTTCCACACAGAACCACCGGATCACTATGACCGACTTTCGTCTCTGCTTGACTTGTATGTCTTACAGTCAGGCTGGCTTGTGCCATTACACTCAACTTGCGATTTCCAACCGCAATGAGCCAACCTTTGCAAGCCTCCGTTACTTTTTAGGAGGCGACCGCCCCAGTCAAACTACCCACCAAGCATTGTCCTGCCTGTGGATAACACAGGCCAGTTAGCTAACAGAAACATCAAGGGTGGTATCTCAAGGATGGCTCCATAAGAGCCAAAGCCCTTACTTCAAAGCCTCCCACCTATCCTGCGCATGATATTCCCATTAGCAGTGCTAAGCTGTAGTAAAGGTCCACGGGGTCTTTCCGTCTTGCCGCGGGTAGGAGGAATTTTCACCTCCACTACAATTTCACTGAATCTCTGGTTGAGACAGCTCCCATCTCGTTACGCCATTCATGCAGGTCGGTATTTAACCGACAAGGAATTTCGCTACCTTAGGACCGTTATAGTTACGGCCGCCGTTTACTCGGGCTTCAATTCAACGCTTCATCTTGCGACTGACGCATCCTCTTAACCTTCGAGCACCGGGCAGGCGTCACACCTTATACTTCCTCTTACGAGTTGGCAAAGTGCTGTGTTTTTGGTAAACAGTCGGGAGGGACTCTTTGCTGAGACCACATCGCTGTGGCACACCTTATCGCGAACTTACGGTGCTAGTTTGCAGAGTTCCTTAACCAGAGTTCTTTCACGCGCCTTAGAATACTCATCTCATCTACCTGTGTCGGTTTGCGGTACGGACGACTATGGATATGCTTAGAGGCTTTTCTTGGCACGACGGTATCAGCGATTCTCCCTTTGTCCTAAAAGGACTCAAAGAGCCTGTTCGGGTTTCAAATACAGAGGTGGATTTGCCTTCCCTCCAATCTACGCCCTTAGACTAGCGCTTCCATCAGCTAGCTCGCTTAACCCTATGCGTCCCCCCATCACGCTCCATAAGTCGGTATTGGAATATTAACCAATTTGCCATCACCTACCCCTTTCGGACTCGGCTTAGGACCCGACTAACCCTACGATGACGACCATCGCGTAGGAAACCTTAGATTTACGGCGGATACAATTCTCATATATCTTATCGTTACTCATTCCTGCATGCTCACTTCATACCGCTCCAGCACTCCTTACCGGTATACCTTCAACGCTGGTATGAACGCTCTTCTACCACTGTGTCAAACACAATCTACAAATTCGGTGTCTATCTTAGCCCCGTTATATTTTCAGCGCATGACCACTAGACCAGTGAGCTGTTACGCTTTCTTTAAAGGATGGCTGCTTCTAAGCCAACCTCCTGGTTGTTTGAGTAGCCACACATCTTTTTCCACTCAGAATAGAACTTAGGGACCTTATTTGGTAGTCTGGGTTGTTCCCCTTTTGACGATTGATTTTATCACCCACCGCCTGACTCCCAAGATACGATAAAAGGTATTCGAAGTTTGATAGGGTTTGGTACCGCGGCGAGCAGCCCTAGCCCAATCAGTGCTCTACCCCCTTTTATTATCACTTGAGGCTATACCTAAATATATTTCGAAGAGAACCAGCTATCACTAAGTTTGTTTGGCCTTTCACCCCTATCCACAGCTCATCCCAACCCGTTTCAATGGGTACGAGTTCAGTCCTCCACGCGCTATTACACGCGTTTCAACTTGGCCATGGATAGATCACTTAGCTTCGGGTCTGCAGCATCTGACTCAAGCGCCCTATTAAGACTCGCTTTCGCTACGGCTTCGCATTCGCTTAACCTTGCCAGATACCACAACTCGCAGGATCATTATGCAAAAGGCAGTCCATCACCCTGATAAATCATAGGGCTCTGAATGATTGTAAGCAGATGGTTTCAGGTTCTATTTCACTCCGCTCACTGCGGTTCTTTTCACCTTTCCCTCACGGTACTTGTTCGCTATCGCTCAAAGAGTAGTATTTAGGGTTGGAGAGTGGTCTCCCCGGCTTCAACCTGGATTTCTCGTGTCCTGGCCTACTCTGGATACTGCTACCTAAAAACGCCTTGTCGCATACAAGGCTATCACTTTCTATGGCTTACCTTTCCAGGTAACTCTGCTAAAGCGTTCTCTTGGATATTGCAGTCCTCAACCCCGAATGCAAGCACTCGGTTTGCCCTTTTCCCCGTTCGCTCGCCACTACTTAGGGAATCTCGTTGATTTCTTTTCCTCTAGTTACTGAGATGTTTCACTTCACTAGGTTCGCTCTCTATGAAAGAGTAACTAATATCTCTATTAGTTGGGTTGCCCCATTCGGACATCTACGCATCAAAGCTCCTTGACAGCTCCGCATAGCTTATCGCAGTCTAGTACGTCCTTCATCGCCTCTCTTTGGCAAGGCATCCGCCATCTGCTCTTAAAAGCTTGTTTTAAATTTTAAAATATCCTTTAAAACCCGCCCTTTTATAATGAATAACGACAATTGCACCAATATTCTTTAGCACTACCACTGCCTTAGTGAATATAAGACAGAGTTATTGTAGTTTTACTTTACTTTTACATAGGCTATTAACAATATTAAATCAAATAACTCCGTTTTATTCAAAAACCCGCTATAATAAGTTTAAATTTTAAACCCTTTTAACAAGAAGACTAAAAATGTTTAACCTCTAATCTCTTTACTTATCAAGTTACTAGCTTTAGCTCTTAAGCTTTTATATATAGCTTTTATAGCTTTAGCTTGTAGCTGGCTTGTAGCCTAACTATATAGCTTGTTTGGTTGTTAAAATAAAGAACTTTTTAAAGCTTGTCTTTAAAAACGAAATGTAATTATAGACATATGATGCTTAAAGTTTGCTTAAAACTTTAATACCTACAATTAACGATTTTTAGCTACAATAACAGCGTGTGAAGATGCTTTTGTAGCGGTATTTCCTATGTGCGGCAAAATTTGGAGCAATTGGCTTGACTTGGTTGAGTTAGTGGGTTGGAGGATAGAGAGGGCGACACCTCGTTAGGAGGTATCAATGTGAAAGTATTTGTCGTATTAGTTCTAGTATTAGTAATTCTCGCACAATTGCTATATTAGGCTTATTCGTGGTCTAACCCCTTGTTTATGGGGGTTGGCTCGTTATAAGCATACTGATACGATCACACTTATTATACACCAAAAGATAAGGAGTATAGAGTGGAATTTGATCAATTAGAAACACAAAGATCAGACTTGCAAAAAGTGTTAAAAGAATTAGATACACTCCCACAAACCCCACAAATTGAGCTACAAAAACAAGAAATACAAGACCGCATCAACAAAATAACAGACACAATCATTAAAGAATTACTATTAAAGCATGAAATCAAAAAAGAAGAACTAAAACCCACTCTAAAAGAAAAACCCACACCAACAAAAGAGCCACAAACCACCCCCACACCATGCAAAGATTTAGTGGTTAGCGCCCCTAAAGATAAAACCTATATCACCTACCACAACAACGCTAATAAGGTTAATCTAGGGAAATTGAGCGAAAGGGAAGCCAATCTTTTATTCGCTATTTTTCAAAGGCTTAAAGATCAAGGGAACACCCTCATTCGTTTTGAACCGCAAGATTTAAAGCGCATGATCATGGTCAAATCCAACTTAACCAACAGGCAATTATTGCAAATCTTAAAAAATTTGCTTGACAACATCAGCGGTGCTAATTTTTGGATCATTAGAGAGCATGTTGAAAATGGCGAAATCTATGAAGATCACACTAGCTACATGCTTTTCAAACAATTTGAAATCCGCATCCATAAGCCAACCCAAACTATAGAATACTTAGATGTCCAACTCAATGATAGCTATCAATACTTGCTCAACAATCTAGGAATGGGCGGTCAATACACTTCTTTCAAACTTTTAGAATTCCAAAGAGTGAGGGGTAAATACGCTAAAACGCTCTATCGCTTGCTCAAGCAATACAAAAGCACAGGGATTTTGAGCGTGGAATGGTCTCAATTCAGGGAGCTTTTAGACATTCCAAAAGATTACACGATGCCTAATATTGATAAATTTGTCTTAAAAATCGCTCTCTCCAGAAAAACCATTTCCGGTTTTTAAATTACTGGTCAAGTAAATGTTAGCCGCATTAAAATTTCCAGTATTATAATAGACAAGACCCTTATCATTTCCTATCCAAATCAAACCTTTAGTGTTTGCGCTCTCTGTATCATTCCCTATAATCAAAGTGCCGTTGTTAGCATTGACGCCAAAACTATTTTTAAGGGTAAACCAATCAAGCCAACCATAGGTGCTAAGCGTGTTGCCGCTTTGACCGCTTTGTCCTGAAAGATTAGGATCAATGTAATAAATGCCTTGTTTTGAGTAGGTTTGATTTTGAATATTATAGACTCCATTCCATACATTTGTTTTAGGTAAATCTTGAGTAGGGGGTGTGTTTTGCGCTGTGTGTTTTGTGGGGTTTGGTGTCGGATTTGGTGTTGGGCTTGCATGTTTAGCGTTAGCTAACGCTTGTTTCAATCCCTCTTGCTCACTACTAAAAGCCTTTTCATCACTTTGTAAGGTTTGTAAAGATTCTCTTTTTTATTCTCATCTTTATTCTCTTTTTGCAACGCTGAAGAAAATGGGGCGTATGCGAGCGTGGGCGTTGAATATTCCATTGCACATGCAGTTGAGCATAACAACCCCTTTTTCAATCAAGAACGCATCAAAACGATTTCTAACGCTCAAAAACAAATCAATGAACTCAATCAGGTTAAAAGTCAAGTTAAAAACATGCCCAATAACTTTAACTACATCAATAACGCTTTAAAAAACCATTCCAAATTAACCCCCACTGAAATGCAAGCTGAAGCTTACTACCTCCAATCCACCCTTGAAGGGATTGAAAAAATAGTGATGCTTAGCCATAGCGCCCCGTCTAACCCTAAATTAGTCCAAGCGTTAGAAAAAATGCAAGAACCCACCACTAACCCTTTAGAATTGGCAGAAAACTTAAAAAATTTAGAATTGCAATTTGATCATTCTCAAAACAACATCCTTTCTTCGCTTTCTTCTCAAATCGCTGAAATTTCTAACTCTTTAAACGCGCTTGATCCCACTAGTTATTCTAAAAACATTTCAAGCATGTATGGGGTGGGTTTGAGCGTGGGGTATAAGCATTTCTTCACTAAGAAAAAAAATCAAGGGTTTCGTTATTACTTGTTTTATGACTATGGCTATAGTAATTTTGGTTTTGTGGGCAATGGCGTTACCAGTTTAGGCAAAATGAATAACCACCTCTATGGGCTTGGGATAGACTACCTTTTTAATTTCATTGACAACGAAAAAAAACATTCTAGCGTGGGTTTTTATGCAGGCTTTGCTTTAGCGGGGAGTTCTTGGGTGGGGAGTGGTTTGAACATGTGGGTGAGTCAAATGGATTTTATCAACAATTACTTGACTAATTATCAAGCTAAAATGCACACCAGTTTTTTTCAAATCCCTTTGAATTTGGGGATTCGTGTGAATGTGGATAGGCATAATGGCTTTGAAATGGGCTTAAAGATCCCTTTAGCGGTGAATTCCTTTTATGAAACGCATGGCAAAGGGTTAAACACTTCGCTTTTTTTTAAACGCCTTGTGATGTTTCATGTGAGTTACGTTTATAGTTTTTAGGGGGTGAATTACCCAACCGCTAAAGCGATTGAGCTTTTTCTTGCTTCACAGCTCCATAACTAGCTAGATCCAATATGTTGCCATATGAACTAACCCCATTAGAGGAAGCTCCACAAGCTTTGACACACTCATTAGTGTAATGAGTGTAATCGCTTCGGATAATCCCTACCCTAGCTTTATCTATCTTTACTTTGTGCCTATCATCTAGCATGCCTAAAGCGTAGTTTCTAATATTGACACTCGCATTGTAATCTCTATGGTGTGTGATATTACAATAAGGACAAGTGAATTTAGTGATTCTTTCATGTTTTTTGCCTATATTGACCCCACAATAAGAGCATATTTGAGTGCTAGGGAAAAATCTATCTATGCGTAAAAGGGTTTTACCTTTCCTTTGAGCTTTATATTCTAACATAGTAAAAAATTTCCTCCAACTCGCATTAGCAAGGCTTTTAGAATGATAGGTTTTCATAAGCCCCTTAATATTCAAAGTTTCTACCCCTATCAAATCGTATTGATTGGTTATCTCATTACTGATTTTATGCAAGTAGTCTTCTCTAGTGTTCGAACAAGCTAAATGCAATCTAGCCACCTTTTTAGCTTGTTTTTTCCTGTTGTTTGAGCCTTTTACTTTTTTACTTAACCTCCTTTGCGCTTGTTTGAGTTTCTTTTCTAATTTTTGATAAAAGCGAATGTGTGGGTATTCTATTTTATCGCTTGTAACGATGAGCGTGTTTAAGCCCATGTCTAAACCTACAGCTTTTTTAATGGTGTTAGGTTTAGGGATAGGCTCTTTAGTTTCATAAGACAGAGAACAAAAATATTGATCCGCTATGCAAGAAATAAAAGCTTGTTTGATAACGCTGTCTTTAGGCAACTCTCTGTGTAATTTAGCTTTAATACCCTCTTTGAATTTAGGTAGTGCGATTGTTTGAGTTTCTGTTTGGATTTCTATGTTTTGAGGGATTGCAAAAGATTGCTTAGCGTTTTTCTTGGATTTGAATTTAGGGTATCTCGCTCTTTTACTAAAGAAATTATCATAAGCGCTCACAAGTTTTCTTAACGCCATTTGCAAGCTTTGAGAATTGCACTCATTGAGATAATGGTATTTTTCTTGTCGCTTGATTTGGGTTAAGACTTTTTGCATGGTGAAGTAAGTTTCTTTAATGCCTTGTGCATATTGCTTTTGTCGGTAATCTAAAAAATAGTTATACACTACCCTAGAACAGCCAAAATGTTTAGAAATAAGCTCTTTTTGTTGAGCGTTAGGATAAATTCTAAACTTAATAGCGTTAAGCAAAAATAACTCCTTATCTTTATCTTATATCATTATACAATGTTTTTATAAATAATGAATAAGGCTAAACAATGAGAAAAAACCATTATCCATTAAGGGGGTATGTTTCAACCAATAGAAGCAAACATAATCTAAAAGCCCATTTGATTTTAGTGTGTAAGTATAGAAAAAAGTTATCCCCCATAAAACAAATTTTAAACCTAAAAGATCCACCCGTAATTGAAAAACACTTTAAAATGACTGCCCCCTTCATTCAAAATGACAGAGTCTGCATAGATGCCATTATTAGAAGCGATTTGGATATTGCTTTGGATTAAAGGAACGCTAATGCCTACAGAATATTTAGAATGCTTGTAGCGGTAGTTAAACCCGGTAACTATGTCTAAATTACCGCTTCCTTTGACTTGATTGAAAACGTAGTAGCTGTTGTATAAGCCTCTTAACCCCCCAAACACCCCAAAAGAGGAAGCAAAAACTTTTTTAATTGGGTTGTCTTGCTTTTTGTTAGTGTAAGTGGTGATGAAATCAAACAACACATCCATTCCCCCACCATAGCTTAATTGTTGGATTTTTTCATCGCTAGCTTGAGCGTAATTGTATTTGATGATGCCATAATAGGCTAATCCTATGTAGTCATTGAAATAGTGTTGGTAGCCCATTTTAACATTGACCCCTAAAATAGGGCTTCTAAAGGATTGTGAAACGCTAGAAGTTAAAAAACTTTGATTGAATGCATTAAACATAGAGCTAACAAAAGCCCTTGCATTCAAGCTAGCGTCTAAATAGTTGGCTTGACGGCTCAAATTAGCGAAATTAATAGGGAGGGCGTTTTGATTGATGAGCTGCTGCCAAACAGCGGTGGTAACCCCTATAAGCCCAGCAGGGACTTGAGCGCAATTGGTGTAGATGGAATTGGGGTAGTTGCCCGCTGTGTAGGCTTGGTGGTTGTCCTTATAAAAAGAGCATACATTATAAGTGTAACCATCTTGATCTTTCACTTCTTTCCCATTTGTAAATTTTAACTCTTCTTTTCCATTGACTAATTCTTCTTTCCCGCCCTCACATTCTTGTATGGCTCCGCCGTTTTCTTGACACAAGCGCACCCTTTGATAAGTCATATTCCCGTTATGCGTATAGCCTTTAGTGTGGCTAAATTCATGGATAATGTCTCTTAATTCCACAATATCAACTTTATTCAAAGTTTTACCAAACAATTTTTCAGGATTTAAGGCAGAAGCTTCTATCCCTAGATTGCCATCATTATCATCAAGTTCATACCCTAGCCCTACAAACCCTGATTTTAGGATATTCACTTCAAGATTGATCGCTCTTCTAAACGCATCTATAACGGATTGTGGGGTTAGCACGTATTTTTCATAGATGGGAGCGACACGCCCGTTATTGAAAGGATTCACGCATTTAGGAAAGTCAGAGCCGCACTCTGATGAGCTGTTAGAAAATTCAAAAGGAGCGTTTAAAACGGCCTCTTCCCACGATTTAGAATCAAACACCGCAATCATATCCAGCATTAAATTAGTCAATTCTTCTGCGGTTTGTGGGGTGAAATCTGACACGCAATCATTGCAATTACCCTTAAAATTGTTGGTATCGGCATTTTCATAACTCATCGTTACTCGGTGAAAAGACAGATGCATTTGACTAAACTCAATTTGACTAAACTCATAGAAAAACTGAATCACGAAAGAAAGAATGCTATCAAAAATGGCATTTACCACCTGATTCAAATCAAATTTTCTTACAACTCTAATCGCATTGAAGGAAGCGGTTTGACTTATGAACAAACCGCTCATATTTTTGACAAATCCGTTCTTATAACTGAAAAAAACGCCAATATCAAACTTGATGATATTTTTGAAACCATCAATCATTTTGAATGCGTGAATTACTTACTTGAAAGCTATCAAGAACCTTTGAGTTTAGAATACTTCAAGACTTTACACAAAATCTTGAAAAAGAATTGTTCTGATGAAGTTATTGGTGGTTTCAAAAAACGCCCTAATTTTGTAGGCAATAGCGCCACAACAAGACCCCAATTAGTTGAAAGCGAATTGACAAATCTTGTGAAAAATTACCAACGCAACCTTGAAGTGAGTTTGGAAAACATCATAGATTTTCATGTGGCTTTTGAAAAGATACACCCTTTTAGTGATGGCAATGGTAGGGTGGGGCGATTAGTGATGTTCAAAGAATGTTTGAAAAACAATATCATGCCTTTCATCATAGAAAACGAACACAAAGCCTTTTACTACAGGGGCATCAAAGAATATGACAACACAAAAGGCTACTTGAAAGACACTATTTTGCAAAGTCAAGACAATTTCAATGAAATGGTTAGCTATTTCTTTTCTAAATAGTCTGTTTCACTTCCAAATAGCCTAACGGCTATGCACTTACATCTCCGCCCTAAAGGACGGAGTTTTTCGTGCTGTTGAGTTTAAGCAAACCTTAAGCTTTCTATGACTATAATTTCATTTCCTTGTTTCAGCAAGGGCTTTTAAAAAGCCACTCTGTAATGGACAAGGATAGCTAATACAAGCAAACGATCTTTGAAAACTAAGCAAATTGAAGAAGTTCTTTTTAAAGGGATATTCTTAAATAATAAGCAATGACTTATAAAGTGGGAGTTTCAATAGCTTTCATTCTTTTATAAGAAATTCTTATCCAACTAATGCCAGTCAATATCATTAAATGATGGTGATTGTATCATTATGATTAATGACTGAATGGCATAAGAGTATTTTAAGGTTAGCGTTTGGCTAACCTTTTTAAAAAGTTTCTTTCTGTTTTGTTGTTGTAATACTTAAGAACACAACCCGTTTTATTCAATAAAGTATAAAACGAGTTCTTGTGATACGCTAAAGCTATTGTTAGAAATAACAATAGCCTATCAAAAAACAAAAGAGCTTTAAGGACAAACACTTTTATGGAGAGTTTGATCCTGGCTCAGAGTGAACGCTGGCGGCGTGCCTAATACATGCAAGTCGAACGATGAAATTTCTAGCTTGCTAGAAGTGGATTAGTGGCGCACGGGTGAGTAACGCATAGGTTATGTGCCTCTTAGTTTGGGATAGCCATTGGAAACGATGATTAATACCAGATACTCCCTACGGGGGAAAGATTTATCGCTAAGAGATCAGCCTATGTCCTATCAGCTTGTTGGTAAGGTAATGGCTTACCAAGGCTATGACGGGTATCCGGCCTGAGAGGGTGAACGGACACACTGGAACTGAGACACGGTCCAGACTCCTACGGGAGGCAGCAGTAGGGAATATTGCTCAATGGGGGAAACCCTGAAGCAGCAACGCCGCGTGGAGGATGAAGGTTTTAGGATTGTAAACTCCTTTTGTTAGAGAAGATAATGACGGTATCTGACGAATAAGCACCGGCTAACTCCGTGCCAGCAGCCGCGGTAATACGGAGGGTGCAAGCGTTACTCGGAATCACTGGGCGTAAAGAGCGCGTAGGCGGGATAGTCAGTCAGGTGTGAAATCCTATGGCTTAACCATAGAACTGCATTTGAAACTACTATTCTAGAGTGTGGGAGAGGTAGGTGGAATTCTTGGTGTAGGGGTAAAATCCGTAGAGATCAAGAGGAATACTCATTGCGAAGGCGACCTGCTGGAACATTACTGACGCTGATTGCGCGAAAGCGTGGGGAGCAAACAGGATTAGATACCCTGGTAGTCCACGCCCTAAACGATGGATGCTAGTTGTTGGAGGGCTTAGTCTCTCCAGTAATGCAGCTAACGCATTAAGCATCCCGCCTGGGGAGTACGGTCGCAAGATTAAAACTCAAAGGAATAGACGGGGACCCGCACAAGCGGTGGAGCATGTGGTTTAATTCGAAGATACACGAAGAACCTTACCTAGGCTTGACATTGAGAGAATCCGCTAGAAATAGTGGAGTGTCTAGCTTGCTAGACCTTGAAAACAGGTGCTGCACGGCTGTCGTCAGCTCGTGTCGTGAGATGTTGGGTTAAGTCCCGCAACGAGCGCAACCCCCTTTCTTAGTTGCTAACAGGTTATGCTGAGAACTCTAAGGATACTGCCTCCGTAAGGAGGAGGAAGGTGGGGACGACGTCAAGTCATCATGGCCCTTACGCCTAGGGCTACACACGTGCTACAATGGGGTGCACAAAGAGAAGCAATACTGCGAAGTGGAGTCAATCTTCAAAACACCTCTCAGTTCGGATTGTAGGCTGCAACTCGCCTGCATGAAGCTGGAATCGCTAGTAATCGCAAATCAGCCATGTTGCGGTGAATACGTTCCCGGGTCTTGTACTCACCGCCCGTCACACCATGGGAGTTGTGTTTGCCTTAAGTCAGGATGCTAAACTAGCTACTGCCCACGGCACACACAGCGACTGGGGTGAAGTCGTAACAAGGTAACCGTAGGTGAACCTGCGGTTGGATCACCTCCTTTCTAGAGAAAAGCTTTTAACATTCGCTTGTTAAAAGCCAAAGAGTATTACCTGACAAAAGAACTTCTTGTTGCTTAGTTTTGAAAGATTGAGCTTATTCTTTCTTTTATTTTTCTTTTTAATTCTTTTGCTTGTGGTTTGGTGGGATTTGAGCGAGCGGTAGGAATAAAATTAAGGAGTAAGTTGTGATTTATACACTAGCTGTATTTCTTCCATAGGGTAGCGTTTTTCTTGCATGGTAGAGTTTTTTCGGCTGTATTCAGCTTTATTCTTTGGGTCATTCTTTGTTTTCCATTTGTTCTTACAGGACTGGGTGATACTCCTTTAACAGGTTTAGTAGGATTTACACTGCAGATTGCTTGGTTTTGCGGTTCGTTTTTTTTTGTGGGTAATATTGACTACTTGGTGTTGTTTGGTCATACATGAGGATCAGAGACAAGAAGACATGGAACGACTTATTAATGTTATTAATGGAATTGTTAAAGCAAATCCTAGTAAATCTTTACACCCAGAAGCACAACAAGCAAGTGAAAATAAAATTTAATGATAGTATGAAACAATCTGTTAGTGAAACCGCTCAAGCAAATTCTAATGAAGCTAATGCAACCCGCATTTTTATTTGTGTAGCTATTTTCTTTTTAGCCATTATTTTATTGGTTGTTTTTTTTAGAAAAGGAATATACCAATCAAGCAATAACCAAAGCATTGATGCTAAAAACCCTAGCCACAAGCACTACAATAAGAATAGCAACCGCTCCAATTAATGTTTAAAAGAAGCGATGTTTTGAAACATGAAATCCATAAAGGGCGTTGGGTTTTGATGTTTAAGCCTTTTTAGAATATTAAGTGTAGTTTTAGACAAATGATATTAAAATCAGTAATCACTTTAGCGAAACAACGATGGAGTGCGAAAGCTATTGGTTTTCAATAAGTGATAAAACAATACAAAGGAATAATATGGCATACAAATATGATAGAGATTTGGAATTTTTAAAGCAATTGGAATCTAGTGATTTATTGGATTTGTTTGAGGTGCTTGTTTTTGGTAAAGACGGCGAAAAAAGACACAATGAAAAACTCACAAGCTCCATAGAATACAAAAGGCATGGCGATGATTACGCTAAATACGCAGAAAGAATCGCTGAAGAGTTGCAATACTATGGGAGCAATAGTTTTGCGAGCTTTATTAAAGGCGAAGGGGTCTTATACAAAGAGATTTTATGCGATGTGTGCGATAAATTAAAGGTCAATTACAGCAAAAAATCAGAGACAACTTTAATTGAACAAAACATGCTTTCTAAAATCTTAGAAAGAAGTTTAGAAGAAATGGACGATGAAGAAGTCAAAGAAATGTGCGATGAATTGTCCATAAAAAACACCGACAATTTAAACAGACAAGCCTTAAGCGCGGCGACTTTAACGCTGTTTAAAATGGGAGGCTTTAAATCTTATCAACTAGCGGTCATTGTTGCGAATGCGGTAGCAAAAACCATTCTAGGGCGCGGTTTATCGCTTGCAGGCGATCAAGTGCTTACAAGAACCCTGAACTTTTTAACAGGCCCTGTTGGCTGGATCATTACAGGCGTATGGACAGCGATTGATATTGCAGGACCAGCTTATAGAGTAACCATACCCGCATGCATTGTAGTTGCCACTTTACGCCTAAAAACGCAACAAGCCAATGAAGATAAGAAGTCATTGCAGATAGAATCCGTTTAAGCTTTTCTTTAGAAAAAAAGGCATATAATGGAAGCCTAGATGCGAGAATGCATCTAGTTTTTATTTTAATTTAAAGGGAGACAAAATGAGTAACAGTTGCAGTAATCAAAACCACAACCAAAAAGGTGATGCTAAAAATCAAAACAACGAAAGTTGTCAAAAAAATAGCCAAAACCAAGCCAATCAATGCAACGCTAACCACGAGCATAAAAACGACAAAAAGTAAGGGTTAGAGAGGGTTAAAAGGAGGGGGCTTCTTGTGTTAAAAGTTAAAGTAGCGGTTTGTTCAATTAGCCTTACTTAAAAAATCAATAGTTTCTTGCTTTCAAACCCCACTTTCAAATCAAATTTATCTTATCCAAAATGATAAAGCGTATCAAAATATTTTAATTATCATCATTCTCTGGTGGTATAATCCATAAAGATCATTCGCTTCTGTAGCACTATATTTTTATGTGCAGTTAGTGGGCGTGTGTGTGCGCTTAAGCCTTTTAGGGCGTTAAACATGAGGGTGGTTTGGTGGGATTTGAGCGAGTGGTAGGAATAAAATTAAAGGAATTGCGTGGCATACAGATACGATAGCGACCTGGAATTTTTAAAGCAACTAAGCTCTAATGATTTGAAAGATTTGTTTGATGCGCTTGTCTATAATGAACATGGCGAACTAAGAGCGAATACATTCTTAACAAGTTCAACAGAATACAAAAGGTATGGTCGTGATTACGCTAAATACCCCATGAGGATCGCTGAAGAATTGCAGCATTATGGGGGCAATAGTTTCATGAATTTTTTTAGAGACGAAGGGGTCTTGTATAAAGAAATTTTATGCGATGTGTGCGATCATTTAAAGGTTAGTTACAACGGAAGTCTGAAACTTCTTTGATTGAAAAAAACATGCTTTCTAAACTTTTAAAAAATGGTTTAGAGCAAATGAATGGAAGCGAAATTAAAGAACTCCTCCATGAATTGGGAACACCAAATATTGATAAAATGATTGGTGAAAACAAACAAGTCCTAATCGCATCTGTTTTAACGCAAATGGGCGGCTCTCATTCTTATTCGTTGGCTATAGCTGTTGCAGATGCAATGGTCAAACAAACTCTAGGGCATGGTTTATCGTCTGTGGTGGGTAAGGTAGCGCTCAAAAAAACTTTGGGCATTTTAGCCGGCCCTATTGGTTGGGTCATTACAGGCCGCATTAGTTGGCATCAATCTTGCAGGACCGGCTTATAGGGTAACCGTGCCGGCATGCGTTTTGGTTGCCACCTTACGCCTAAAATTGAAAGCAGAACGAGAGACGAAATTAAAAGCAGAACGAGCGGAACAAGCAAAACGATTAGCAAAACAGAAAGCAGAACGAGAAGCAAATAAAAAGAAAATGTGGTATATAGTTATTGCTTTTTGCATTCTTATTGGTCTAGCCATTTTAGCTGTTTTTTACATGAAAGGAAAACACCACTCAAGCAATAACCCAAAAAGCGGTGTTAAAGAACTTAAAAACCCTGGCCACAAGAATTAAAGAATGACAGCAACCGCTCCAATTAGCGTTTGAGGGAGTTGACCGTTTGGAGCATGGCATCAGCGGTTTGAATGCTTTTAGAATTGGCTTCATAAGCCCTTTGAGCGGTGATGAGATCCGTCATTTCTTCTACCAATCTCACATTACTAAGCTCCAAAAAGCCTTGCCTTAATTTGCCTAAACCTTGAGAATCCGGATTGCCCACAATCGCATCGCCGCTAGCGTTGGTGATTGAAAACAAATTGTCTCCCATAGAATGGAGTCCCGCCGGATTGACAAAATTAGCCAAAGTGATTTGCCCGATCACATTAGAGGTCGTTTGCAAGCCTTGAGTCACGCTCACCGTGCCATCCACACCGATGTTTACTTGCGTGGTGTCTTCAGGCAAAGTGATTTGAGGAATGAGAATATAGCCTTCGCTCGTTACAAGATTACCCTGTTCGTCTAGCTTGAAATTCCCACTCCTTGTATAAGCGGTGGTGCCATCAGGAAGCTGGACTTGAAAAAAGCCTTTACCTGTAATAGCGACATCTAAATTATTCTCCGTTTCTTTAGGGCTGCCTTGCGAAAACATTTTAGTAATCGCGCTAGGGCGCACGCCTAAGCCCACTTCCATGCCATCTGGCGATAAGGTCGTGTTGCTGGTGTTAGTGCCAGCGTATTGCATCGCTTGGTAGAACAAGTCGTTAAAATCCGCGCGAGATTTTTTGAACCCAGTGGTATTGACATTGGCGATATTGTTTGAAGTGGTGTCAATATGCGTTTGTTGGGCGAGCATCCCTGAAGTAGCGCTATAGAGAGAGCGAAGCATTTTTTCCCTTTAAACTAAAACTTAACAATCTAGGATTATAACGAAAATAAAATTAAATTTGACTAAACTCAAAAACGCTTTGTTTGACAAAAAGATTTGAACCCGTTCAAACAGAGATTCAAAAAACATCTTTAGCGTTTGGGGTAAATGCATTAATGCTGTTAAGCGCTATAAAAACTTGTTCGTAAAATTAGCTCTGATTGGGGTTTTTGCAACATGATGCTTTTTGTGAGCGGATACGAAAAAATTTAGCTTGAAATCAGCAACTCACAGAAGTTTCATTCTGTTTAATTAAATATCATTTTTTACATTGAAAAAATTTAGTATCTTATGTTTATGAATATTTGAACACAAACGCTTTTTTATAGTATAATAAGAACATGTGGCTGTGTTTATTGCAATCCATTTGAGAATGTCAGTTTTTAACGCTGATATTGAATAAAAAATGGCTTGCTGAGAGACACGCCATGAACAAATTGATTACAAAGGAGAACTATGAAATTACTAATTATAGTAATAGTTTTAATGGTGATCTTAACACCATTATACTAAACTACAGATCCTTATAGAGCCACCAACTCTTTAAGGATCTATCTTCCCTTCAAGTAATGTGATTGTAGTCTCATTTAGCTTAAATTTTACTTAATCAATAAAGATTTTTACTAAATTCTTTAATAAAATTTAACAATCCACTCCAAAAAATCCAATACATGATTTAATTACATTTAATGCCAAAACCTCAATAAATCCCCCAAATTTGCGTTATAACGCCCCCAAATTTTAGCCCTTGTGTGGCATTAAATCCAAAAAAGATTAAAACCAAAATAAGAAAGACACTAAACTGAAACTAGGACTATAGTTAAAAATAGCTTTCGTTACACTATGGCTTAGCTTCTTGCTTTCTTTGTTAATTTTATCAAACGCAAATCAAAATTGACAAATTTTAGAATTTTTACCATGCACTCCTTTTCTGCCTTTATTCACTCAAAGCCTTTTTTTAGTAGCGTTCTTGGCGAAATGTTGGCTTTTTCTAAAGGGACAAAGCGCTTTTTTTGATACGCTTCTAGGCTTGATCGCCCTATCATGGCGGCATTATCGCTGCAAAATTCCAGAGGGGCTAAAACAAGCTTGCAATCAAATTCATCGCACAAATTTTCAAACGCCTTTCTTAAGGCTAAATTTTGGCTCGCTCCCCCCACAATACCAAAAATTTTAGGGCGTTTGGTTTTAAAATAGCGTTTGGTTTGCTGGATTAAATGCTCAATGGCTGCGCTTTGAAAATGATAGCCAATCTTTTGTTTGGTGGTTTCATTCAAATGGTGGGCGTTTTTTTCAACCTCCAAACGCACCGCATTCTTTAAGCCTGAAAAACTAAAAGCCACATTCGGGCTGTTTTTTAAAGGGATAGGGAACATTAAAGGCTCGTTTTTATGCGCGTAATCAAGGGCTAATTTTTCTATCACGGGGCCTCCTGGATAGCCTAGATTTAGCATTTTGGAAACCTTATCAAAGCTCTCCCCAAAGCTATCGTCTAAACTCGTGGCCATGATTTTAATGTCTTCATAATTTCTAGCCTCTAAAATCAAAGAATGCCCCCCAGAAACTAACAACACGCTTAAAGGCATGCAAGTTTGTTTTTCATTGATGAAGAGCGAATACACATGCCCTCTCAAATGATCTTCCAAAATTAAGGGTAAATCCAAAAACAAGCTCAAGGCTTTTGCCATCATCAAGCCCTCTATTAGAGTAACGCTCAAACCTGGCTGGTTGGTGATAGCGATGGCTTTAAGTTTAGAAAAATCCTTATTCAAGCGCATTTTAATGCGTTCTAATAATAGCGGCAAATTCTCAGCATGCAAGCGCGATGCAAGCTCAGGCACAACGCCCCCATAAGAGCTGTGGTGCTTTTCTTGAGAGATTTTAAAATGAGCGATGAGTTTGGCGTCCTCTATTCTTGTAAGGGCTAAAGAGCTGTCATCGCAAGAGCTTTCAATGCTTAAAATCATGTTTTTATCTTTGGGTGGTGTTTTTGCTTGAATTATACCTTGTTAATAGAATGATAAAACCTTTAAACCAAAACCAAAAAGTGGTTTTACAAAAATACCAATCAACAGAAAGTTGGAATTAAATATTTAACATAAAGAATAAAAAATAAAATCTAAAGCCTTCAAGCCAAATATTTAATCGCATTCAAATAGCTTTTATGGTTCGCCTTGTTTTGATAAGCAATATCAAATGCAGTGCCATGGTCAGTGGAAGTGCGGATAATGGGGGCGTTCAAACTCACATTGATGCTTTCATCAAAATAGAGCGCCTTTAAAGGGGCTAACCCCACATCATGGCTCATGCTCACATAAAAGGGCGTTATTTGGCGCTTATTAGGGGCAAAAGCGCTATCAGCCGGCAGTGGCCCTAAAAAACATTCAAAGCCTAGCGTTTGGTTGCTCTCTTGAATGGCTTTTAAAATCTTTTCATCTTCTTCCCCAAACAAGCCCTCTTCGCCCGCATGAGGGTTAAAACCGCACACTTGAATGATTTTGGCTTGAGTGCTTTTTTGAAACGCCAATAAAAATGTGACTAACGCTTCCACTTGAATGAGTTGAGAAACCGCCCTTAAAGGCACATGGTCGCTAAATAGCCCCACAAAGAGTTTAGGGCACCCAAGCATCATGATGATTTGATGCTCTTTGTAGTGCTGCTTTAAAAAATCGGTATGCCCCACAAAAGGGATTTGAGCTTGTTGCCATGCGAGTTTATTAATGGGCATGGTGCAAATGCCATCCACTTCTTTACTATCCGCTAACTCGCAAGCTTTTCTAAAACTCTCAAAACTATACGCCCCACTTTGAGCACTGACTTTGCCTATCGTGTTAGAGTTGAGTAAGGGTAAGGGGGAATTGATAGCGATAGCATTGAGCGGCTTTACTTCATAAGCGTTAGCAAGCAATTGATTGGCTCGCTCTAAAAGTTCGCTATGAATGAGATACAACGGCTCACAAAGCGTGCTCACTTCCTTATGGCTTTTTAAAATCAATTCTAAGCCTATGCCTTGAATATCCCCGCAACTGATTGCAATTTTCTTTTTAGCCATTTTAGCGTTTAATGAGTTGCGCCATTTCTAAAATCGCTTTTTCTAAGCCCACTAAAACCGCTTTTGAAATCACGCTATGGCCGATATTAAGCTCCCTTAAAGAAGGAATTTTCAACAATTCTTTCACATTAGAGTAATTTAACCCATGCCCAGCGCATGCCACAATACCCATAAAAAACGCTTCTTTACTCATCTTCCTTAATTGCAAAAAAGCGTTGTGCAATTCTTCTTTCAACTCTTTAGGGCTTTTTTCTTTGAGCGCGCTAATGGCATGGATTTGATTGTTAGCGTTAGAATACAAAGCGTTGTGCAAATTCGCATACACGCCGGTGTGGAACTCCACTTGTTTGACTTGATGCTCTCTTGCAAAATGCAAAGCGTCTTTTAAAGGGTCAATAAACAAAGACACTTCAATGCCTTTATTGTGATACGCCTTAATGGTTTCCCCTAACCCCTTTAGAGAACAATCCAACCCCCCCTCTGTCGTAACCTCATCTCTGTTTTCAGGCACAATAGTAACCTTACTTGGCTTATTCTTTAAAGAGCATAAAAAATCAGTGATATGCGCATTAATTGAGCATTCAATATTAATGGGCAGAGGGCTAATCTCAAGCAATCTCAAAACATCTTCATTTTGAATGTGCCGTTTGTCTTCTCTTAAATGGATGGTGATTAAATCCACTTTATGGGTGTTTTTAGCGATAAACAGAGCCTCTAAAATCTCAGGCTCGTAAGTCTTCCTCACTTCTCTTAAAGTAACAATGTGATCAATATTCAATCCAAAACGCATGGCTATCCTTTAATTTTAATAATAATGATTTTTGAAATTGTAACACAAAACCCCTCCCTGTGTATAAGATTTTATCATCAAGCTATCTTTTGCTATAATACCCAAAACAAAATGCCAATTAAATCCAATAAAAAGTGTTGTGGGTGCTATATTTTTTAACCAGTCTCTTCATTTGCTCTTTGATTGTTTTGTGGTCTAAAAAATCCACGCTCTTTGTGGATAACGCCAACAAGATCCAAGGCTTCCATCACGCAAGAACCCCACGAGCCGGAGGGCTTGGGATCTTTCTTTCTTTTATGTTGGCTTGTTTTTTTGAGCCTTTAGAAGCGCCTTTTAAGGGGTTTTTTGTTTTTTTAGGGCTATTATTAGTGTTTTTGAGCGGCTTTTTAGAAGACATTAACCTTTCATTAAGCCCCAAAATACGCCTTATTTTGCAAGCCATAGGGGTTGTTTGCATCATTTCATCAACGCCTTTAGTGGTGAGCGACTTTTCGCCCCTTTTTAGCTTAGCTTACCCTATAGCTTTTTTATTCGCTGTTTTCATGTTAGTGGGTATCAGTAACGCTATCAATATTATTGACGGGTTTAACGGGCTTGCCTCCGGGATTTGTGCGATCGCGCTTTTAGTCATTCATTATATTGAGCCTAATAGTTTGTCTTGTTTGCTAGCTTACATGGTGCTTGGGTTTATGGTGTTGAATTTCCCTTTAGGAAAGATTTTTTTAGGCGATGGAGGGGCGTATTTTTTGGGTTTGGTGTGCGGGATTTCCCTTTTGCATTTGAGTTTAGAGCAAAAAATCAGCGCCTTTTTTGGGTTGAATTTAATGCTTTACCCGGTCATAGAGGTGCTTTTCAGTATCCTTAGGCGCAAAATAAAACGCCAAAAGGCCACCATGCCGGACAATTTGCATTTGCACACCCTTTTATTCAAATTCTTGCAACAACGCTCTTTCAATTACCCTAATCCCTTATGCGCATTTATCCTTATTCTATGCAACCTGCCTTTTATTCTTTCAAGCGTCTTGTTCCGCTTGGATCCTTATGCACTCATTATTATTGGCCTAGTCTTTATCGCATGCTATTTAACGGGTTATGTTTATTTGAACAGACAGGTTTATGCCTTAGAAAAGCGAGCGTTTGAATGAAAAAACTCAAAGGTCTTTTTTTGAGCTTGCTCTTATGGGTGTATCCTTTAGAGAGTGAGCCAATTAATGAGGGGGCATACATTTTAGAAGAAATTGGCGATGTGCTTAGGTTTTTGCCTATTTTTGTTGGCACGGTTAGTTTGGCGATGCGCGATTATAGGGGGCTAGGGGAATTAGCGGTAGGCACTTTAGTAACTCAAGGAGTGATTTATGGCCTTAAAGGAGCGTTTAATACAGCCCATAAAGATGGGGCTAGAGTGGAATTTGCTAAACGCCCATGTTGTAATTCTTGGAGAGGCATGCCAAGCGGGCATGCTGGGGGGGTGTTTAGCGCGGCTGGGTTTGTGTATTACCGCTATGGGTGGAAGCCGGCTCTTCCTGTGATCGCTCTTGCAATCCTTACTGACGCTAGTAGAGTGGTAGCAGGCAAGCACACGATCTTACAGGTTACGATTGGCAGCCTTATTGCATGGGGGTTTGCTTATTTATTCACTTCACGCTACAAACCCAAACAATGGATGCTCTATCCTGAAATTTCTAGCGACTTTAAAGGCAGTAGCCGCTATGGGGTGAGCTTTTCTTATCAATGGTAAAGGGATAAAATGCTAAAAAAGTTATTATTCGTTGCGCTGTTTTTAGGGTTTTTAAGAGCGGAGGGCGAACATTATGAAATCATCGTTGAGCTTTCAAAGGCTTTTTTGAAAGCTAAGGAGGCTTTTAGCGCGATCAATAAAACCTATAAAACTTGCATAGAAAGTGGGCATGATCGCACCCAAACACGCCTCCAAAGCGCTTTTTTAGAAAATTTATCTCAAACAGAACAACAATTTGATGACTATTTTGAGAAAGATTTTAAAAGTACAGAAGTTTTAAAAACCTTGCATAAAGACCTCCAATCATTAGAAAAATCTTCCAACAAGCTTGCATGCCTTACCCCCAAAAACGCTCAAAATTTTGAAATTTTAGACGGGGCGATAACCCAAATCATAGGCTTAGAGGGGCAAATGGATAAATTTATTAACAACAATCCAAAATAAAGCCCCTTTTTGCATAGCGATTTAATTGAATATTGATCGCAAAAAGCTTTAACCCGGTTTGAGCGATAGCCTTTTAAAAGCGTTCTTAGAGAATTGAAGCGCTAATCATAAACAAAGCGTAAAAATCCCCTTTAAAAAAGAGGATTAAAGTTGGCTTTAAATGTTAATAGAGCCAAAACCCTAATACTTATGCTTTCTCAAGCGTTTTACCACATAATCCCCCGCGCTTTGAATGATTTGCACTAAAACAATAATGACGACTACCGCATAAAAAAGCACATCACCCCTATAGCTTTGATAACCAATCCTAATGGCTAAATCCCCCAAGCCCCCAGCCCCTAAAGCTCCAGCCATAGCCGAATAGCCTATTAAAGAAATTAAAGTGATGGTGATATTATTCACTAAAGAAGGCAGGCTCTCTAAAAGCATCATTTTAATGACTTCTAAAGGAGACGCTCCCAAGCTTAAAGTGGTTTCAATCTTGCCATGCTCTACTTCCATTAAAGAGTTTTCAAAAAGCTTTGCGACAAAAGGAATGGCTGAAATGGCTAACGGGATAATGCTCGCGCTTGAGCCAATGCTTGTGCCAATCAAAAAGCGCGATAAAGGCAAGAGCAAAATGATCAAAATGATAAAAGGGAAAGAGCGAGTCATGTTGATAGAAGTGTCTAAAATTTTATGCAAAAGGGGCTTGTTTAACAAATGCCCTTTTTTACTCACTAACAACAAAACCCCCAAAGGCAAGCCAAAAACAACCGCCAAAAAACTCGCCACAAACACCATATAAAGCGTTTCTAGCGTGGCTTGAATGAGCATTTGAGAAATCATTTTAATCCTTTAATTTTTCCACTTGTAAACCTAAAACGTTTAAATACTCTAAAGCCCTTTGCGTTTCTGTAGCACTGCCCAAAAACCGCACCACTAAATACCCTACATCTTTGGTCGTAAGCTCTTCAATATTGCCCGAAATAATACTCACATCTATTTTAAAACGCTTGATCAAATTAGAAATGATCGGCTCATCCAAATGCTCCCCTAAAAACACGATACGATAAACATTTTGCGATTTCTTATCTGCATGCTCGTTTTTGATGCCAAGCAATTCTTTAGTAACGGCATGTTTAGGGTTAGCAAAAATTTCTTCCACCGAGCCTCTTTCCACAATTTCGCCGCTGCTGATCACACACATTTGATTGCACAATTCTTTAACCACTTCAATTTCGTGCGTGATGAAAACGATGCTCAAGTCAAGCTTTTTTTGAATGCCGCTTAAAAGCGTTAAAATAGAATGCGTGGTTTTAGAATCCAAAGCGGATGTGGCTTCATCGCAAAGCAATAAATTAGGGTAATTCGCCAAACTCCTAGCAATGGCGACGCGCTGTTTTTGCCCGCCGCTTAGCTGTTTAGGGTAAAAATGCATTTTATCTTCTAATCCCACCAATTCCAACAATTCATGCACCCTGGATTGGATCTTATTTTTTTCCCATCGGGCGATTTCTAGAGCGAAAGCGACGTTTTCAAACACGTTTTTAGCGCTCAATAAATTGAAATGCTGGAAAATCATGCCTATTTTTTGGCGCGCTTTTTGCAATTCTTTAGGCTTTAAGTTTAACAGATTGACCCCATTGACTAGCACTTCGCCAGAACTGGGGCGCTCTAAACAATTGATCAAGCGAATGAGCGTGGATTTTCCTGCCCCTGAATAGCCTATCACGCCTAAAATATCGCCTTTTTTTAATGCTAAATTCACGCCCTTTAGAGCATGAAACCCGTTTTCATAAATCTTTTCAATATTTTTTAATTCTACTACCATCGTTTGATTTTAACTCACTTAGACATTTGCGCATCATTTTCCACGCTATTGAGCCATAAAAACACTTGCACCACGCTTTCATACAATTCTTCAGGTATCGCGCAATCCAATTCCACCTTTAAAAGCGAATCCACCAGCATGGGGTTAGAAAAGAGCGCTATATCGTATTCTTTAGCTTTTTGAATGATCCTTTTGGCCACTTCGCCCACCCCGCTTGCGATCACTTTTGGGGCATGATCTTGCCCCATGTTATAAGCTAGAGCAGCGGCTTTTATGGTTTTATTCATCTAATACCCTAAAGTCAAGGCATCGGCTTCATTCCAAGAAACATTTTTTTCAAAACCTCTTGTTTTTTTTAAGATAGATGCAACGCTGCGGACTAACATGTCCGTTTCAATATTCACGCGCCTTTTGAGTGGGTAAGTCTTAAAAAGGGTGTTTTCTAAAGTGTAAGAAATGATCGTTAGCCAAAACCCTTTTTCTTCTACCTTGCTTAAAGTCAAACTCACCCCATCAATCGCAATAGAGCCTTGCTCAACACACAATAAAAGCGTTTCTTTAGAAGCGCTGATAAAAAAATCCACTTGGTTAGCGTTGTGAATGATTTTTTCAATGACCCCTATTGCATCAATATGCCCTTGCACGAAATGCCCGTCTAGTCTGGCGTCCGCTTTTAAGGCCGGCTCAATATGGACTAAATCCTTGTAATTTTCTAACGCCACGCTGTTTTGGGTTTTTTGGCTCAATTCCACGCTAAAATGCGTTTTTGAACTTTCTATGGTGGTCAAACACGCCCCGTTAATCGCAACGCTATCGCCAAGCTTGGGATTGAGATCGCTTTCTACGCTTAAAACATTGTTGTGAAAACTTTTCACTTTAGCTATTTTATGGATTAACCCGCTAAACATAATTGGTTGTTATTTTCCTTATGTTAAAATGCTTGATTATTGTAACATATTAAATAAAACCATAGGATAAGCATGTTTATTGATACGCATTGCCATTTGGACCACAAGGATTATGAAAACGATTTAGAAGAAGTGCTACAAGAAAGCTTACAAAAAGGCGTTTCTAAATGCGTGATCCCAGGCGCAGACATGAAGGATTTGAAAAAAGCCATAGAGATTAGCGAAAAATTTGAAGGCGTGTTTTTTGCCATAGGCGCTCACCCTTATGATGTGGATAGCTTTGATGAAAGCTTATTTGAAGAATTTGTTGGGCATGAAAAGTGCGTAGCGATAGGCGAATGCGGGCTGGATTACTACCGCTTGCCTGAATTGAGCGAAAGAGAACATTACAAAAACAAACAAAAAGAAATTTTTACTAAACAAATTGAATTTTCTATCCAACACAACAAGCCCTTGATTATCCACATTAGAGAAGCGAGTTTTGATAGTTTGAATCTTTTAAAAAATTATCCTGAAGCTTTTGGGGTGTTGCATTGCTTTAACGCTGATAATATGCTTTTAGAATTAAGCGATCGTTTTTATTACGGGATAGGGGGGGTTAGCACTTTTAAAAACGCTAAAAGACTGGTAGAAATCCTCCCTAAAATCCCTAAAAACAGGCTTCTTTTAGAAACGGATTCGCCTTATTTGACCCCACACCCTTTTAGAGGCACTAGGAATAGCCCTACTTATATCCCTTTAATCGCTCAAAAAATTGCCGAAATAATCAACATAGAGACTGAAGAGCTCGCTTCTTTAAGCACGCATAACGCTCAAACGCTTTTTAGTTTCCCCTAAAATTAGGGTCGTGTTAGAAAGCGTTATTCAAGTTTGGTTATAATCAAAGCTATTTAAAGGCTGAATAGCTGTAATTATTTAGGATATTATGTCAAAAAGAATGAAGTGTTTTAATGCAAAATGGTTGGTTTTTTTTGTTACTCATTGGCTCTTACTAGCTTCTTTAAGCCATGCAAAAATGGCTTTTGAACCTAAAATAGACACCAAAACGCTAGAGGCTTTTGGGGTTAGTGCGAGCTTTTTATCCCAAATGCCAGGCGTTTTAAAAAAAATGAACGAAGAAGAGGAATGGAAAAAGTTAGTCAAAAAATTTGATGTCAATGACCAGTTTATCCCCATCATTAAAAACATGCTCATAGAAGCGAGCGTCCCACAAGAATTTTTATTTTTAGCCATGGCGGAGTCTAAGTTCTCAACAAGGGCTTATAGCAGGAAAAAAGCGGTAGGGATTTGGCAGTTCATGCCAAGCACGGCGAAAGAATTGGGGCTTAAAGTCAATCATTACATTGACGAAAGAAGAGATCCCATTAAAAGCACTCAAGCGGCGATCACTTACTTGAAACGGCTCTACAAGCAAACCGGGGAGTGGTATTTGGTGGCTATGGCGTATAATTACGGCTTACGAAAGGTTCAAAACGCTATTAAAGCCGCCGGCACCTCAGACATTAAGATCTTGCTAGATGAAGATAAAAAATACCTCCCTAAAGAAACGAGGGATTATATCCGCTCCATTTTAAGCCTAGCGTTAAAATTCAACAGCCTAGACAACCTCAAAGACAAAGAATATCTGCTCAATCGTGGGGCGAGGGTGAGTTTGGTGGGCGTCCCTTTTAAAAGGCACACTTCTTTAGTCCAAGTCGCCAAGAATTTAAACTTGAGTTTAGAAACCCTAAAATCCTACAACCACCAATTCCGCTATAATATTTTGCCCTCTAAAGACCCCACTTACACCATCTACATCCCCTATGAAAAACTCGCCCTTTTCAAACAGCGCCAACTCAAACAAAATAAAAGCACTCAAACTAGCCCTAAAAGCCCTTTTATCACCCATGTTGTCTTGCCTAAAGAAACCCTATCTTCTATCGCTAAACGCTATCAAGTCAGCGTCTCAAGCATCCAATTAGCCAACAATCTCAAAGATTCTAATATCTTTATCCACCAACGCTTAATTATCCCCACCAACAAAAAGTTCGCTACAAGGGAATTTTAATGGGCTTAGCGTTAAAAAAAATTTATTTTTTAGGCGTTATTTTATTGGTTAGCGCTTGCGCAACTAAAAAAGATGGGATCAAGAATTTGTCTTACAAGCATGAAGGCTTGCGCGCTTATGAAAACGCCAAAGACTATGACCCTACAACCCAAAAAGCCACCTATAAACGCAATTTTTTTGAACGCCACTTCAAACACCACTCCAATGCACAAGATGGCCACACCAAAGATCAACCCCTAGATAACGGCATGCACGATTCTAGCGCAATCCAAAGGGCCACCATGCGCCCTTATCAAGTGGGAGGGAAGTGGTATTACCCTACTAAAGTGGATTTAGGCGAGAAATTTGATGGCATTGCAAGCTGGTATGGACCCAATTTCCACGCCAAAAAAACCAGTAATGGGGAAATTTATAACATGTATGCCCACACCGCCGCGCACAAGACCTTGCCCATGAACACCATTGTCAAAGTCATCAATGTTGAAAACAATTTAAGCACCATTGTGCGCATCAACGATAGAGGGCCTTTTGTGAGCGATCGCATCATTGATTTGTCCAATGCGGCCGCTAGGGATATTGACATGGTTAAAAAAGGCACGGCTAGCGTGCGCCTTATTGTTTTGGGTTTTGGGGGGGTTATTTCTAAACAATACGAGCAATCGTTTAACGCTAGCTCTTCCAAGATCTTACACAAGGAATTTAAAGTTGGCGAGAGCGAAAAAAGCGTGAGCGGAGGGAAATTTTCCTTACAAATGGGGGCTTTTAGAAACCAAACGGGAGCTCAAACTTTAGCGGATAAATTGCAAACAGAGAGCAAGAATTACAGCGTCAAGGTTGTTTTTAAAGACGATTTGTATAAAGTTTTAGTTCAAGGGTTTCAAAGCGAAGAAGAGGCTAGGGATTTTATGAAAAAATATAATCAGAGTGCGGTATTAACGAGAGAATGATTAAATTATTGCTTTTAGATGTGGATGGCACGCTCACGGACGGATCGTTGTATTTTGATGAAAATTTTCACGAAATCAAGGCTTTTAATGTCAAAGACGGGCTTGGCATGGCGTTGTGGCAAAAATTAGGCAAAAAAATCGCTATCATTACAGGAAGAACTTCAACAATGGTCAAAAAACGCATGGAGAGTTTGGGCGTTCAGCTCGTTTTTATGGGCGTTGAAAATAAAAGCGAGGTTATAGAGCGGCTCAAGAAAGACTTGCAATTGGATGCAAACCAAATCGCATGCGTGGGCGATGACTATAACGATTTGGGCATGTTTAAGGCATGCGCTTTGAGTTTCGCCCCTTTTGATGCGCACCCTATCATTAAAAGCAAGGCTTATAAAGTGTTGCAAAATTTGGGGGGTAAGGGGGCTGTTAGGGAAGCGATTGATTATCTTTTAGAACTAGAAGGCTTGCAAGATGAAGCTCTTAGGTTATACCTCTAATAGCGTTTTAAATTTCTTTGTGGTTTTATCTTTCATCACTGTGGGGTTAGTCTTTTTCTTTTTGCGTTCTCAGCCCACTAGCGTAGTTTCCAAAGAAAATATCCCTAAAATTGAATTAGAAAATTTTAAAGCGTTTCAAATCAACGATAAAATCCTTGATCTTTCCATAGAGGGCAAAAAAGCCTTGCAATACGATGATCATGAAATTTTTTTTGATTCTAAAATCAGCCACTATGATGAAGACACGATTGAAAGCGTTGAATCCCCTAAAGCCAAACGGCAGCAGGATTTGTATTTCTTCCCTAATGGGGTAACTTACACAAGAAGCGATGATTCTAGTTTTTGGAGTGAAACAGGGATTTATAACCATAAAGAGCAAAATTTTAAAGGCAAGGGCCGTTTCATTCTCACTTCAAAGGATAGTAAGATTGAAGGGCTTGACATTTCCTATTCGCATGCTTTAGCCGTTATTGAAGCGCAGAGCATTCAAGCTAACTTGTTTTTAGATGAAATCAAGCAAAGCCAAAAAGAAAAGAAAAAATTCCCCACTTTCAAAGGAGGGTTTTAATGCGTTGGTGGTGTTTTCTGGTGTGTTGTTTTGGGATTTTGAGCGTGATGGGCGCGCAAAAAACGGACAATAAAGGCTTGAAAAAAGAAAGAGAGCTTTTAGAAATTACCGGCAATCAATTTATAGCGAACGACAAAACAAAAACCGCCGTCATTCAAGGCAATGTGCAGATCAAAAAAGGTAAAGACCGGTTGTTTGCGGATAAGGTGAGCGTGTTTTTAAACGATAAACGAAAACCAGAACGCTATGAAGCCACAGGGAACACGCATTTTAACATTTTTACAGAGGATAATCGTGAAATCAGTGGGAGCGCTGACAAACTCATCTACAATGCATTGAATGGGGAATACAAATTATTGCAAAATGCGGTGGTTAGAGAAGTGGGAAAATCCAATGTCATCACCGGCGATGAAATCATTTTGAACAAAGCTAAAGGCTATGCTGATGTGTTGGGGAGCGCGAAACGGCCCGCTAAATTTGTGTTTGACATGGAAGATATTAATGAAGAAAATCGTAAGGCTAAATTGAAGAAGAAAAGCGCTAAGGAAAAGCCATGATTATTATTAAAGACGCTCACTTTCTCACTTCTTCAAGCCAACTTTCCCAATGCCCTGCGAGCCTGACTTCTGAAATGGTCATTTTAGGGCGCAGCAATGTGGGCAAAAGCACCTTTATTAATACCTTGTTAGGAAAAAATCTCGCCAAAAGCTCATCAACGCCTGGAAAAACCCGTTTAGCGAATTTTTTTTCCACCACTTGGGAAGATAAAGAAAACGCCCTAACGACCACTTTTAGCGTGATTGATTTGCCCGGGTTTGGCTACGCTAAAGTTTCTAAAAGCTTGAAAAAAGAATGGGAGGGGTTTTTATGGGAATTGTTGAGCGTTAGGACTTCAATCAAGCTTTTTATCCATTTGATAGATGCGCGCCATTGGGATTTAGAAATTGATAAAAACGCTAAAGAGAGCATTCAAGCCCTTTTAAAACCTGATCAAGCCTACCTTTCTCTTTTCACGAAATTTGACAAGTTGAGTAAAAATGAGCAACACCGCCTTTTTTTAAACGCCCCTAAACCCTTTTTAATCAACACCACCCACTTTAACGCCCTTTCTTCAAAATACCCAACCCTTGAAATAGTGCGCCAAACCCTTTTGAAATATTTGCTCACTAACCCTTTATAAGCGCTATGCTCTCTTTCAAACAAGATTCTTTTTTATTCTTATGTTTAGGGGTTTTTAGCTTTTATTTTTATAGCCTTTTAAGGGATTTGATGCCTTTTTTACCCCCCATGCTCGGGTTTTTATTCTTATTTTATGCGAAAAAATACGATCAATTTTTGCCCAGTTTGAGCGTGTTTGGCTGTTTGTTTTGGTTTGAAAGCATGCATTTAAAGACTTTAGGCGTTTTGGCTTTATTGTTTTTAATCTACCATCAAATCGTTTATAAAAACTCATTAAAGTTTTTTAATGACGGCTTTTTATTCAAATCTTTGCATGTTTTTTTGGTTTATGACCTCTATTTATCGCGCTTTTTTTCGGTGTCTTTGAGCGTAAAAACGCTAGGCTTTCTCGTTCTTTTTGCTCTAATAGAGAGTGCTTTGTGGGGTTTGCATGAAAAGTCTTCGCTATAAGCTTTTACTCTTTGTTTTCATAGGGGTTTGGGGGGTATTGGCCTTAAACTTGTTTATTCTAAGCATTAAAAATCAAGAATACTATGAAAAACTCGCCGAACGAAACATGACCAAAAAAGAATTTTTAATCCCCACAAGGGGTAATATCACGGACAGAAACCATGAGTTTTTAGCCACTAATGAATTGGTTTTTGGCGTGTTTTTACCTAGCAGATTGAGGCAAAAAGAGCTTTTAGAAAAAATTGAAACCATCCAAAAATTTTTCCCTAATTTTTCCAAAGAAACGCTTTTAAACAACTACCAAAAAGAAAATTCGCTCTACAACCACAACCTCATTAAAGTGGTTGGCTTCATTCCCTATGCCGCCATGCAACCTCTTTACACCAAACTCATTCAAACTCAAGGCATTTTTGTGCGCCCTTTAGACAAGCGCTACTACCCTAATAATGCTTTAGCTTCTCATGTTTTAGGCTATGTGGGGGTGGCGAGTTTGCAAGACTTGAAAGACGATGAAGAGAATCAATACAGCCAGATTGTGGGCAAAACCGGCATTGAAAAAGAATATAACAAACTTTTGCAAGGCAAAGTGGGTTATAAAATCATGCATGTCAATGCGCTCAATCAAGAATTAGCCACTTTAGAAGTAGTGCCGCCAAGCACCAATAACCACTTGCAACTGAGTTTAGACAAACGCTTGCAAGAAGAAGCGGACAAGCTCTTTGAAAACAAAAGGGGGGCTATTTTAGTGATGAACGCAGAAAATGGGGAATTGCTTGTCGCAGGGAGTTACCCTGAATACAATTTGAACGATTTTGTAGGGGGGATTAGCCAAGACAAATGGCAAAAACTTCAAGATGATATTTATAACCCCTTACTAAACCGCTTCGCTAACGCTTTGTATCCGCCAGGATCTGTGGTGAAAATGGGCGTGGGCTTGAGTTTTTTAGAAAATCTCAATATCACAGAAAACACCACCATACCCACCCCCCCTTTCATTGAAGTGGGTAAGCGCAAATTCAGGGATTGGAAAAAAACAGGGCATGGCAATTCTAATTTGTATAAGGCCATTAGAGAGTCTGTGGATGTGTATTTTTATAAGCTTGGGCTTGAAATCTCTATAGAAAAACTTTCTAAAACTTTAAGGGAAGTGGGCTTTGGGGAAAAAACAGGCGTGGATTTACCGAATGAATTCGTGGGGATTGTGCCGGATAATTTATGGAAAATCAAGCGCTTCAATCAAGACTGGCGCGTTGGGGACACGCTCATTACCGCTATTGGGCAAGGTTCTTTTTTAACCACGCCCTTGCAAGTGCTCGCCTACACGGGGCTTATTGCCACAGGCAAACTGGCAACGCCTCATTTTGCGATCAATCATAAAACGCCCCTTAAAGATCCCCTGAATAGCTTTCAAAAAAAGAAGCTCCAAGCCTTGCGCGTGGGCATGTATGAAGTGTGCAACCATAAAGACGGCACCGCTTATCATTCTACAAGAGGTTCTAAGGTTACTTTAGCGTGCAAGACCGGCACCGCGCAAGTCGTAGAGATCGCTCAAAACATCGTCAATCGCATGAAAGAAAAGGATATGGAATATTTCCATCGATCCCATGCGTGGATTACGGCGTTTTTGCCTTATGAAAAACCCAAATACGCTATCACTATCTTAGTAGAGCATGGGGAAGGAGGGTCAAAACTGGGGGGCTTGTTAGTGAAAATGAGCAACAAACTCTATGAGCTTGGCTATCTTTGATGAAAAATTAAATCTTTAAAACGCATGCCCTAAACGCTAAAACCATTAGCCAACTTGTTTCATCGCTCTATAACCCCCTCAATCTAATAGATTTAAAATAGCCTTGTTAAAAAATTCTAAAAGCGTAATTTTAGCTATGCTTTGGATTTGCGGTATTTTTAACTCTATTCTAATCCAATATTGATTTTAAAAATGAGATTTTGGTTATTTTGTTTCGTTGTTAGATTTTATGACAAAAATGATTTTCTTAAGGGGAAGGGGGTGTTTTGCGCCATTCCCTCCTTAAGAAATAACGCTTTTAGAAATGATCGCTTGATTAACGCAAGCCCTTTTAGTTTCATTTTAAAAAGACTTTTAGCGTTTTGAATTGATGTTCAGCGAGAGTGAAACCGCCCCTTTCTAAAGCAAGGGGCTTCCTAACTAAAGCGTCCCAACGGACACTAACACGAAAAAAGGCTTTGTTCTTTAAAGTTTGCATGTTCCTGCCACCAAAAGACTAAAGGTATTTTGCCATCTTTTAGTTTAAATGTAGTCTAACGGCTATGCACTTGCATCTTCTCGCCCTAAAGGACAGAGTTTTTCGTGCTGTTAGGATAAAACTTTTGATTAGCACTTAAAAAACCATTTTAAACGCTAAAGACGAGTTTTTGCTGTTTTTAAAAGGCCGGGATAATCGCCCCTTTATAGGTATCCAAAATAAATTTCCTAGTCTTTTCGCTTTGTAGGGCTTGAATCAACGCTTTTATCGCTTCATCTTGCGCGTTATCCTCACGAGAGGCTACAAGATTGGCATAAGGCGAGTCCTTATCTTCTGAAAATAAAGCCCCAGTAAGTTTTGCTTGCAAAGCGTAATTCCCTGTGATAATAGCCCCATCCACATCCCCTAAAACTTTAGGCAATAAGGCAGCTTCTAAAGGCTTGATTTTAATGTTGTAAGGATTTTTGACAATATCAAACTCCGTAGCGTATAAATTGCTTGGATCTTTGAGAGCGATAAGCCCTTGTTTATGCAATAAAATCAACGCTCTGCCTTGATTGCTTGGATCATTAGGCACAGCGATCACTGAGCCTTTTTTAAGGTTTTTAATGTCTGTGATTTTTTGAGAATAAAATCTCAAAGGCTCTACATGGATATTGGCTAAACCAACGAGATGCATTTTCCTGTCCAAATTAAACCGATCCAAATAGGGGCGGTGCTGGAAATAATTCGCGTCTAAAGAGCCGTCATTGAGCGCTAAATTAGGCAACACGTAATCCGTAAAAGACACGATCACTAAATTGATCCCTTTTTGTTTCAAATCCTCTACAACCGATTGCAAGATTTGCGCATGCGGCACAGGGTTAGCGCCCACTTTAAGCTCACGAGTGATTTTGTGGTTTTCTTGTTTTTCTTTGTGGTGTTTGGCGTCTAAGAGGTTAAAAAAACTTAAAACAATAGCCGTTACGCAAATAATACGCTTGAATGCATTCATAAAAAACCCTTTATTAAAAAAATTAATTCAAAAACGATAAAAAGATAAAACGATACGAAAATTTTAGAAACTGGCAAAGAATAAAAAGAAAAGGATTCAACCAAGAAAAACAAAGTTCCTCTTGATCGAACAGCGGATTAAACCATTAAAGATTAATGGAATTTTCTTTAAGATATTCTGCAACGCCTTTATGGGTAGCTTTCATACCTTTATCGCCTTTTCTCCAGCCTGCTGGGCACACTTCACCATGTTCTTCAAAGTGTAGGAGAGCATCTACCATGCGAAGCATTTCATCGGCATTCCTACCTAGTGGTAAGTCGTTGATTACCGCATGCCTTACTTTCATGTTTTTGTCAATCAAGAAAGCTCCTCTCAAAGCGATCGCTTCTTCAAACAGCACATCATAGTCTCTAGAAATGCTCTTAGTAATATCAGCCACCATGGGGAAAGTTACTTGACCAATACCGCCTTTTTCTACAGGGGTATTTTTCCATGCAAAATGCACTTGTTCGCTATCAATAGACACGCCAATCACATTAAAGCCTTTTTCTTGGAAGTCTTTCACTCTTTTATCAAACGCAATGATTTCTGTAGGACATACAAAAGTAAAATCTTTTGGCCAAAAGAAAAGAATCGCACCGCTCTTACCTAAATTTTTAGAAAGCTCAAAGTGTTCATCAACCTCATTGTTTCCTAAAACAGCAGGCGCTTTAAAATCGGGGGCAAGTTTTGTAACTAACATGTATAACTCCTTAGTGTTATTAAAATTTTGTGAATCAAAATTAAACCTAACTAGATTTAATTCAATATGTTTTCCACTTAATTAGCGGAAACATGGTGGAGTATATTCTTAAAAAGTTAATGAAGAGATATTTTCTTTTAAATTTTAGGATTTTGTGAAAAATAGTTTCATTTTTACTATTTTATTTTTTTATTTTCTTAAAGTTAATGTTATAATCGCTTTATAAATCATACAAAAGGATCGCTATGTTAGTCACTCGCTTTAAAAAGGCCTTCATTTCTTATTCTTTAGGCGTGCTTGTCGCTTCATTATTGTTGAATGTGTGTAACGCTTCAGCACAAGAAGTCAAGGTTAAAGATTACTTTGGGGAGCAAACCATAAAGCTTCCTGTTTCCAAAATAATCTACTTGGGTAGCTTTGCAGAAGTGCCTGCTATGTTCAATACTTGGGATAGGGTCGTAGGCATTTCAGATTACGCTTTTAAATCCGATATTGTTAAAGCCACCCTTAAAGATCCTGAACGCATTAAACCCATGAGCAGTGATCATGTGGCTGCACTGAATGTAGAGCTTTTAAAAAAACTTAGCCCTGATCTTGTGGTAACCTTTGTGGGTAACCCTAAAGCGGTAGAGCATGCGAAAAAATTTGGGATTTCATTCCTTTCTTTCCAAGAAAAAACCATTGCAGAAGTCATGGAAGATATTGACGCTCAAGCCAAAGCCTTAGAAGTTGATGCTTCTAAAAAGCTTGCCAAAATGCAAGAAACTTTGGATTTTATTGCTGATCGTTTGAAAAATGTCAAAAAGAAAAAGGGCGTGGAGCTTTGGCATTAATCTTTGGCATTGATTTTTTAAAAAGGGGCTAAACGCTCTTTAACTCTTGGTGGATTATGCTAGGTTTAGAACAAGCCTAGCAACTAAAACCCTCTCTTTATTCTTTTTAAAATTTTATGAAAAATAGTTTCATTTTTACTATTGTTATTTTCTTAATGGTGTTATAATCGCTTTATAAATCATACAAAAGGATCGCTATGTTAGTTACTCGTTTCAAAAAAGCCTTCATCTCTTATTCTTTAGGCGTGCTTGTCGCTTCATTATTGTTGAATGTGGCTAACGCTGCAGCTCAAGAAGTCAAAGTCAAAGATTACTTTGGGGAGCAAACCATAAAACTTCCCATCTCTAAAATAGCCTATATAGGCAGTTATGTAGAAGTGCCTGCCATGCTGAATGCTTGGAATCGGGTCGTAGGCGTTTCGGATTACGCTTTTAGAGATGATATTGTTAAAGCCACTCTCAAAGGCGAAGATCTCAAACGCATCAAACGCATGAGCACCGATCATACAGCCGCACTGAATGTAGAGCTTTTAAAAAAACTTAGCCCTGATCTTGTGGTAACCTTTGTGGGCAACCCTAAAGCGGTAGAGCATGCGAAAAAATTTGGCATTTCATTCCTTTCTTTCCAAGAGACAACGATTGCAGAGGCCATGCAAGCTATGCAAGCTCAAGCGAGAGTCTTAGAAATTGACGCTTCTAAAAAATTCGCCAAAATGCAAGAAACTTTGGATTTTATTGCTGAGCGTTTGAAGGGCGTCAAAAAGAAAAAGGGCGTGGAATTTTTAAAAAAGGGCTAATATTTTTAGCTCTTGGTGTATTGCACTAGGCTTAAAACCATCCCTATAGCGATACAATTCGCTAAAAGCGAACTCCCTCCATAGCTCAAAAACGGCACCGCAAGGCCTTTAACCGGAAAAATCCCACCCACCCCAAAAGCATTAATCACCAAAGAAAACCCTAAAAGCAACACCACACCCACGCAAAACAACGAGTATTTTGGCTCTTTCAGGCGATTGGCGATCCTAAAAATCAAAACAATCAAAATAGAAAACAAAATAAAACACACGCATAACCCCAAAAACCCCCATTCTTCGGCGATCCCGGCTAAGACCATATCCGTATGCACTTCGCTTAAAAACCCGAGCTTGATTTGCCCTAGCCCAAGCCCTTGACCCAGTAACCCCCCATTATGCATGGCGTTACTCGCATGAAAGACTTGATAGGATTCGGGCAAGTCGCTTATTTTAAGAGCGTTGGCTAATTTGTCCGGCAAAAGCGTGAAAAGCGAATTTTGCAAATTAGACCACCACAATTTTAGGCGTAAAATCCTATGAGCGCTCGTAACAATCGCTAAAACGCTAATCGCAAACGCCCCTGAAACAATCAAACCAACCAAATGCGTGCTACCCCCAGAAAAGACTAACAACACGACTAAAACCGCCCCTAAAAGAACAATCTGCCCCAAATCATTTTGCAAAACCCCCACCCCAAGCGCTAATGCCATAAACACAAACGAATAAGGCACAAAAGTGATGAGTTCTTCTTTGACATTGATCCTTTTTTTGGCTACAAAGGTGCGAGACAAACTCCATGCAAGAAAAAAGGTAAAACCAATTTTTAAAAACTCCAAAGGCGCTAGAGAGAAAAACCCCAAACGGATCCAGCGCTTCGCTCCCCCTGCGCTACTAGAAAGGCTTTCAGGCAAAACAGGCATGGCAATGATGAGTAATGGCGGGATAAAAAGGAGCGAAAACCCTAAAGGGCTGAACCATTTTTTAGGATCGACCCTAGACAACCCCCACATCACAACAATCCCTATGATCGCGCTCACAAGCTGGCGTATAAAAAAATGGAATTCCCCATAATGATACAACACTACTGTGGTGTAAGTGGAGAGCGAATAGCTCATCAACACCCCTAAAAAGATCAATAGCGAAGTGCAAAAAAACAGGTTTCTATCTGTAGTCATTAGGATTTCCTTACTTTAGGTTTTAAATGGGTGTTATCTTAAGGTGTTTTAGAGATATTTTACACTATAATAAGTGTGAATTGGCTTATGGCTACATTTTAATCAACTGCACTCTTTAGAGGCAATGAGCGGGTTTTGGAATAATTTTTGCATATTTAAGAGTCTAAAGGGTTTAAAAGGGGTTTTGATGGATTTTTCTAAAGCGTTTGGATTGGTGTATAAAGCGCTAGATTATAGGGCTTTAAGGCAAGATATGATCGCTTCTAACATCGCTAATGTGGATACCCCCTTTTACAGGGCAAAGGATTTGGATTTTGAAAGCGTTTTAGCGAAGAAAAAAGCAGAAATTTTTGAAAACCAATCTAGTAAAGTTTTGCCTTTAGCCCACACTAACCCTAGACATTTAGACTTTGAAAATAGTATAAATGATGGGGCGAGCCTTTTTTTTAGAGATGGGCATTTGGCTAAAAATGACGGCAACAGCGTGGATTTAGACATTGAAACGAGCGAAATGGGTAAAAACTCTACCATGTATTTAGCCTTGAGTTCAGCGTTAAAAAAGTATCGAGGCATCGTGAATTACGCCATTGATTCTAGTAAGAATTTATAAATTAAGGGAAAAACATGTTTTTATCTTCTTTTGATATTAGCGGTTATGGCTTGTCTGCCCAACGCCTAAGGGCTAATTTGATTTCTTCTAATATCGCTAACGCTAACACCACGCGCACGAGCGAAGGAGGCCCTTATAGGAGGCAAGAAGCGGTGTTTAAGGCTTTTGATTTCAATGAAATTTTGAATCAAAAAATCGTGCAAAACAACCAAATTATCCCCTATGAAGACCCTTTAGATGAAGGCGACGATAACCCCTTAATCCCTATCACAAGCGTGGTGGTGGATAAGATTGTGCGCGATGATAGCGAGCCTTTGATGAAATACGACCCAAGCCACCCAGACGCTAACGCGCAAGGCTATGTGGCTTACCCCAATGTGAATGCGGTGGTTGAAATGGCGGACTTGGTAGAAGCGACGAGAGCCTATCAGGCTAATGTTGCCGCCTTTCAAAGCGCTAAAAACATGGCGCAAAATGCAATCGGCATGCTACAAACATGAATAATTTAGAGCGATTTATGGTAGTATAAGGAAATTTAGGTAGTATTAGCCAAAGATTAGTAGAATACAAAAATGAATAAAATATTTGATAAAGTTAAATTTTTTAAAAAGAGCTTAAGGAGGTTCTATGCAAGCCATACACAATGATAAAAGCTTATTGAGTCCTTTCTCTGAGCTTAACACGGACAATAGGACTCAAAGAGAAGAATCAAGCAGTGCCTTTAAAGAACAAAAAGGTGGGGAGTTTTCTAAACTCTTAAAACAATCTATCAATGAGCTTAACAGCACTCAAGAGCAGTCTGATAAAGCCCTAGCGGACATGGCGACAGGGCAAATCAAAGATTTGCACCAAGCGGCCATCGCCATAGGGAAGGCTGAAACGAGCATGAAACTCATGCTTGAAGTGCGTAACAAAGCTATCAGTGCTTACAAAGAGCTTTTAAGAACGCAGATCTGATCTCTTAGTAGCGTTTTTTAAAATGATCGCTTGGCTTTTTTCTTTAAAAGAGCGATCTTTTTTTGCTACATCCGATTTTAATAGATTTTATCATCAAAAATTTACACTCCCATGCGTTCTCCAACGCTACGCCATTTCTAAGTGAGCGTTTATGGATAATAATAACCTTGACCCCCACTCCAACCCCGAGCAATTCCTAAAGATCCAAAGAGACAAGGGTTCGGTTACGGCATTAGTTTTTTTATTGCTTTTTTTTATTTTCTTAATGGTGGCTTTCAAAAAAGCTTTTTTTGCGCAAACCAACATGCCCGCTTTAGTGATGAGCAAACAAGATATTGCCACTAGAGGGACCATTTATAGCCAAGACAACTACAGCCTGGCCACTTCGCAAACCCTTTTCAAACTGGGCTTTGACACGAGATTTTTAAACCCGGATAAAGAAGATTTTTTCATTGATTTCCTTTCTATTTATAGCAATATCCCTAAAAACTCCCTAAAAGATGCGATCAGCACGAAAGGCTACACGATTTTAGCCTATGATCTCACGCCCAACACCGCCGCCAATCTTAGAGATTTGAACAAGAAATTTTTAGCCTTTGGGGTTTTTCAAAATTTCAAAGACGCGCACGATAAAGTGTGGCAAAAGCAAGGGCTAAATATTGAAGTGAGCGGCGTTTCTAGGCATTATCCTTATCAAAATAGCCTAGAGCCTATCATTGGCTATGTGCAAAAAAAAGAAGAAGACAAGCTCACTCTCACTACCGGTAAAAAAGGCGTTGAAAAATCTCAAAACCCCTTGCTTAAAGCCCAACAAAATGGCGTAAAAACAGGCAAAAGAGATGTGAGTTTTAATTTCATTCAAAACCACTCTTACACCGAATTAGAGCGCCTTGATGGCTATGAAGTGTATTTGAGCATTCCTTTAAAACTTCAAAGAGAAATTGAAACCCTACTAGATAAAACCAAAGACAAACTCAAGGCTAAAGAAATTTTAGTGGGCATTATCAATCCTAAAAGTGGGGAAATTTTATCTTTAGCTTCAAGCAATCGCTTCAATCCTAACACCATTAAAACCAGCGATTATGAAAACTTGAATTTGAGCGTTGCCGAAAAGGTTTTTGAGCCGGGCAGCACGATTAAACCCATTGTTTATTCCTTGCTTTTAGACAAAAATTTAATCAACCCCAAAGAGCGCATTGATTTAAATCGTGGCTATTACCAGCTAGGAAAATACACCATTAAAGACGATTTTATCCCTAATAAAAAAGCCCTTGTTGAAGATGTTTTGATCCAATCTAGCAATGTGGGCATGATAAAAATCAGCAAAAATCTCAACCCAGAAGATTTCTATAACGGGCTTTTAGGCTATGGATTTTCTCAAAAAACCGGCATTGATTTGTCTTTAGAAGCCACAGGAAAAATCCCTCCTTTGTCCGCTTTCAAGCGCGAAGTGCTAAAGGGCAGCGTCTCTTATGGCTATGGGTTGAATGCAACTTTTTTGCAGCTTTTAAGGGCTTATGCGGTGTTTTCTAATGAAGGCAAATTGACTACCCCCTATTTAGTGCAGCGAGAAACCGCCCCTAATGGCGATATTTACATCCCTAGCCCCAAACCAACCTTTCAAGTCATTAGCCCAAAAAACGCTAGAAAAATGAAAGAAACCTTAATTAAAGTGGTGCGTTATGGCACCGGCAAAAACGCTCAATTTGAAGGGCTATACATAGGGGGCAAAACAGGCACCGCTAGGGTGGCAAAAAACGGGAGTTATAGTGCGGAGTCTTACAACAGCTCTTTTTTTGGGTTCGCTGAAGATGAAAAGCAGGTTTTTACCATCGGCGTGGTTATTTTAGGCTCGCATGGCAAGGAAGAATATTACGCCAGCAAGATTGCAGCCCCTATTTTTAAAGAAATCACCGAAATTTTAGTGCGTTACAATTACCTCTCTCCCTCTATTGCGATTCAAAACGCTTTGGAAAAAAATCGCTTAAAAATTAAGTAAGAATAGTAGGGTAAAATTAGCGTAACTATACTAATGGTCTAGCTGATCTAGTGGTATCAATCAAGCTCATTAAAAGGCGGATTCAAATGATTAAAAGCGTAGAGATTGAAAATTACAAAAATTTCAAACACCTTAAAATGGAAAATTTTAAACTCATCAACTTTTTTACCGGTCAAAACGATACGGGCAAAACCAATCTTTTAGAAGCCCTTTATACCAACACAGGCCTTTGTGATCCTGCCATTCAAGTCAGTCTCCCCCTGAACATGCCGTGCTTGTTAGTGAATTCAGGAAAATTAAACTCAATGCCGACAATCTAAAAACTTTCTTTTACCAAGGGAACACCGCTAATCCCATTAGCATCCGCACTAAATTTGAGCATGCCACTATCCCTCTTACTATCCAATACCCCACACAAACCAGTTACAGCAAAGACATCAATTTAAATAGTGATGACACTCATATGACAAACCTTATAAATAAAACCATAACGAAGCCACAGCTCCAATTTTCCTACAATCCATCTTTTTCCCCCATGACAATGACTTATGAATTTGAAAGACAAAACTTAGGCTTAATCCATTCTGATCTAGACACAATCGCTCAAACCTATAAAGAAAAGGCGATGTTTATTCCTATGGAATTATCTATTGTTAATTCTCTTCAAGCATTAGAAAATTTACGATTAGCGAGTAAAGAAAAAGAATTGATTGAAATCTTAAAATATTTCAACCCTGATATTTTAAATGTTGATACCATAAGAAATGCTGTCTATATCCAAATCAAAGATGAAAACACACCGCTAGAAAAAAGCCCCAAAAGGCTTTTAAATTCGTTTGGTTGGGGGTTTATCAAATTCTTTATCATGGCGAGCGTTCTTATAGACAATCGCATTAAGTATCTTTTCATTGATGAAATTGGAAGCGGTTTGCACTATACAAAAATGCAAGTGTTTTTGAAAGCTCTGTTTGAGTTAGCTCAAAAACTACAGATTCAAATTTTTGCCACCACGCACAACAAGGAATTTTTATTGAACGCTATCAGCACCATGCCCAATAATGAAACGGAGGTTTTTAAAGACATAGCCTTGTTTGAGTTTGAAAAAGAAAGCGCTTCTGGCTTTATCAGACACAGCTATTCTATGCTAGAAAAAGCGCTTTATAGGGGCATGGAGGTTAGAGACTGATGCGAGAAAAAATCGTCTGTGTGGAGGGCGAATCAGACAAAATCTTTTTAATGCTTTTAAATGAGGTTAAAAATTTAGGCCTTAAAGATTCTAATATTATTAATTGTGGGAGCAAGGATAAGCTTTCTAAAGAGTCAGAGGGCATTAAAGAATACCTAAAGGCTAAGGACATTTACATTATTTTTGATTCAGACAACCAAGTAGAGAAAACCGAGCAAAATATCAAAAAACAACTCCAACAAAACCCAGAAAAAGAACACCGCTTAAGCGATAAAGAGTTTGAGCAAATTAAGATTTTTTTATTACCAGAAAATGATGAGACTAAACACCACTCTAAATACTGCGAATTAGAGCATTTGCTAGAAAAAATGGCAAAAGAAAGTGAAAATAAAGCGTTTTATAAAGGTTTTTGCGAGTCCTACGAAGAGTTTTTTAATAAAATCAAACAAATTAGATCTATCCAATCAGAACAAAAGAGGCGCGCTAAATGCTGGCTGCAACCCTATATCATGCTTTGTTTGGAGAGAGGTTTTGTTCCTTGCGGGTTAAACGATTTAGATCCCATTACCACAACCACCAAGATACTAGAAAAAACACAGAAATGCTTAAAAAACTTTTTCATTTTGATTTAGAGGAACTTCAAGCATTGATTGATTTTTTAAACGAACAATTATAAATACCACTCATTTATCCATAGGATAAACCTTGTTATCGCATGGCTTCCTTGGGCGTTTATCGTTGTAATTCTCATTAAATAAATCCCTCGTTTTTTCATAATCTTTGGTTATTATTCCTGCTAATGGCAATACGGTATGCAATAAATCATCGCTCATAAAAGGCTTGTGCAAAGCTTCTTCAAATCTTTTTACCATTTGGGGGTGTTTTTGTTTGAATGCATCGCTCATATAGATTAAAAATGGGATTTCCATGCTAGCATTTGAGCATTCATGGGTATTAAAAGCGCTTGATTCAAACATGTCATCGCCATGATCGCTTAGGTAGATAACGAGACTATCCTTGTCTTTAAACAATTCAATCAAAGAATGCAAAACATAATCATTATAATAAACGCTGTTAATATAATCGGCTACAACTTGCTTATCGGCATTGTTTTTAACTCTCAAAGACTTGTTTTTTGAAAAATAAGAAGTGTTATTGAGATTAAAGTAGGAAAATTCTTTAGGAAAGCGGTTTTTATATTCAAAATGATTGCCAATCAAGTGGAAAACAACAAAATTTTTACGCTTTTTACTCTCTCTCTCTCTCTCTCGTTGTCATAATACCGCTTGAAAAGAGCCACCAAGTTTTCATCATAAGGTTTATCGTTTTCTATATAAGTATCAAAATGCTTAGCCACTTGATAATAGCTATTGCCCCACATGAGCCCATAGCCTTGAGAAGTGATCCAAACGCTTTTATAATCGCTCAATTTAAGGATATGGGCTAGATTTTTATATTGATACCATGCTTTTTGGTTGAGATTATCCCTATTAGCGTAAGTTAAAAGCATTGTGAAACTTTTATCCGTATAAAAAGCTGGGCTAATCACATTATCAAACACTAAAAGCGAACCTTTTTCTTTTAAAGTGCTTAAATAAGGGGTTGTAGGGGCTTGATAACCATAAACACCCATAAAGTTTCTGTTCAAACTTTCGCCAAAAACCAACACCACATTTTCAATATTTCCTGTATTTTTGACTAAGTAATCTTTAGGGTAAGAAGCTTTTTCTAAAGCTTGATTGGAGTTGTGGCTTTCTCTCAAACTGCTAATATTCCTACCAAAATAATACGCTCCTTTAGCCAAAGCAATGTATTCCATCGTCCCATCAGCGTTCAACAGAGCTTCACGCTCCTTGTATTTTTTGATGGTTTTTATAGCGTGTGGCGCTTCTACAATCAAAAATAAAACGCTTAAAATACTAGCCATTTTTAAAGGAATGGGTTTATTAGGAATGAGACTGAATATTTTTAGAGAGCCTACAGCTATTAAAATAAGACCTATCACAAAATACCAATGCGGATAAACATAAGCATGGAGGAATTCCAAGCTCTCTTTATAATGCGTGGTGAATAAAATATTACCCAACTCATTAGACAAAGGCAAATGAAAATAATACGAACCAAAAATATCTATGCAACTAAACACGATCCCTAAAACCAATATAAAACTTTTTAGGATTTCTGCTACAAACCTGTTCTTAATAAAACTAATCGCCCAATAAACGATAAAAAGCCATATAAAACTATACAAGAACGCCTTAAGAATAAAATCCGCGCTCACTGAAGAGAGAAAACATGCTGAAAGTGCATTAAAAAGAATGAACACAAAAAATTTAGAATCTAAAATCATCAAACAACCACTCCATTAAAATATTAAGGGCAATCCAGCTTGAACAAGCTTCTCGCGCTAATTTCAACAAAACTTGATACAAGTTTTCTTTGTTATCATGCCTAGAAATGCAATTTCATTCACTTCTCTTGATTCAATGGTTTAGGTCAAAGGAAAATCTAAACAACCCACCACAAATCAAAAATCATCAAACCATGCCCTCCCCCTTTTTCAATTCAATGCACTTCGCCCCAAACCTTTCTTTTCCAAGCGTAAGCCAAGAACGATAACACCGCAAAGAAAATCATGATCTTGATTCCTAAAGTGTTCCTTTCATGTTTTTTGCGATCGCCTGCTTTTTCCAAATAAGAGATGACTTGTTTTTGAGCTTGTTCATTCAATCCCACTCTAGGCATAGCCGTGCCTGGTAAAAGCTTTTGCGGGTCATTGATGAAAATATTCAAGCCATGTTCGCCCTTAGCCCTAATCATCATGGACAAATCAGGTGCATGAGAGCCTAAATAATTGTCTAAATCTTTAGCATCGCTAAACGCCTTGTCTTTAGCATAATCTAGGCTATGGCATCTTTGACAGCTTTGGGCAAACACTTCCTTGTCGCTCAAACTTTTAGGCAAAATAGAAGTGAGATACGCCACAATATCGCTCAAATCCTTATCGCTAAATTGAGAAAACGCCGGCATGGGATAGGGCCTTTCATCGTTGAATTTATGACTCAACTTCGCTGTTTTCACAGGGTCTTTGATGAAATGGGCTAAGAAATTCGCATTCAAAACCCCCGCCACATGGCTTAAATCCGGTGGCACGACCCCAAAAGAATTGCTCGCGCTAAGGCTATCCATAGGGGCTGGAATGTTTTGAGATTTGATACCATGACAAGCGGTGCAATTTTCAGCTACAAGCTGTTTGCCCTTATTGGCGTCGCCATTTTTCAAATCCATCGGCTCTAAATCTTTGAAAGCAAAATCTGCCGGAGCGACTTTAGGGTGCATCACCGAATGCGCATAAGGCTCAACCCCATAATAAATCACGCCTATCACCACAATAAGGATAATGAGAATTTTAAATTCTTTCATCTAACACCCCCTTGCTTCTTCCTCTCAGCAATGGTGATAATGGGCAACACTATAAAGAAAAGGGCTAAGAAAGTGATCGAACCCGCTAAGCCAATGTATTTACCCATTCCAAGCGGAGGCAATTTACCATAGATCGTTAAAACAATCATGTCAATAATGACAAGCCAAAACCACACCATAAAAGCAGGCCGTTTGTGTGCAGGAGCGACCACAGGACTTCTGTCTAAAAAAAGCAGTAAGAAGAAAATCACTTGCGCCACGCCAAAGGCCATTAACCCCAAATCAGCGCTAAAGAAAAAGCCCCTTAAAACTTCATAGCTCCATAAGAAATACCACTCAGGGTAAATATGAGGCGGCGTTTTAAGGCTGTTAGCCCTTTCAAAGTTAATGGGATCCATCGCAAAATCATAGTGGTAACACACCAAGTAAAAGAAAAAGACCATGAACGCGCAAACCACAAAAATATCTTTAGACAAGAATACCGGCCAAAAAGGAATGACTTTAGATTCTTTTTTCTTGCCTTCCATGAATTTTTTCTCTTCCAATTCAAAATCAATTTCTTCGCCTTCTTGGTTATTGACATGCGGGATGCGTAAAGAGTAAAAATGCACCCCAATGAGCAAAATAATCGCAATGGGCAATAAAAACACATGGAGCATGAAAAAGCGCGTTAAAGTGGAATCCGCTACGACATAATTACCCCTGATCCACTCCACCACATCAGCCCCAATGAAAGGAATGCCTCCAAATAAATTGGTGATAACCGCTGCCGCCCAATAGCTCATCTGCCCCCAAGGCAGCATATACCCACTAAAGGCTTCGGCGCTAAAGACCACAAATAAAACCATCCCGCTAATCCAAATCATCTCACGACCCTTTTTATAAGAGCCATAATAAATGCCAACAAACATATGGATATAAATGATGACAAAAATCATGCTCGCTGCCGTGGCATGCATGTGGCGCCAAAGCCAGCCATAAGCCACTTCTTGCATGATCGTGAAATTCACGCTATCAAACGCCATTTTCGCATCAGGTTTGTAATACATGAGCAAGAAAATCCCTGAAACTACAAGCACGCCAAAAAGGGTTAATAAAATCACCCCCATAGCCCATAAGAAATTGATGTTTTTAGGGATCCAATATTCTGTCATCAGCACTTTAACAAGCTTGTTAGTGCCAAGACGCATGTCCAGCCATTCGCCTAGATTCTTCGCTTTTTTTATCTCTGCCATTGAAACTCTCCTTACGCTTTAGCCATCATTTTTTTGTATTCAGCCCCAGCTTCGCCAAAAGTGATCTTAGTGCCTTCAACTTTAAAAGGCGGAATATCAAAAGGGCGTGGGGGGGGAGTGCCGGCAATATTGACGCCATTAGAAGTGAAACGGCCTCCATGGCATGGGCATAAAAAGCCTTTTTCTTCATCTTGATAAGTGGGGATGCACCCTAAATGCGTGCAAATTTGAATGGCTGTGGTGAAAACGCTCTCGCCGATTTTAAAATCGCGCTTTTCGTTAAAGCCCTCTTTTTTAGAACGCTTGAGGATATAGACCGGTTTCCCGCGCCATTCCACGGTAGAAAACTGCCCTTCTTGCATGTTCGCTACATCTATGGTTGTGAAACCGGCTGAAACGACGCTTGGAAGCGGATCCCAAGTCTTTTTCATCGCCACTAGACTCGCTATAGCCCCTATAGCTGTAACACCAGCAAGGCTCATTCCTAAAAAATCACGCCTTTGAATATCTGCCATGATTAAAAAACTCCTTAATGACTTAATTACCTTTTAACGACTAAAGGCATAGCAAATCCCTATTTTACAACAAACTCTCTTAATAATCTTTTTAAAATAAAAAATTAAGGTTAAAATCAAACGCTTTTAACGCCGTTTTAAAGAAATTTGAGCGCGTAAATGTTTTAAAAGGGTTTCTAAAATATCGTTATCGTCTTTGCTTGGGGCTTTTAAGCTCTCTTTATTTTCATCGCTATAAGCAATGGTGATATTTTGATTGAAATTAGAAAGTTTAATGATGCCAAGCTCATTAGCCAAAATTTTAAGCGTAATGATTTGTAAAAATTGCTCACTCAAAGCGTCCATTTTGCCAAACCTGTCTTCTATTTCTTCATGGATTTGCCCCACCTCATCTACATTTTCACACAAACTCAAACGGCGGTATAGATCCAACCTCAAACTATCGCTTGCGATGAGTTCAGGGTTTAAAAAAGCGCTCACGCTCAATTGGATTTCTACGCTCTTTTCAAGCCTTTTTTTCCCCCCACTCAATTCATAAATCGCATCCTCAAGCATGCGCGTATAGAGCGCATAGCCGATATTTTTAATATGCCCGCTTTGATCTTGTCCCAGCAAATTCCCGCCCCCCCTGATTTCTAAATCATGATAAGCGATACTCTCCCCACTGCCCAAATACGAATTTTTTTCCAAAGCGAGCAAGCGCTTTAAAGCTTGTTCGTTCAAACTTTTTTGATCTTCTATGAGAAAATAGCAAAAACCTTCTTTTTTGCCTCTCCCCACACGCCCTCTTAATTGGTGCAAATCAGCCAGCCCAAAATTCTGCGCATTATCAATAATAATCGTGTTAGCGTTAGGCAAATGAATACCGGATTCCACAATAGAAGTGCATAATAAAACCTGATAATTCCCTTTAGCAAACTCCAACATGATTTCTTCGCTCTCATTAGCGTTAATTTGGGAATGCAAAATAGCGATTTTGAGTTTAGGGATTAAATTTTCTAGCTCTTTTTTGACTTTTGAAATGCTAGCGATATGGTTATGGATATAAAAAATTTGCCCGTTACGGCGCAATTCTCTATAGATAATCTCTTTTAAGAGTTCATCATTCTTTTCTTTCAAAAAAGTGCGGCTGGGTTTTCTGTCTGTGGGTGGGGTTTTTAAAGAGCTAATGCCTTTAATTTGAGAGAGCGCCATGTTTAAAGTGCGCGGGATAGGCGTAGCGGACATGCTTAAAAAATGCACGCTTTTGCTCAATTCTTTTAAGGCTTCTTTTTGTTTCACGCCAAATTTATGCTCTTCATCCACCACCATTAAACCCAAGTTTTTGAATTTCGCGCCTAAAATCACATGCGTGCCTACAAGCGCATCAACTAACCCTGATTCTACCGCTTTTAAAAGCTTGTTTTTTTCGCTCACATACCGATCCAAACGAGCCACTTTAACGCCAAAATTTTCAAAACGCGCCCTTAAAGTCTCAAAATGCTGGTGGGCTAGTAAGGTAGTCGGCACGACTAGCGCGCTTTGAAAGCCGTTTAAAAACGCGCAAAAAATCGCATGCATCGCCACTTCCGTTTTCCCAAAACCCACATCACCGCTTAATAGCCTGTCCATCACCCTATGAGAGCTCAAATCCTTTGAAATTTCGGCGATGGCTTTTTCTTGATCGCTCGTGTATTCAAAACCCGCATACGTTTTAAAGATTTCCAACTCCGCTAAATGCGTTTCCATCTTTTTACCCAAGATCAAATTGCGTTCAGCCGCCAATTCAATGATCTTGCTTGCAATCTCTAAAAGTTTGGTTCTTACTTTAGCTTTTAATTTGAGAAAACTCCCTTTCCCTAGCCGGTCTTTAGTCGGCACACTATCGCTTTGCGCCACATAACGAGCGATTAGATGCAAATTTTCTACCGGTAATAGCAGTTTGTCTTCGCCCAAATAAGCGATCTCTAAAAAATCCCTCTTGCTCCCTAAAACGCTATGCTGGACTAATTGAGAAAACACGCCCACCCCATAATCATCATGCACCACCCACTCGCCTGCATTCAATTCGTTCAAAGCGAGCTTGGATTTTTGGCGTTTTTTCTTCCTTTCAAAAGAATTGAGCGAGATAAAAATCTCATCAGGGGTTTTAAAATTCAACACAAAGGGGGCGATGACGCATTGAATGTGGCTTCTTTCAAGCGCGCCTAAGGCATTGTCTAAAATCGTTTTATTGGGAGCTAGGAGCGTGATTTTACGATTTGAATGCAAAGCGATAAAGCTTTCCATTGCACGCGTATGGATTTCTAAATCTTCATAGCCTTGATGGGTTTCTAAGATTTTTAAAGGTTTGAAACGCTCACAATCCAATTCGTTCAAGCTCGCTAATTCTTGAATTTCTTCTAAAGCTTTGGGGCTTATGATGCTTTTATAAACGCTTAACAAGTCTTGCGCTTTTTCGTCTAAAAACCACAAACCAAAACTGGCTAAATCTTTAGAAAAGCTATTTAAGGGGCTTTGTTTGACTTTTGTTTGCAAATCTTGATAGGATTGTTCGTCCAAACTAAAAAGCGTGGGAGGGATTTCAATTTCTAGTAATTCCTCTTTAAGGCTCATTTGAGTGATCGGATCAAATTCCTTAATGCTCTCGCATTCCGTGTCAAAAAAACTCAAGCGATACGCCTTAGAATTAGGTGCATAAATATCCACAATATCCCCCCTAAAGCTCGCCTCCCCTTCCACTTCCACTAAATCTAAAATCTCATAACCATGATAAAAAAGCCTGTCTTTTAACGCCTTAAGGTCGTATTTTTCTAAAAGAGTGATTTTAAAGCTTTCTAAAAGTTCTTTTTTAGGCAAAGGGTGCAATAACGCGCTAATAGGGGCAATAATGATAGCTTCTTGCTTGTTTTCTAACGCTTGATAAAACTCCCTCAAACCCCCTAAAAGGTGTAAAAATTCTTCAAAAAACGAACGCAAATCGTCATTTTTTTTAGCCCTAAATTCCGGAAAAAGAATGGCTTTGGCATGTGGCCTGACATAGCTTATGACTTCTTTAGCGAGTTGAGATTCTTTAAAATCCTTACAAGCGAGTATTTGATGATCAAAACCTTTATTTAAGGCTCTATAAAGGATAGATTGGATCATTTCCTATTTATTTTCAATTTTCTTTTCTTGCTCGTTGATTAACAACGCCCCCCCTTGCAGATTTTTAGGGCGAGTCTCTCCAATTAAAATCCCCTTTCTTTCCACCACAAGCTCTTGACTAGAGATTTTACCATCAAGGCGCCCTAAAGGCATGATTTCTACTATTTCCGCTTCCACCGTGCCAGTGAACTTGCCATTAACCACCAACTTATTAGCAAAAATCTCACCCACCACCGAGCCGGTTTGCCCGATCACCACCGTGCTTTTAGAATGCACCACCCCTTCTAATTCGCCATCTACATGCAAATGGTAATCTAAATGAAGCTCACCCTTTATTTTTGTGCCTTGAGCGACAATGGTCGCTGGTCCTGTTTTTGCATTAACCGATTTATTATTGTTATCAAAGATTGCCATCTGATGCTCCTTTCTTTATTGAAAACTTCTTCAAAATCTTTCATGTTCCATTTGGTGAAACTCATGGGGTTTATGGGTTGATCCAAAAAACGCACTTCATAATGCAAATGCGGTCCTGTACTCATTCCTGTATTACCACTATACCCAATCAACTGCCCTTTTTTGACAAATTCGCCTGTTTTTACGACAATTTTATTCAAATGGGCGTAGTAGGTTTTAAAACCAAAAGGGTGGAAAACTTTAATCAAATTCCCATACCCTCCATTCCAACCCTTACTCGCTAACCCCACTACCCCGCTCGCGCTCGCATACACGGGGGTGTTAATAGCGGTGCTTAGATCAAGGCCGGTATGGTTATGCAATACATGCAAAATAGGGTGGATTCTTTTATTGAAGGCGGCTGAAACACGCCGATACGACTCTAATGGGTAGTCGTTAGGGATAAGGCGCATGATAAAGCTTTTTTGAAGCCCAGTAATCCCAGCGACATCCAAGCGGCTTGATAAATCCCCCTCTTCTTTTTCTTCAGGCCTATTCACCCCCACCACTTCTTCTAAATCGTTGATGCGCTCCCCTGAGAGTTGCAAATCGTCTAAAAACTCATCCATTTGCAAAGAAAGCTTTTCATTAGTCTCTCTTTTTTTCTCAAATTCTTTAGTGATTAGGGCATGCTGATGGTCAATATTTCTAATTTCTTTATTCAAAACCAATAATGAAATACCCAAAAACAACAAAGAACCTATAACGCTCAAAAGTGCATACAAGCCAATTTGACGGAATAGGATATGCACATTAATGTAACGACTCCCTTTAGAGTCTGTAATCATTACAATCAAACGCCTGTCTAAAAACACCAAAATCCTTACTGGCTTATTAAAGCGTCTTTATCCACATGCTCTTGGAGCTGGACAATATCTTCTAAAACCCAAAACAAATTCTTCCATTCAATAAATTTATTTTCTTCTAAAGCGCTTTGGAAATGCTCCAAATCCCATGTCAGAAATTTCTCTGCGTCTAAAATTTTACCCAAAAACCGCACTTCATAATGCAATTTTTCGCCTCCGCTATTCCCGCTCTTCCCGCTATAGCCAATCAATTGCCCTTTTTGGATAAAGCTTTTAGGCTGCACATTGACATGATCTAAATGCGTGTAAATGGAGCTAAACCCAAACGCATGCTCAATGCGCACCAAGTTCCCATACCCCACATTAGAATTCGTCTTCACAAAATCCACAATCCCATCAGCGCTCGCATAAACGGGCGTGTTTAATGGTGCAATGAAATCAAGCCCGGATTCAATACCCTTGATCTTTTTAATGGGGTGGTTTCTTTCTTTAGTGGGTTTAATCGCGCTATAAGTTTTCAAGGGCATGCCATTAGGAATGAGCATGAGTGCTAAATGTTTTTGAGCCAGGCTCAAATTTTTTAAATCCACTTCATCATAAAGATGCACCCCCCCATTAGCCCCTCTTTTGACTTCAATTAAGGATTCTATTCCACGAATCTTTTGCCCCACAATAAAAAGCTCTTCTCGCTTGTTTTTAATCTCTTTTTCTAAGGCGTAATTTTTTTGATACAAATCCCTAAAATCCCTTAAAACCGCATTCCTCTCGCTTGTCATCGTGTCCATTTTAGCGATCAAAAATTTTAAAAAAAACACGCCAAGCCCCACGATCAATAAAAGAATAGCGGTAGCAATGATGAGGTTGCGTTTTAAATTTTTAGAAAATTTGAGCTGTTTAGATCCTGATTCATCAATGATGGTGATCATAAGTTGGTTTTGCGGCATCAATCCCTCTTCTTTTGATAGCGTTCATAAAAAGCATTGACGACCAAAAATGAGCCATACACCAAATAATTTTCGTTTTCTTTCACTTCTTCAAACAAAGCGTGTTCTAACCCTAAATTTTCTAAAATCCCTTGAAGCGTTTCTAATTTTATGACTCTTTCTTCATGCAATTTTAAAATCAAAACCTTTTTAATTACCGGTTTTAAAATTTCTAGCACCCCAAAAGCGTCTTTATCTTGATAGCAATTATAAATTAAAATGATTTTAGCGTTAAAAACGCGCTTGATTTCTTCTTTTAAGACCTTGGCGCTATGGGGGTTATGCCCCACATCTATTAAAATGTTAGGGCTTAAAAGCTCGCAACGGCCGATTAAATCCAAAGGCTTTAAGCGTTGCAAAACTTTTTGTCTATCGCATGGCAACAGCGTTTCAAACGCCTTCAGGGCCACTTCTAGATTCATCGCTAAAAAATGGGCTAAATGGTGGCGTTCAATGTAGGCTTTCACTTCTTGTGAAATTTTATTTTGAACCACAATCAATTGCGCATGTTTGTCTTTGGCGATTTTTTGAGCTATATTTAAAACCAATTCTTGTTGGGGGGCAATGATATTAAGAGGGCCCATCGCTCTTAATTTAGTGGTCGCAATGCTTTCTAAACTATCCCCTAAAAATTCCTTATGATCATAGTCAATGGGGGTGAAAACGCTCAGCGTTTTTTCTAAAGCGTTTGTGCTGTCAAACTCCCCCCCAAGCCCTGCTTCTAAGATGAGGTAATCGCAATCTTTAGCGAGCATGACAGCCAGTAAGGTAGCGTATTCAAAATACGAACAAGCACTACTGAAAGCGTGTGATTGCAATTGCTGGTGGGCGTTTTCTAAAGCGTTTTCACTAATGATAGAACCATTCAAAAAAAAGCGCTCCCTAAATTCAAAAACATGCGGTGAAGTGAAATGCAACACCTTAAAATTTTGATCGGCTAACAAAAGGGTTAAAAACCGCCCTGTGCTGCCCTTGCCATTCGTCCCTACAATGTGAATGACTTTCGCTTGAATCTCAAAAAAAGCGTTTTTAAAATCCTTGTAAATTTGAATGAAACGGCTAGGGTCAAATTTGTGGTATTCCTTAGGCTTTGTTTCTAAAAACGCTTTCAATCCTTTCAAAGGGCTATTTTTCATTATTGAATTTCCCTTCATAAGCGATTTGAGCGACAAATTTAGTCAAAGTTTGCTCCACAGCCTGATTGATCGCATAATAGCGGTTCTGGTAGGTGTTAAGAGGGTCTTGCAAATTCACGGCATAATTGTAATATCCGCTATTTTGAAAAGTCTTTTGCGTGCCTCTTTTATTATCATAGGTGTAGTTTACAAACACAGTCGCGCGATAGAAAGTCGTAAAGCCTTCTTTATTTTGCGTGATGCTCGTATCGGTTACATTCGTGATTTCTATGATAATAATAGAATCTGCATCCTTTTCACTCGCTAGGCGGTTTTGGAAGCGTTGCACCACCAAACGATTCATCAAGTCTTTAAATTCTACAGAGTTTTCAGGGTTAGGCAAATTCACAATGAGTTTCACATACACGCTATCGCCTAAAGCGTTTTGAGCGTAAGCAGCGATAGGTTTATACCCACAGCCCTTGAACAAAAACAACACAATAAAGAAAAAGAAAGCCCTAAAAATCATGCGACAACAAAATTAACAAGCTTATTAGGCACATAAATTTCTTTTTTAACGCTCGCATTTTCTAAATATTTCTCCAATTCTTTTTTAGCCAAAGCGAGGATTTCTTCTTTACTGGCGTTAATATCAACTTTCAATTCCGCGCGCCTTTTGCCATTAATGGTAAGCCCTAAAGTCATAAAGTCTTCTATTAAAGCGCTCTCATCTATCGCTATGGGCTTAAAATTCGCTCTTTTAAAAAGCCTTTCGCTCAATTCCCATGCGGTGTGCGGGATTATAGGCTCTAAAATTTGCAATAACACGAAATAGCCTTCGCATAAAATTTGCTCATTATTTTGTGCATTCAAAGCGTTCAAAGCCTCCATGCAACTTGCAATCAAAGTGTTAAACGCGTAAGCGCTTTCAGTCTTATTGAAGATTTCATGCGATTTTTTCAACGCTTCATAGACTTTTTTGCGGGCTAGTTTTTCTGCTTCATTCAAGCTCGCTTCTTTAAATTCAGGTTTAGAAGTGGTAGGATTAATGGCGTTTGATTTGTCGTATAAGCGCTTGATAAACCGATGCGCCCCCTCTAAAGCGCTGTCATTCCATTCCAATTCTTTAGCCGGTGGGGCAGCAAAAAGGATAAAAAGCCTTGCCGCATCCGCCCCGTATTTTTTGAGTATTTCTTTAGGGCTAACGACATTGCCTTTAGATTTGCTCATTTTAGCGCCATCTTTTAAGACCATGCCTTGAGTGATAAGCTGTTTGAAAGGCTCATCTAAATCAATATAACCCAAATCCCTTAAAGCTTTAGTGAAAAAGCGCGCGTATAATAAGTGCAAAATCGCATGTTCAATGCCGCCAATATAAGTATCCACAGGCATGAAATACTTCAAGTAGTTTTGATCAAATGCTTGATTTTCACGCTGATTTTTAGGGGTGGTGTAGCGCAAGAAATACCAACTAGATTGGATGAAAGTGTCCATCGTATCTGTTTCTCTTAAAGCGTCCTTGTGGCATTTAGGGCATTGGGTGAATTTCCAACTGGCATGCTTTTCTAAAGGATTGCCCTCCCCATCAATCACAATATCTTCGGGTAAAGTTACCGGTAGTTGGGTTTCAGGCACGATCCCGCAATGTTTGCAATGAATCATAGGAATGGGCGCTCCCCAATACCTTTGACGGCTCACCCCCCAATCTTGCAAGCGGTAGTTGATCACTCTTTTACCGAGGTTTTCTTTTTCAAAATAAGCGATGATTTGCTCTCTGGCCACTGAGCTAGAAAGGTTGCTCCACTCCCCACTATTTTTTAAAATTTCTTCTTTGGTGTGGGGCAAATTTTGAGAGCTTTGAGTGATCACTTTAATAGGGATATGATAAAGATTAGCGAATTCAAAATCCCTTTCATCGCAAGCAGGCACACCCATTAACGCCCCAGAGCCGTAATTGGCTAGGGCGAAATTGGCCACCCAAACAGGGATTTTTTGCTTCGTTAAAGGGTGGATAGCATAAATGCCTAAAAACGCCCCCTTTTTCTCCAAAGATCTTTCTCTTTGGGTCGTGTTTAAAATCGCTTTAATGGTTTTTAAATCCTCTTGGCTTACATGCTTGATGGCATGCTCTACTAAAGGGTGTTCTGGGGCGATTGCAATGTAGGTTACGCCATAAATGGTATCCGCTCTTGTGGTAAAGACTTCAATTTCTTGAATGTTATTGCAAACTTTCAAGCACTCATCAGCGATTTTAAAGCCAAATTGCAACCCGCTGGATTTCCCTATCCAATTTTTTTGCATGATTAGGACTTGAGAAGGCCAATGATTTTCTAAAGTCTCTAAATCTTTTAACAATTCTTCAGCGTAGTTTGTGATTTTCAAATAATATTGATAGAGTTCTTTTTGAATCACTTCTGTATCGCAACGCCAACACCTCCCCTCTATGACTTGTTCATTGGCCAAAACGGTTTTATCGTTAGGGCACCAATTGAGCATGGCTTTTTTGCGATAAATCAATCCTTTTTCCCACAAGTCAATGAAAAATTGTTGCTCAAATTCCGTGTAATTAGGATCTGAAGTGGCAAATTCCCTATTTTTAGCAAAAGAAAACCCTAAAGCTTCAAACTCTTTTTGCATGTTTTCAATGTTTTCATAAGTCCAGGTTTTAGGGTGGATACCATGCTTAATGGCGGCGTTTTCTGCAGGCATCCCAAAAGAATCAAACCCCATAGGGTGCAACACATTGTAATTATGCAAACGATAATAGCGCGCTAAAGCATCGCCAATGGTGTAATTGCGCACATGCCCCATGTGGATTTCCCCACTAGGATAAGGCAGCATGCTCAAAATGTATTTTTTAGGGAGATTAAAATCGTCTTTAGGCTCAAAACTCTTATTTTTCCACCAAAATTCTTGCCATTTTTTTTCTATATTGATAAAATCCATCGCTATCCCCTAGTCTGTTTCGCTCGTTACAACGCTTTCAATCAATAAAAAGATCAAACTAAAAGCGTTGCTAATCAACGCCCCAATCATCAGCATGTAAGCTGTAACCAAATTATTCAAAATCTGTAAAAACACAAATGCCGGTATGAGGTGCAACACGGTGGCTAGAGAGCTAGCCAATAATTCTGAAGCGAAACGCTTGCACACCCCAATTTTAAGCGTAACAGAAATCAGGTTTAAAGCGAGCGCTACAAACAACACTACCGTGTTAGGCTCATACAAAAACCCCGCAATGGTGGTTAAAGAAATAAGACTGAATAGCACATGAATGACCCGACCCCAATCCATAGAAACTCCTTAAACTTGACCGCCCTCATACAAACGGCGCATTTTTTCTTTCTCTTGAGCTTTTTTGACTTTTCTAGCCTCATTCTCATAATATTTATCCATATCAAAGCCTAACAACAACGCCACCTTAGGGGCAATGAAAATAGAGCTATAAGTCCCTACGATCGTGCCTATTAGCATGGGCAATGAAAAACCAATGATGATCTTACTCCCAAACACGCATAAAATCAACACCACAAAAAACACGGTTAAAGAAGTTAAAAGCGTGCGCGTGAGCGTGCTAGAAATGGCTTCATCAATGGCTTGAATGGCGTTTTTAGTTTTTTGAGACAACATTTCTTCTCTAATCCTGTCAAAGATAATGATCGTATCGTTAATAGAATACCCAATCAAAGTGAGTAAAGCCGCAATCACTTCTAAATTCATATCAATTTTAAAAAGGATTACTGAGCTTGCCACTAAAATCACATCATGCACAAGCGCGATAACGCTCGCCAAAGCGAAACGCCATTCATAGCGGAAACTCACATAAATCATGATCGCCATTAAGGCTAAAATCAGCGACAAAATGCCCTTTTCTTTCAACTCGCTCCCCACTCTAGGGCCTACGGTGTCAAATTTACGGATTTCAAAATCGCCACTGGGTTTTAGAATGTTAGCCACGATAGCGTTCAAATCTTCATTTTGGGCTGTTTCTACAAAAGGGAATTTGATTAAAATCTCTTCTTTAGAGCCAAACTCGCTCACTTGAACGCCCTTAAAACGATTTTCTTTTTCAAAAAGAGCGCGCACTTCTTTAATGGGAGCGTTTTGTGCATAACGCACCTGCACCAAACTCCCCCCGGCAAAATCAATCCCTAAAGAAAACCCCTTAAAAAACAAAAGCCCTAACGCCAAAAGCACTAAAATCGCTGAAAGAATCACCCCATAATTGGAATAACGCATGAAGCTTAAGATTCTCGTTTGCTTGAATAATTCCATAAAAACTCCTAAGCCCTTTTATTTTTCACGCCAAACCAAAAATAAAGGCTTTTTGTTTGGGTCAATTTAGGCAAAAGGGCTTGATAAATCCCTTGCGTGCCTATAATAGCGGTGATAATAGAGGCTAAAATCCCAATGCCTGTAGTGAGTGCAAAGCCTTTAATCGCTCCTGTGCCATAAGCGTATAGTAACACCGAAGCGATCAAGGAGGTGATATTGGAATCAAAAATCGCTCTACTCGCATTGATATAGCCTAAATGGATCGCTTTAGCGATGCCCTCGCCCTCTCTTAACACTTCTCTAATGCGCTCATTAATAATGATATTAGCATCCACGGCAATCCCCACGGTTAAAACAATCCCTGCCATTCCCGGTAAAGTCAGCGTCGCTCCAAAAATCGCCATCACCGCCACGATCAAAAAAAGATTCACCACTAACGCCATACAAGCGATCACCCCAGCCATAGAGTAATACAACACCATAAAGCCCATCACTAAAATAAAACCCCCTATGAGAGCGATAATGGAAGTTTTAATGCTGTCTTTCCCTAAACTCGGGCCTATAATCCTTTTTTCTAAAACCTGAATGGGCGCGCTCATCGCCCCACTCCTTAAAGCGATCGCTAAATCGCTCGCTTGAGCCACGCTAAAATTCCCGCTAATTTGCCCGCTCCCCCCACCAATGCGTTCTCTGATCACGGGGGCTGAATAGACCTTATTGTCCAAAACGATCGCCATGCGTTTGCCCACATTCGCGCCTGAAAAATCCCCAAAAATCTTAGCCCCTTGGGCGTCCAAAGTAAAGCTCACCACCGGCTGGTTGTTTTGATCATACACCACTTTAGCGTCCGTAAGCATTTCGCCATCTAAAATAGGGATCGCTTTGAGCAAGATCTTACCCCCCATTTCCACATCAGACAATAACACACTGCCCAATTTTTGAGCCTCTAAATCCGTCATTTTCATCGCATCTTTATTGTGCTCTTCATCCACTGCCATCATTTGCAAATGAGCGGATCTTGAAATCAAATCTTTAGCGCGCCGTTCTTCTTCTAAGGTCTTAATGCCGGGCAATTGCACTGAAATTTCTTCTCGGCCTTGTTGGATAACTATAGGCTCTGCCAAACCAAATTGATCCAAGCGGTTACGAATGATCCCTATGACTTGCAAAATCGTGTTTTTACGCAATTCTTCTTGCTCTAAAGGGGTGAGCTTCACGCTATAAAACTCCGCTTCTTTTTTGATTTCAAACTGGCTATGGTCTTGCAACTCCACTAAAAGCGCGTCTAACTTTTTCGCTTCATCTTCATCTAAAAGCTCAAAGCTAACCCCTTCTAAACTAGATTTAATGTCTTTAAGCAAGATGTTTTGCTTTTTAGCGTTGTATTCTAATGCAGACGCTAGGCTTAAATACTTGTTTTTTAAAGCCTCATCGGTTTGCACCCCTAAAAGCATGTTTAACCCCCCCCTTAAATCCAAACCTAAAGTGATTTTAGGGCCTTTAGTTTCTAGCAAAGAAGGCACAGAAAACCCTACGCCTAAAAGAAGCGCGAAAATAAAAACGATTAAACGAGCGTTAAAAAGTTTCATTTAGTTGTTGTTTGGCGCTACTTCTTCGTCTAATTTGAAGGCTATATAGTTTTTAGAAAGTTTAGCCGTAGTGTCATCATTGAGTTTCACGCTAAAAAAAGTCGCTTCCGCTTTAAGCACCTCAACAATCAGCCCTCCTTGAGTAACGATCTTATCGCCTTTAGTCAAGCCCTCTATCATTTCTCTGTGCTTTTTTTGTTGCTGGCGTTGCGGACGGATAATCAAAAAATAAAAAATAAGCAATAGCACCACTAGGGGTAAAAAAGTCGTTATAATGTCCTTGGTTTGTCCCATTCAATTTCCTTAAAAGATGTTTTAATCTCAAATTATAGCATTTTTAGCTATTTCTTTAAAGCCGCTTTTTGGTCTAGTAAAAATAAATACAAAGCCCCTATGATCCCAGAAATCAAAGATCCCAATAAAATCGCAATTTTTGCCACTTCTATAGCATCTTTATGCTCGCTAGTGAAAGCCAAATTAGAAATAAACATAGACATGGTAAAGCCAATCCCAGCTAAAAGCCCTGCCCCTAAAATATGCCACCAACTGATGCCTTTAGGGCGCGCGGTGATTTTAAATTTTTCGCCTATAAAAGTGATTAAGAAAATCCCTAAAGGCTTGCCCAAACAAAGCCCCAAAATGACCCCTAAAAGCACCTTATCCACTTCTAAATTAATGCTAGAATCAACGCTCACCCCTGCATTTGCAAACGCAAATAAGGGCATGATGAAATACCCGCTAACGGGCGCTAAAAAATGCTCCAATCTTTCTAAGGGGCTTTGCAAGGCGTTTGCTTTTTCTCCAATGGAGTGTAAGATTTCTTGCTGCTCTTTGGTTAAAAGGACTTCTGAATTTGTTTCTGCGTATCGTTTGCCCAATTCTAAAAGCTCTACATTTTTAGAATCTTTAGGGATTTTCACCGGTATCATAAAGGCTAGAACCACCGCAGCAATCGTCGCATGGATACCGCTTTGATGCACGCAAAACCAAAGCAACACCCCTAAAAGCAAGTAAGGAACAAGCGATCGGGCATTCAAGCGGTTCAATAGAGCTAAAACAAGAACCACCCCTAAAGCCCCTAAAAGCCATGCGAATTTTAAATTCGTGGTATAAAAAAGCGCAATCACTACAATAGCCCCCAAGTCATCAGCCACCGCTAGAGTGATTAAAAAAACCTTTAGAGCGGTAGGCACCCTCTTGCCTAAAAGCATGATCACGCCTAAAGCGAATGCAATATCCGTCGCCATAGGGATCCCAAAACCATGTTGAGAGGGCGTATCAGCGTTAAGGAAAAAATAAATCAACCCTGGAGCTATCATGCCCCCAAGAGCTGCAATCACAGGAAAAGAAGCTTTTTTAAAGCTGGATAATTCCCCAAACAACAACTCTCGCTTAATCTCTAAGCCTATCATTAAAAAGAATAACGCCATTAAAACATCATCAATCCAATTATGTAAACTAAAGCCGATAAAAAAATCCCCTATTTGAAACCCAAAAGGGGTGTGCCACAGAGCAAAATAACTTTCTTTTAAAAACGAATTAGCCACCACCATCGCTAAAACAGCGTTTAAAAAAAGGAAAATCCCCCCAAAAGACTCGCTTTTAATAAAGTTTTTAAGCGTCAAACTGAGCGCGTTTTCTGTTTTTTTGAAGTTCATAGACAACCTTAAAATGTTTAATTTCAAACCCATAATTTTTCAAGCAGTCTTTTATGAGCGTAAATAATGCCCACTTGTACCTTAAAATGGGGGGCTTGAGTTTGCAAAAACTCGGCGTAATGAGACACTTGCGCTTTGTGGCTTTGTTGGTAATTTTGAGAGCTTTTATAATCTAACACATGCACATTTTGCCCCCTATCCCACAACAAAACATCTATCCTAGACACAACCCCTTGGAATAAAAACGCCACTTCGCCTTTTAGGGCGTTGTTTTTAAAAAGCGTTTGGATTTCCTTATCGTTTTTAAAAAGCTCCAAACTCTCTTCTAGCGCTTGATTATCCAAACCATAAAAACCATAATGGTAGTTCAAATATTCTAAAACGCTTTCTTTAGGAATATGATAAGCGTATTGGTATTCTAATCCCTTGTGCAAGGCGATACCAAAATTGATCGCTTCTTGGTCGTTATTTTTCTCATAATCAATATCCGGCTCTTCTTCTATCTCTTGGACTTGCTCGCCATAGGCATTAGACCTGATGAGAGCGCTTGCGATTAAAGGCTCTTTTTTAGAAGAAGTAACCGGTGCGATTTTTCCCGCTTCTAAAGGTGCAAGATCCAATGTTTCACGCATTCCCTTATCTTTGTTTTCTTTTTTGTCTTTTTTTTGGTTTTTGTCTTTAGCCACGACAATCAATCCTAACTCAGCTCTAGTGAATGCGACATAATACATATTGATTTCTTCATGATCTTTAGCCGCTTCTTCTTTTTCTAAAGCCCTAGCGTAATCTTTATCCACGGCCTTACGATTTTTCATTCTATAATAAAGGCGCGTAAGTTCTGTGCCATGATATTCTTCAAGAAATTTGCTTGTGGGGCTTGAGTTAGGCCTACCCAAGCGTTCGCACACGATCACATAAGGGAATTGCATGCCTTTAGATTTATGAATGGTCATAATCTGTGCGCCTTTTGCATTGAAAGAAGCGATCTCTTTAGCCTCTAATTTTTCTAAAAATTCATTTGCATCTTCGCACCCAACCGCTAATTCCAAACAACTTTGCGCGCACTCTTCATAAAGCTCAAATTGCTCCATCACCCTCCACACAAAGTTTGCCACGCTCTCTTTTTTGGGGTTAAAACTAGGGAGCGCGATTGTGTCATCATGCAAATATCCAGCGAGTTTTAAAACGCTGTGTTTGTAAAAAGGCTTATAGGGTTCTTCAGCTAAAGCGTGTTCTAGGGCGTTTTTAATGATTTTAGATTCTACAAATTGAGACAATTTCGCGCTAGATTCCGTGCTGGGGCAAATTTCGCTTAAACGCTCTTGCAAATGGCGTTTAATCTCTAAAGCGTCCTTATTGGTGGTGCATAAAATGGTAATGTCTTTAGGATCAATATGATTTTTTAAAAGGTTTTTAGCTTCTTGCAAGACTTGATCTAATAACAACTCCCTTTCATTAGGCACTAACGAGATTTTAACATAGCCCTCTGTGGCATGTTTATTGTTGGAAGTTTTAGGGTATTTTTGCTCCAAATAAGCGGTGGGATAACTTTGATAAGCCTTTTTAAAGATGGTGTTCACATAATGGATGATTAAAGGCGCACTGCGGTGGTTGAATTCCAAATTATCGTGGTAAAAATCCTTAGAAACGCTTTCAAACAAGGAACTAAAACTCCCTCTAAAGCGATAAATGCTTTGCTTGACATCGCCCACAAAAAACACGCTCCTTTGCCATTTAGCCTGCCCTATCCCGGCTTTAATCTCATCAATGAAAGGGGCTAAAATCTTATAATCATTCAAGCTTGTGTCTTGAAATTCATCAATCAAAATGTGCGCGATCCTGCTGTCCAACCTGAAATAAAAAAACTCCGCCGGCATTTTTTCATAACCATTTTTATAGCTGTTTTCCTGATTATCCAACAACGCATAAACCTTATCTTTAATCGCGCTAAAATCTAGGGCTTGGATTTTAGAAGTGGCTTTATCATAGAGCTGGATGAATTTAGGGAATTTTTTAAATATTACGGCTTCTTTGGCGTCATAATAGCGTTTGAGATCGCTTTCAATTTCTTCGCATTCGCTCTCTAAAGTGGGGATTTTATCTTTGAATTTTTTGAAATATTGATACTCGCTCTTTTTTTCAAGCCAGGTTAAAGCGCTGTTTAAAAACTCTTTAAAACTCTCGCATTTAATGGCTTTTTTAGCTGTATCTGACGCTGTTTCTATGTTTTGGATTCGATGGTTTAAATCCCTTAATTTTTTTAAAAAAGCCTCTTCATCAAACGCAAGTTCTTGCTGATTGAAATCAAACAAATAAAGCTTGTTTTTTAAAAAATGCAACTGCCCCAAAACAGAATCGCTTGTGTAACTATCATAACTCAAGCATTGAGTGATAAAAACGCTCAATTCCTCAAGCTGCTTGCTATTTAAAGCGCTCAAAAAACTCTCATTAAGCTGTTGTTGGTACGCTTCTGTATCTTCATTGACTTCAAAATTCGCGCTCAACCCCACAAACCAGCAAAATTTCCTTAAAATGCTTTGGAAAAACGCATCAATGGTGCTGATTCTAACTTCGGCGTTTAAAAAGCGTTGGTAGATTTTTTTGGCGTTGTCTTGCACTAAACTAGGGTTTAAATTATATTTTTCTTCTAATTCTTTGAGGATATTTTGGGATTTTTCTTTTTCATTTTCAGAGTTTTCTTTTTGCAAAAATTTCAAATAATCTAAAATGCGCTCTTTCATTTCAGCGGTGGCTTTTTTAGTGAAAGTGAGCGTTAAAATCTCGCTAGGATTAGCCCCCTTAAACAATAGGGCTAAAAACCGCACGCTCAAAGCGAAAGTCTTCCCGCTTCCTGCTGAAGCTTTTAACGCCATGCATTGTCTTTTTGTATCCATCACTCATGCCCTAAAATCTGTTTTTGTTTTATTATAACCTAAAAGCCTTGCTTAAGCTAAAAAACCTTAATCTTTTGCTATAATCATAGGGTTTTGTCATTTTTCTATACTTTATTTAGAAATGGGCAAAGACAGCGTCAAATTCACACATGCTAATCCTTATATTTAGGTGTTCTTAAGAAATCTTAAGAATCAAACGAGCATGGAGGAAGAGAACCAAAATAACTTTAAGGAGAATTCTCATGGTAACCATGAAAGATTTATTAGAATGCGGTGTGCATTTTGGACACCAAACAAGGCGTTGGAACCCTAAAACCAAAAAATTCATTTTTGGCGTTAGGAAAAATATCCATATTATTGATTTGCAAAAAACCTTGCGCTATTTTAGATACACTTATAACATCGTGCGCGATGCGAGCGCTCAAGGCAAAAGCATCATGTTTGTAGGCACTAAAAAACAAGCCAATGAGACTTTGAAAGAATTTGCTGAAAGCATTCAAGTCCCTTATGTCAATTACCGCTGGCTTGGTGGCATGCTAACGAATTTTAGCACCATTAGAAAGTCCGTAAGAAAATTAGAAATCATTGAAGAAATGGAAAACAGCGGTCAAATTGACTTATTGACTAAAAAAGAAAAGCTCATGATTTTAAGGAAAAAAGAAAAGCTAGACAAGTATCTTGGTGGGGTGCGCCACATGAAAAAAATCCCTGATATGATTTTTGTGATTGATGTGGCTAAAGAAAAAATCGCCGTTGCAGAAGCGAGAAAGCTCCATATCCCTATCGTGGCCCCCTTAGACACTAACTGCGACCCTGATTTAGTGGATTACCCCATTCCTGGAAATGATGATGCGATCCGCTCCATCAGATTGTTCTGTAAAGAAATGAGCGAGGCGATTTTAGAGGGGCGAGAACTCATGCAAGAAGAAATCGTCCATGCAGATGAAAATAGCGAAGAAATAGAGTTCGTGAGCAATGAAGAAAAAGAAGAAATGCTCGCTGAAATCCAAAAAGAAATCACTCAAGGAGCCGAATAATGTCAGAAATTAGCGCTCAATTAGTCAAAAAACTAAGAGACTTAACCGATGCGGGCATGATGGATTGCAAAAAAGCCCTTGTGGAAGTGGCTGGGGATTTGCAAAAGGCTATTGATTTCTTGCGCGAAAAGGGCTTGAGCAAAGCCGCTAAAAAAGCCGATAGGATCGCTTCTGAGGGCGTGGTCGCTTTGGAAGTTGCACCTGATTTTAAAAGCGCGGTCATGGTAGAAATCAATAGTGAAACGGATTTTGTGGCTAAAAATGAGGGCTTTAAGGAATTGGTTAAAAAAACTTTAGAAACGATCAAAGCCCACAACACACACACCACAGAAGAATTGCTTAAAAGCCCGTTAGACAACAAGCCTTTTGAAGAATATTTGCACTCTCAAATCGCTGTGATTGGTGAAAACATTTTAGTGAGGAAAATCGCTAACTCTAAAGCCCCAAGCTCTCATATCATCAATGGTTATGCGCATTCTAACGCTAGAGTGGGCGTGTTAATCACCATGAAATACAATAATGAGGAAAACGCTCCAAAAGTGGTTGAACTGGCTAGAAATATCGCTATGCATGCCGCAGCGATGAAGCCTCAAGTATTAGATTGCAAAGACTTTAGCCTTGATTTTGTCAAAAAAGAAACTTTAGCCTTGATCGCTGAAATTGAAAAAGACAATGAAGAGGCCAAACGATTGGGCAAGCCTTTGAAAAACATTCCCGCTTTTGGGAGCCGCATTGAATTGAGCGATGAAGTTTTAGCCCATCAAAAGAAAGCCTTTGAAGACGAATTGAAAGAGCAGGGCAAACCTGAAAAAATCTGGGATAAAATCGTTCCTGGAAAAATGGAAAGGTTTATCGCTGATAACACTCTTATTGATCAACGCCTGACCCTTTTAGGGCAATTCTATGTCATGGACGATAAAAAAACGATCGCTCAAGTCATTGCTGATTATTCCAAAGAATTAAACGATGCGTTAGAGATCACTGAGTATGCGCGTTTTGAATTGGGCGAAGGCATTGAGAAAAAGGCAGAGAATTTCGCTGAAGAAGTGGCTTTGCAAATGAAGTGAGATTTTAAGTGCATTTTGCACTTAAAACTTTCATGATTTTTAAACCATCTAAACTAACATGCCTTATAAACTAGAAAGAGACTTCCAAGATCTAATCGCCAATAACACCAACATTCAAAAAGATATTTGTTCTATTTTAGAAATAGATCATAAAGATTTTAAACTTTTAAGAGAAGACACTTATATCAATGGCATTACAGCAGATTTCACGCTTTTTGAAAACAATAAAGTTAGAGCCATTATAGAGTGCAAGGGCGGATCTATTGGAGTGAGCGAGTATGTGCGTGGTATTGGTCAAATTTTTCAATACGAATATTTTTTTGAAAACACTCTGAGCCTTAAAAATTATGAATTTTGCCAAAATTTTAATAGTGTGTTGATTTTTCCTGAAAGCGTTTTAAAAAACAACGATTTTAATGTGGGGCTTTTTAAATACCCTAAAAGCAAGAAAATTTTAGAAATCAATTCGCATAATTTAGCTGTTAGATGCATTAATGATAGTGAATTAGAAAAATTAAGAGAAACAAAACATAAGGATTTTAAGGTCATTTCGCCTTATTATGTGCGCGATATTAGGTTTTTTGAAGTGTATTTTTTGCTCCAAGTTTTAGCCATTTTTAAATTTAAAAATCAATTAGCGCATCGTAAAAACATAGAAGAAACGATTTTAAAAAAGACCAATTCGCTTAATAACGGTAATTGGCGCAATGTTTTTATCACGCTATCTGTGCTAGGTTTTATTGATAGCAAAAATTATCCCACAAGCATAGGTTTAAACTTTGTCAATATGAGTTATAGCGAATTTCTTGTGATGATTTTTGAAAGTTATATCAAGCCTTACTACATTGAAATTTTTAAACTTGTAGAAAATAATACGCTTAATTTAAAAAATAATGAAATTGCAAAACGCATTAAGATGCATTTTAACAACCATGAAGTCTTGTTTTTGACTGAGTCAAATTCAAGATACATTTCATCATGGCTTAATATCGCAAAAGATGATTTTGCTTTTTTAGTTTTACTAAAAGATTAGCGCAAAGGCGATTAATCTTTAACCCTTTTACCAGCAATAAAGAAAATTTTATTAAGCATATTGAAAAATATTCACTTTACAATAAGTATAAAAAAAGATATAAGGAAATATTAAATGGCATATAATGTTTGTGAATTTTTTGTGGGGGCTGGTGGTTCGCATTTAGGCTTTATCCAACAAGGTTTTAAAACGCTCTATGTTAATGATATAGACAAAGATGCCCTAAAAACTTTACTCCATAACAATAAAGAATTAAAAGATGCCATCATAGATCAAACGAGCATTACAGAAATTGACCCTAAAAAATTACAAGCGCAAATAAAACAAGAGATTGATGTTATTTTTGCTGGTATTGTGTGCAAAAGTTTTTCCTTAGCTGGGGAGCGCTCGCCTAATGATAAACGCAATTATTTTTACCGCTATTATTTGGATATAATCAAAACCCTAAAGCCAAAAGTCAGCATTATAGAAAATGTAAAAGGCATGCTAAATGCTAAAATTTTGCCGCAAAATTCAGATCCTAAAATTTTACAAGAAGTGGATATTTTATACCAAGAGTTAGAAAATTATAAGGGCAAAAAAGCGGAGTTAAGAAAAAAGAATTCTATCACTAAAGAATTTGAAAATTACGGCTTAAATTTACGCCAAAAAAAACAAGACTTGCAAAAGAAACTCAACCATTTATTGCATGGTGTCATAGATGATATTTTAAAAATTTATGAAAACTTGGGCTATCGTGCAGAGTTTAAAGTCTTAAATAGTGCATGGTATGGGAGCGCGACCAAAAGAGAAAGATTGATTATAGTGGCTATTAGAAACGATCTGCCCTTTAATTTCATATTCCCTAAACCCACCCATTTAAGCGATGAAATCAACACCAAGTTAGATTTCAAAGATTTACCTACAAGCTTTAAAAAACCTTTTTTAATTAGAGACGCTTTTAATTTGATTGATTATTCCAATTTAGGTGATACAGACAATTTGCCCATGCAACACAGCCCTAAAACCATTGAACGCTTTAAATACATACAAGAAGGCAAAAATATTCAAGAATGCATTGAGAGTTTGCCTAAACATTTACAAATTTCTAAATTCTACTCTAGAGGCAATACCATGCGTTTAAAAATGGACGCCTTATCTCCCACTTTAGTGCCAGGGCATAGTAATTTCCCCTTACACCCAACAGAGCATAGAAGTATCACCATTAGAGAAGCAGCAAGCATTACCGGCTTCCCTACTTCTTACAAATTTTTTGGCTCACACACCAAGCGTTGCGAACAAGTGGGCAACGCTGTGCCTGTTGCTTTGTCAAGCGCGATCGCTAAGGAAGGTTTTGGGGATTTTGGGGAAATGGATAAAAATTATTTGAAGTTATTTGAATAAGGGGCTAAAAATAGGGTTTGGTGGGGCTGGAGAGAATGACAAGAATAGCGTTTATGGGGTTAGGGCGTTTTAAATAAAGCGTTTAATCCCACCATACCATTGACCGCCATCATTGCCACCACCATTGATTGGTAGCGGGCTTTTATGCACCCGCACCTTTGTCAATGTTGGCGTTTATTGTTCCCATTTCTTCTTATTCTCACCGCTCATTTTGACTCCCCATTAAGAATACAAGTTTCTTCCATAAGTTCCTCCACAATGCCAGTCATAGTCAGTAATGCTTCCCAAAGCATTGTTTAGTTCCTTTTCTGCTTGCAGATCTAGTGAATTTTGACTTTGCAGCACCTTAAAGGCTTGTTCGTTGAGCATTCTTAAATTTACTAATATACGATTCCTATCGATCTTGGCGGCAATAAACACTTTTACTAACCTCTGTTATCTCTATTAGCAATTTCTTCTTGCTTTTTGACTGAATCTTGCATGACTTGAACGATTTTTTCTTGCTGTTTGACTGAATCTTGCATCGCTTGCGCCATTACCTCTAACGCATCAGCGATTCTTTTTAAAGGTTCTTCTTTTATAGGTCCAGGTATATGTCCAGGATATCCAGACATTTTCGCTCCTTTTTAACTTTATTAACCCCACATGCAAAAAACGATATGGGGTTGAAAAAATTAAAAACATTAAATGATTTGAATATTAAGAACAAAAGATCGGAATCTTATAAGAGAGAAAGCAAATTTTTAAAAATGCATTTCATCATTGCACGCTCCTTAATTCCTTAACAAGTCATTTTAATGCAAAAAATTAATGCATAATTTAACGGCATATTATTTCGCATTCAAAAGGCGTTTTTCTTTAAAGTCTTGGTATTCTTTGATCGCATAGTTCACAAAGGGCTTGATCGCAATCCCGCCTCTAGAGGCAAAATCCCCATACACTTCCAAATACTTTGGCTCTAACAACTCCACTAAATCCAGTAAAATCGTATTGATACAGCTCTCATGAAAACTCCCATGGTTTCTGTAACTGAATAAATAGAGTTTTAAAGACTTGCTTTCTACCATTTTGTCTTTAGGGATGTAGCGGATATAAATAGCGCCAAAATCCGGTTGGGAAGTGATTGGGCAAAGGCTTGTAAATTCCTTGCATTCTAAGGTGATTAAGGGGTCTAAATTGGGGTTTGGGTTAGGGAAAGCTTCCAACAAATCTTTATTGTATTCAAAAATATAGGGCGTTTTAGCGCCTAATAATTTAAGGTTTAATTCAGAGCTCATGAATATTCCTTGATTTAAGTTATAATAAGGCTATTTTAACCCATTTTTTAGGAAATTCATGAACAAACGCATAGAGATGATTACGGCTTTATTAGACGAGAAAAAGGCTTTTGATATTACGCATATTGATTTGTCTAAAACCCCTTATTTGGTAGAAGATGTTATTATCGCCACCACTCTAGCGAGTAAGCATGCCCTTTCTTTACTAGATGCACTTAAAAACACCCTTAAGCCTTTAGGCGAAGTCTTTTACCAGATAGATGAGTCTAATGAAGAGTGGATCATTTTGGATTTGGGGGATTTGATGATCCATCTTTTCACAGAAGAATGCCGTAAAAAATTTGATTTAGAAGGGTTTTTGAACGCTTATAAAAGGGAGCTTACTTATCAAAACGCCTAAGAAACTCATCGCGCTTCTAGGGCCTAGCGGGAGCGGGAAAAGCGCTCTTTCTATTGAACTAGCCCAAACATTAGATGCAGAAATCTTTTCTTTGGATTCTTTGAGCATTTATAAAGAGATTAATATCGCTTCGGCTAAACCCAGCCTAAAAGAACGAAAAAACATCAAACATTACGCCCTAGACTGCCTTAACATTGATGAAAAAAATAACGCTCCCCTTTTTAAAACCCTTTTAGAAGACGCCATGAAAGTATCCCCAAAAGAGATTTTACTCATTGTGGGGGGGAGCAGTTTTTACCTCAAAGCCATTTTAGAAGGTTTGAGCCGCATGCCAAAACTCAGTAGCGATCAAATTTTAAAAATAGAGCGAGAAATTGCCACCCTTTCTAACCCTTATACTTTTTTAAAATCCATTGACCCTAACATGGCTTCTAAAATCCATCCAAACGACACTTACCGCATTCATAAGGCTTTAGAAATCTTTTATGCCACCCATACGCCCCCAAGCGAGTATTTTCAAAAAAACCCCAAAAAACCCTTTGAGCATGCTATCTCATTATTCGCTCTATCTATTGAAAAAAGCACGCTTCATAACAACATCAAACAGCGCACCAAAAACATGCTTGATTGCGGTCTTATTGAAGAAATCAAAGCCCTTTATGCCCAATACCCCAAAGATTCGCAGCCCTTTAAGGCCATAGGCGTTAAAGAGAGCATTCTTTATTTAGAAAAACAGCTCACTTTAAAGGAATTAGAAGAAGCGATTATCTCTAACACCATACAATTAGCCAAGCGCCAAAACACTTTCAATAAAACCCAATTCCATAACCTTTATATAGGGAGCGTTGAAGAAGTTAGGCATGCGATTTTAAGCGCTCAAAAAGCGCTAACAAACTCAAAGAATAACCAATGAACGCGCAAACCTCGCCCAATCAAGTTATCCCTATTTTCATGAGTTTTGATAAGAATTACGCGCTAGGGGCAGGCGTGAGCCTTTATTCTTTACTCTCACATGCAAGCAAGCACACAAGCACGATAGATTTTAGCCCCATCAACCAAAACAACAAACTTTCACCCGCTAACATCGTGTATAAAATCCATTGTTTGATTAAAGGGGTAACTTTAGAGCAGCAAAACAAACTTTTAAAAACCATTGAGCCTTTTAAGGAATTTGCTTCATTGGAGTTTATAGACATCAATTCATTGGATCATTCCATAGAAAGCTATCTTAATGAGTCTTGCTCCAAGCGTTATGGCGGGCTTCTCATTTTGTGCCGGCTCTTGCTCGCTTCGCTCTTCCCTAATTATTCCAAAATCATTTCCATAGATGTGGATACGGTGTTTTTAGGCGATATTGCAAGCGCTTATTTTGCACTGGATAACGACCCCACTAAATTGCTTGGCATGGTGAGAGACACTTTTTCTCACCTTTCTTTTGAAGCCTTTTGCCATTTTATCCAATGCGCTTGCAAGAATTTTAAAATTGATTTTTCGCGCTTTAGCGCTAGCGAATTGCAACGCATCCACCAAGGCTTTAACATGGGCTTTTTGGTGGCGAATTTAGATTTATGGCGCGAAAATGGGTTTGAAAAAATCGCTTTAGAATTTTTAAAAACTAGGGGGAAAGATCTTTTCTACCCTGAACAATGTTTGATCAATATGGTGTTTTGGAAGCGCGTTTTAGAACTGCCCATCCATTATAATTGCTATTCTGACTTTTTCAACCAACACCACTCTAAAAATATCGTCATGCTCCATTTCATCAAATACAAGCCCTGGCATTCTATCAGTTTTTTAAACGATCGCTTGATTTGCTATGAAGCCGCAGCGGGTTTTTGGCTTGCAAACCTGTTTTGCACCCCTTTTAAAAACGATTTTTTTAAAGAACGCCTTGAAATGGCCAAAGACCAACAAATGCAATCTTTTAAAACCCACATCCGATCGCAAACGATTAGGGATTATTTTTGTTATAGAATAAAAAATATTTTGAAAAAAGTTTTCAAATTTTCTTAAAAGACATTTTCATGGAAAAATTATTGAAGTTTTTAAAATTCTTTGTAAGGAGCGTGGCGTTAGATGAAAAATTTTTAATGTTTCTTTTATGCAACGCTCTAGCTAACGCTTATAGGAATAACGATTTGTTTTCTTTCTCTAAAGGCTTTTTAGGCGCTTTTTTAATCGGGTTTGTGGCGTATTATGGTTGCACTCTAATCCCTAAAAAGCGCTTGAGATATTCATTAGAATGGCTGTTTATAGGGGGCGGTATCGCTCTTAGCGTGGCAGAAATTTTTACGCTTTTTATGTTTAAAATGCCTTTTTCAAAAGGCTTGATTGACACGCTTTTAGCCACCAATGGCTCTGAAACGATGGCGTTTATAAAAAGCTATAAAAACTATTTGCTTTACTACGCTTTGATTTTGATCGCTTTGTTAGTGGCTATTAAAATGATTCGTTTTAGAGCGCTTGTGCCTAGCATGATAGCGAGCGTTTTAGGAGCTTCTGTCCTTACGATAGGGAGCGTTCGTAACATTAAACCCCTTGCAAATAACGACGCTATTTTAAAAAAATCATTGCGTTCTCTTTCCTTAGCTAGGGGATTTTATTCTACTTATTTGAGTTTGTTTGATCGCCAACGAGCCATAAAATTTTATAGCGCTTTAAAGAACCTCTATTTACCAAGCGGCTATCTTTCTGGCATGGGCGATGTTGAAAATGTTGTCTTAGTCATCGGCGAAAGTGCGAGCAGAAATTTCATGCAACTTTATGGTTATAGCGTTCCTAATAACCCCTTATTGAGCGAACTCGCTAACGAGAGAGAGAGAGAGAGAGAGTAGCCTGTTCGTATTTTCTAACACTATAAGCAAAGAAGCCCACACCTCTGATGTCTTTATAAGCTTGCTCAATTATAGCGACGCTGAAACGACTAAGCCTTGGTATGAATACCACAACATGATAGATATTTTCAAGCGATCCCATTATGAAACTTTTTGGCTAGAAAAACAAATCATTGATCAATGGGGGATCACGCAAAATCTAGTCTCTGATCGTTCTCAAAACCGCTACTATATCCTAGGAGACTACGGCCCATACGATGAAGAGCTGGTGAAATTTTATTCTAAAAATGTCCAATCCCAATTAAAAAGCAAGAATTTTATCGTGTTCCACTTGTTAGGATCACACAGTTGGTATGCCGATCGTTTCCCTCAAAGCTTTGCCAAATTCAAAACAAGCGATTTGCCTTTTTCTCATTTGCATGTGAGTAATGACAAAGACAAGCAAATCGTTACTGATTATGTCAATTCGCTTTATTACAACGACTTTGTTTTGAATGAAATTTTTAACCTCTTTAAAGATAAAGACGCTATTGTGTTTTATTTGAGCGACCATGCACAAGATATTTTTGAAAGCGGCCCTACTTATGGGCATAGATGTTCTAAAGCGGGCGTGGAAATCCCTTTCATGATTTATGTGAGCGGTATTTTTAAAGAAAAACACCCCAAGAAAGTGGAGTTGATTAAAAACGCGCTCAACAAGCCTTTCATGAGCGATGATTTAATCCACTCCCTTTTGCCTTTGGTGGGCATCCACACTAAAGATGCGATAGAGAGTAAAAACCTTTTTAGCCCCCAATTTGACACCCAAAGAAAAAGGATTGTTTGTCATGGTGGCATGGATTATGATAAAACTGAAAAATAAAGGCTTACTTTAGCCGGATTGTTGTATCAGTTTTAATAAAAAGCTCTCTTTTAATCCTTTAAACTCATTCAAGAAATCCCTTTAAAAAACCCAAAAACTTATCCCATTAAATGATTTTTTCTTTTACAAACTCATCGCTTGAATGTTGAACCCTATGATAAATATCACTCCATAATCCCCTAAGCCATCATAAGACTTCCCACTATCGCTATCAATAACACTCTCATCTATTCCGCTCCCAATATTGATGAGTGGTAGCTTCACATGCTCATTAAAGCTTTTGAATCGGTTTGACAACTTATTGGTAGTGGGGATATGAACGATTTAACTTAAAGCTCTTTTTTAAAGCTTAAGTTAGAATGATCTTAGTTTAAAAACGCTTTTCAACCCTACCTTAAAATTTTCACTTCTTCTTCTAAAAGAATGCCGTATTCTTGCAACACTCTAATTTTGGCTAACTCTATCAAATCCAGCGCTTCTTCAAATTCTGCGCCCCCCAAATTCACCAAAAAATTCGCATGCTCTTTAGCAAAGCCCACCCTTTTCAAACAATAACCCCTTAAGCCCACTCCCTCTAAAAGCCTGCCTGCATAATCATTAGGCGGGTTTTTAAAACAGCTCCCAAAATTAGGCAATTTGGGGTGGCTTTTGCGCATGCTTTGACACGCTTTTAAGACTTCTCCTCTAAAACCATGCGTTTTTTTAAACCTAGCCCTTAAAACAACGCCGTTGAATTTACTACTGCGATAATCTAAGCCTAACGCTTCATTTTCTAGCCATTCATTATTAATGCAAGCGCTTTCTAAAACATTTTTTATTTCAAATTCTTTCATGCCGGCATTCATTTTGACTAACGCCCCCAAAGTGCCAGGCAATTGCCCCAAAAACTCCAAACCCCCTAAACCATTCGCCCTAAAATAGCCAAAAATTTTAGAAGAATTCGTCGCCCCTCCTATTTCAATGCATTCGCCCCTATCGCAAATATAATCATAGTTGGGGCCTAAAAGGGCGAGATTTTTCGCACTAGGAGCGATTAAAAGGTTATTCGCTAGCCCTATGATCTGGTGTTCTTGAGAGGTTTCATTATCCTTTTCTAAAACGCTCACTTTTAAAGGCGTACCGATCTTCACGCTGCTATAACGAGAAAAATCAATAATAGTTTCTAGCATTTTCTAGCCTATGATTTTAGGAATGAGCTTGATTAAGGTTTTGGTGTAATCTAAAAGCATGTTAGTCATCCACGGCATGGTTAAAATCAGCACGCCAATCACCGCTAAAATCTTAGGCACAAAAGACAAAGTCATTTCATTGATTTGAGTGGTCGCTTGAAAAATACTCACCAACAACCCCACCACTAACCCCACCAATAAGACCGGTAAAGAAATCATCAAAGTGATTTTATAAGTTTCAATAGCGAGTTTCATGAGCTGTGATTCCATGATATTCCCTTTATTTTAAGATTTCTTCTAATTGTTTAGCGCTTTGTTCAAAAGGCTGCAAGGCGTTTTCATCTTGCGCTAAAAATTGCTCCATTAAAGCCTTTTTACTGATCGCTTCATCAAGCTCTTTATCATTCCCCATTTGATAAGATCCGATGCGAATGAGCATTTCATTTTCTTTCAATAACGCATACAAACGGCGGAATTTTCTCGCATAAAGGTTTTGAGACTCGCTGGTAATGTCTTTAGCCACCCTTGATGCGGAGTTTAAAATATTAATAGGCGGGTAGATCCCATAATCGGTTAATTCCCTGCTTAAGACAATATGCCCGTCTAAAATACTCCTAGCCTGATCGGCTATCGGGTCGCTCAAATCATCGCCCTCTACAAGCACGCTAAAAAAAGCGGTAATACTCCCCTTTCCCTCTTCCTTGCCCGCCCTCTCCATTAATTGAGGCAATAAAGAAAGCGCGGATGGAGGGTAGCCTTTGGAAGTGGGCGGTTCGCCTAAAGCCAAGCCGATTTCTCTTTGAGCCATAGCGAAACGAGTCACTGAATCCATGATAAACAACACGTCTAGCCCTTGATTTTTAAAATACTCCGCCACGCTCATCGCGCAAAACGCCCCGTATTTTCGCATTAAAGGGCTATCATCGCTTGTAGCGACCACCAACACGCAAGAGCTTAAATCCCCTTTTAGGTTTTTTTCTATAAATTCAGGGATTTCTCTGCCCCTTTCCCCGATCAAAGCGATCACTTTAATGGGCGCTAAACACCCCCTAGTGATCATGCCCATTAGCGTGGATTTACCCACCCCAGAGCCGGCAAAAATGCCCAGTTTTTGCCCCTTACCGCAAGTCAAAAGCCCATCAATGCTTTTCACTCCCACGCTAAAAACCTCATCAATCAAGCCTCTTTTTAAGGGGGCTATAGGCGTTGTAATGACCGGAGCCAATCGTTCATAATCCAACGCCCCCTTATTGTCAATCACTTGCCCTAAAGGGTTAAGCACCCGCCCTAAAAGACTATGCCCCACAGGGAAATTCAGCCCCTCTTTTAAAAACAGCACCTTATCGCCAGCCCTAGATCCCTCTATAAAATTAAAGGGCGTGAAACCAAATTGCTCTTTTTCTACCACCACCACCATGCCCACGCATTCGCTGCCATCGCTTTTCTCAATCTTCACCACATCGCCCACAGACGGGTTGAAACCATCCGCATAAACGATATTAGGCATGATTTTTTTCACGCTCCCATAGCGAGGCGATAGATCAAAATGTTGATTCAAGCGGTTTTTTAAGGATTTTAGGGGCATTTAAAGCTCTTTAGTCCATAAAACTTCAGCGATTTGGCGCTCATTCTTGATCCTATTGACATGCACGATCACATCAATTGCACTTTTAAAATACGCGCGCATCAAATCCTTGTCCAACACATGCGCATAACGCATGCTTAGATTCATTGAAAGGGCTTCTAAAGTGTTTTGAGCGCTGTTAGCGTGAATGGTTGAGAGCATGCCCTTATGCCCGGTGTTTCCTAAACGCAAGAATAACGCCGCATTCCTCGTGTCAATCTCGCCCACAATGAGCCTGTCTGGGTTTAGCCGCATGGCCATATTGAGAGCGTCTTCATAATTAAAACACCCGTTTTCTTGCTTGCCCACTAAAAGCCCCACGCAATTACTAAACGCTTTTAAATCCAATTCCTGGCTGTCTTCAACGCTCACCACCCTTTCATCTTTATTGACGCAATCTAAAAGAGCGTTTAATAAGCTTGTTTTACCGCTTGAAGTCTCCCCGCTGATTAAAATATTATGCCCTTTAAGCGCTAAATTTTTCAAACCCTTTGGATTGCTTGCTTTGAAAGTGAAATCCTCTAAACTTAAAGGCTTAAGCCTAGGCACACGGATATTGAGCGTGATTTGATTATTGGTAGTGATGCTAAAGTGATTCGCGCTCACTCTGTAGCGCGTGAAAGGGATAGAGCAGTTTAAAGTAGGGTGCTCTTCATCAAAAAACAACCCCCTAAAACCCGCTAATTGCTCGCAAAACCTCAGTAAAAACGCCTTATTAAAAAGCGCATGCTCTTTTTTTTCTCGTGTGTTGTTGGTTTTATAAAGCCAAAGCTCTTGCTCGGTGTTGATGATAAGCTCAGTGATCCCGCTTTCTAAAAAAGGGGTAAAATGGCCAATCAGGGCTTGTAAAACTCTATGGGTTTGTAAAGTTTCCAAAAGCCCTATTCCTTTATCATTGTCGTTCTTTTAAAACCTGTTCGCAACGCTTGCAAGGGGTGTTTTCTAGCTCGCTTTTAAAACGCCAACACCTGGGGCATTTGAAAAAGGGGGCTTTAAAGAGCGTGAATGTTAAAGTCTCGCTTATTTTTTCTTTCGCAGGCCCTACAAAGCTTACCATCAGCAATTCTTCTACTAGATTTTCACGCAACGCTTTTTCTTCCACTTCAATAGCGCATTCCAACGAATTTTTAACTACGCCTTCTTTTTTCAATTTATCCAACTCTTCATTAAAAGCAGAGCGCAAGGCTAAAAGGGCTTCAAAATTTTCTGGTTTTTTGCATTCTTTAAGGTGGAGTTTTTCTAAAATATTAATATCTTTCAAATCAAACACATCTTTGGCTTGTAAAAACGCGCGAAGCGTCTCGCTATGCTCTAAAACTTCTTCAATCGTGTGCGTTAAAATGGGGGCTAAAAAGTAGCACAATTTGCTAGCAACAGCGAGTAAGACCATTTGAATGGCCTGGCGTTTTTTGTTACTGAGGCTATCGCAATACAAGCTATCCTTACAAGCGTCCAAATAAATCCCGCTCAATTCATTGGTAACAAACGCCATTAAAATGTTCAAGCCTTTCACAAAATCATGCTCTTCAAACGTGCTATTGACTTCAGCGCTTATTGTTTCTAAAGCCTCTAGTAAAAAATGATCTAAAGGGCTAAAATCAAAGGAGTGTTCTAAATGTTTAAGATCCATATCGCTAAAATTAGCGAGCAAGAATTTCAAAGTGTTGCGGAATTTCTTGTAATGTTGTTCTGTTTGAGCGAAAAAGGTTTGAGAGACCCTCAAATCGTTTTGATAGTCGTTAAACGCCACCCACAAACGCACCACATCGCTCCCATGTTTTTTGAGCAAATTGTCTAAAGACACCACATTGCCTTTGGATTTACTCATTTTCTCGCCCTTTTCATCTACGATAAAGCCATGCGTAATGACCTTTTTGAAAGGGGCTTGGTTGTTTAAAATACAGCCCAGTAAAAGCGAGCTTTGAAACCACCCCCTGTGCTGATCACTTCCCTCTAAAACCACATCGCTAGGGCTTTTCCCTTTTTCCCCATGATAGTCTTCTAAAACCGCCTTAAAGGTGCTAGCGCTATCAAACCACACGTCTAAAATGTGCATGACTTTTTCGTAATGTTTGGCGTTATCCTGATAACTAGGGGGCAATAAATCTTTTGTATCATACTCCCACCACACATCACAGCCTTTTTCTTCAAAGAGATTGGCGACATGCTCTAAAACTTCGCTTTCAAAACAAGGCTTATTGGTGCGTTTGTCTATAAAAAAGGCTAGCGGCACGCCCCATTTTCTTTGCCGGCTCAAACACCAATCAGGGCGGTTTTCTATCATGGTTTTTAGGCGGTTTTTCCCGCTGCTTGGCACAAATTCCACCTTTTCAATCGCATTCAAAGCCACTTCTCTTAAAGTTTTTTGAGAGCCGTCATTTTGGGTAAAAGGCTCATCCATTAAAATAAACCATTGCGTCGTCGCTCTATAAATCACAGGCTTGTGCGTCCTCCAACAATGCGGGTAGGAATGCTCGATCTCTTGTTCTAACAATAAAGAATCGCCCAATTGCTCTATAATGCGTTTTTGAGCCTTAAAAATATGCTCGCCCAAATAGCTTTCATCTAATAATTTCTTATGGATAATGCTCTCATCATAGCAACCCTTTTCATCTACGGGCATTAACACTTCTAGGTTGTATTTTAAGCCTAAATGATAGTCGTCTTCACCATGCCCAGGCGCGGTATGCACGGCTCCTGTGCCATCTTCTAAACTCACATGCTCGCCTAAAATCACTAGCGAATCCCTTTGATTTAAAGGGTTTGTCGCACTCAAATACTCTAAATCATTAGCATTAAATTCATGCGTAATCTCGCTATCTATCACCCCTAAAGCGGCTAATTTTTCATGCAAGGCTTTAGCGACTAAATAGCCTTTTTGGGTGAGTGCATAAATAGCGTCTTTTTTCAAAGCGATCGCCACATTCGCGCACAAAGTCCAAGGCGTGGTCGTCCAAATCACTAGGCTCGCTTTTTTAACCTTTAACTTTTCTAAACCCTCTTTTTTTAACCCAAACGCCACGAAAATGGAGGGCGATTTTTTCATTTTGTATTCCACTTCAGCTTCCGCTAAAGCGCTCTCGCACGCATAACTCCAATAAATAGGCTTATGGCGCTCTTTCAAAAGCCCTTTTTTAGCCACTTCCACCAAAGCCCTATAAATGCTCGCTTCAAATTTAAAGTCCATGGTTTTATAAGGATCTTCAAAATCCCCCAAAACGCCTAGTTGCAAAAACTCATTTTTTTGGATTTCTAAAAACTTTTTTGCATGATCTCGGCATTTTTCTCTAAACAGCGTGGGGTTTTCTAGGCTTGTTTTTTCTTTTTCTAATTGCTCTAAAATTTGTTGCTCAATAGGCAAGCCATGGCAATCCCAACCGGGCGTGAAATAAACCTTCTTCCCCTTAAAATATTCTCTTTTAACGACAATATCTTTTAAAATTTTATTTAATGCATGCCCTAAATGCAAATGCCCGTTCGCATAAGGCGGTCCGTCATGCAGAGTGAAATCCCCATGGTTATCTTTCCTATTTAGCATGCGTTTAAACGCTTGTTGTTCTTGCCATTTGGCGTAAGTTTTAGGCTCGTTGACGCTCAAATTCCCTTTCATAGAAAAGGTGGTTGTGTTTAAGTTTAGGGTGTCTTTATATTCTTTCATGGATTGTTCCTTTATTAATGTTTTGCTTTATCGATCTTTTGTTTCATTGATCTTTTACTTTGGGAGCGATATAAAGGTGCGTGTCTTTTCGTGGCACATTTTTTAAAGTAGGGATTTGTAAAATCGTGTATTCTTCTATCCCCTTTAAATAGTGCAAGCTAATTGCATCGCCTACTTTCACTTCTTTACTGGGCTTAGCGCAACTCCCATTGATCCACACCGCCCCCACATTACACATATCTGTCGCTAAAACGCGCCGTTTCACTAAACCCACTGATTGTAAAAATTTGTCTATTCGCATGCGTTTATTTTACCCTATTCTTTAAGTTTTTATCCATAACTTATAAGGGTTTTAGTTTTAGCATGTTAGCATTCAACCACCATTCTTTTTAAGGAATTTGTTTGAAGTTTCATGTTGTGAGTTTGTTATTGGCTCTTTTATTGGCCTCTTGTTTGCCCCCTAAAGGCCATCATTCTGGTTTAGTGGGTATTTATATCGCGCATCAAGGCCAAAGCGTGCGCACTTATTGGCGTAAAGTGGATAGAGAAGCGATCACTAAACACAATGAATTACTTGAAAAAAACCCTAAAATAAAGCTCAAAGACCCTAGGGGACCTTTATTCATGCTAGGGAGTAATCGTTTCATGCTTTTATGGAAAAACAGCTACCCTTTAGCTAAAGTCCAATCCATCAAGCTAGAGCCTGGGTTTTATTACTTGGATTCTTTTAGCGTGGAAACTCAAAAAGGCATCTTGCAAAGCGCTCCTGGCTATTCATACACCAAAAACGGCTATGACTTTAAAAACAACCGCCCCTTTTTCCTAGCCTTTGAAGTCAAGCCTGACAGCAAAATAATCCTCCCTAGCGTGGAATTGAGCCTGATTAAAACCCCTAAAGGCTTTTTAGGGGTGTTTTTATTTGATAATAATGAAAAGGGGGCTAGCGCTCAATGGATTGAGGGGAGCTTGAATTTAAAGCTTAAAAACGCTTCTTTAAAAGATGCATGGGAGTTGGAGCAATGAGGTATTAAAAACACTCACAAACAGCAAGCGATAGTTTTTTAAGGCGATCTTATGGGTTAGGAGATTTTAGTTAGGGTTTTAAGGGGGATTATTGCCCCTACTCTATTAAAAATGAGCTTAAAGCAACCAAAACCCTATTTTTAAAATTCAAATAAGGCTTATTTTTAAAAAATTTTTAGATAGTTTAAAATCAAAGGCTATCTAAACGCTCCAAAAGACCCATTAAAATAACCCTTAAATCCATCTATCTTATAAAATCAAGTTTTTGATTGGTCTTTTTCTTTTGCGCTACCATTCTTTGATGCGGTTTGGGTTACTATTTCCCTGACTGTTGGTAGGGGCTACCCCATTAAATGGTTTTAATTCTTATAAAGCTCTTAGCCTTCCCCTACTTTTAGGGCTATGTTTTCGCTCTTTGTGTTTTTTTTTAGTCTTTTATTACTAATATTAGGTTTGTGTTTGGTGGGTTATGGCGTTTGTTTATGATTTTGTTTTATTAAGCGTTGGTTATAAAAGAGCTTGATTTTAATCAAACAATAATTTTTAAAGCACTTTAGAATATCGCAAAATACCCCCCTACTTATGAATTTCGCTAAAAATTTAGTTGCCCGCACTTAAAAAAACGCGAAAACCTTTTATAAATAATTCATTCAATCTTAAAAAACCTAGCTTTTTTTGATTTTCTTTTCTATGAAAATGTTTAAGCATTCTATGAGCAAGGCAAAACCAATACCCGCATATAAATAATTTTTATCCACATGCAAATGCAAGCCTTCTAAAAACAAGAACACGCCCACAACGAGCAAAAACACAAAGGCTAAAGTTTTGACACGATAGTGCTTTTCAATAAAATCGCCAACGATTTTGGAAAAAAACATCATCACGATTACAGACAAAACGATAGCAAACGCCATGACTTCTAAGTGTTTAGCGATCCCAATAGCCGTGATCACGGAGTCCAAAGAAAAGACAATGTCTAAAAATGTGATTTCTATTAAAGTGATGAAAAAGCCAAACGCTTTTTTTTGGTGCTTTTCTTCTTTAGGGCTAATCTGATCTTTTAATTCCACTAACGCCTTAAAAGCCAAAAACGCCCCCCCTGCAAGCAGCACCACATCACGCCATGAAAAATTCATGCCCGCTATAGTGAATAAAGGCTTTTGCAAATGGCTGATGAAAAACAAACCCCCCAAAAGCCCTATGCGCGTGAGCATCGCTAAACCCAAGCCTAAAATCATGGCCTTATTTTGCTGGTGTTTGGGGAGTTTATAGACCATCACCGTGATAAAAATGATGTTGTCAATCCCTAAAATGATCTCTAAAAGCGTGAGCGTAGCCAAGGAGACTATGCCATGCGTTGTAGAAAGAGCGTCTAAGAGTGAAGATAAAAACTCCATGAAGAGTTATAACCAGCCCTTCTTTTTGAAATAAATCACCGGTAAAATCGTAGAAATCGCCATGATAATCAGCGCGAAAAGATACCCGTATTGCCACTCCAATTCTGGCATGAATTTAAAATTCATGCCATAAATCGTGCCGATCAAAGTGGGGGGCATCATCGCCATGGTCGCCACAGTGAAAAGCTTGATGATTTTATTTTGTTCCACATTGACTTGAGAAGCGAAGAGGTTTTGGATGTTATCAAGCGAGTTGAGGTTGACCGTTGTAGACTCCACTAACGAGCTAAAGTCGGTTAAAATGATATTTAAGTTATTTTTCGTATCGCTATCCACTTTATTGCTCCTTAATAAAGCGGTGATAATGCGCCGTTTGTCAAAAAAAGAATCCCTTAAAGCCACATTAAATTCTTGCAAATTGGACAAACGCACTAAAATATCATCATGCGTAGAAGTTTCTTTGAAAATGATGTTTTTACGCAACAAGCTCGTTTGTTTGTTGATCCACTCCAAACATTCCACGCCTTTTTCAAAATACACTTCAAAGATTTTGGTTAAAATGTCAAACCCGTCTTCAAATTTTTTAGGGCTAGCCAAAACCTTTTTTTGGATAGAATCAAAGATTTCTAAAGTCCCATAATAGATCGTGAAAAGAATGTTGTTAGACAAGATAAAGGTCGCCATTTCCGTGTGGAAAGTCTCATTTTCATCTTGATTGGTAAAAAAGGCGTTGATCGTAACGCTGGAGCTGTCTTCCCAATATTTAGTTACTGATGAGACTCTTTGGGAATGATCCGTGTTGTAGTGGATAGCGTATTCTTGGCTTAGAGTGGCTAATTCATTAGGCGTGGGGTTGATTAATTCAAACCACAAAACCTCATTTTCTTCTATATCAAAACCATTGAAATCATTAAAGCGTTTTTTAATGACAAATTTTTGCTGTTTGAAAAACACATTCACCATAAGCGATCCTTAGAGTTAATGGCGTTTATCCAAAACCTCAAAACAAGGTAAAATTTTGCCCTCTAACAATTCCAAACTCGCCCCCCCACCGGTAGAAATAAAGCTCATGTTGTCCTTTTCGCCCGCGCGATTGATTGCATCAATGGTATCGCCCCCACCCACGAGCGAAAAAGCGTAGGTGTCAGCGATTTTGTGGGCTAAAAAGGTCGTGCCTCTAGCAAATTCTTGTTTTTCATGCACGCCTAAGGGGCCATTCCATAAAATGGTGGGCGCACTCTCTATGACTTCAGAAAATAATTTCATGCTCGCAGGCCCTATATCAGCGATCTTGTGTTTAGGCTCAATGTCTTGAACGGGCGAAATTTTAATGTGTTTGGGGTTAAGAATATCATCAGTGGTTACGGCGTCTATGGGCAAATAGACTTTGACTTTTTTTTCTTTTGCGCTTTGTAATAATTCTAGGGCGTCCTTTAATAAAGCGTCTTCTACAGAAGAATCTTGCACATCATAGCCTAAAGCTTTTAGGAAAGTGTTGCTCATCGCTCCGGCAATAATGAGCTTGTCAATGAGATCTAAAATGTTTTTCAATAAGGTGAGTTTGGAGCTGACCTTAGCCCCCCCTACAATCAACAATAAAGGGCGTAAAGGGTGGTTGAACGCTTGATAAAACGAATCAATTTCTTTTTTGAGTAAAAACCCGCTCACTTTGATAGGGGCGAATTGTGCCGTGCCGTAAGTGCTGGCATGCTTTCTGTGGCTCGTGCCAAAAGCGTCATTCACAAACACATCGCACAAGCTCGCTAAATCTTTAGCCAGGTTTTCATCATTTTCTTCTTCGCCTTTTAAAAAGCGGATATTTTCTAAAAGAAAGATCCTTGTGGGCGCGTTTTCGTTTAAAGCTTGTTTGAGTTGCGCAATATTTTGAGAAAAAATCACTTCATGATTTAAGAGTCTTTCAAGGCGTTTTAAAAAGGGCTTTAAGCTCAATTTTTCTTCAACCCCTTTAGGGCGGCCCAAGTGGCTCACTAAAATAATATCCTTAGCCTTATTGTCAATGCAATATTGAATGGTAGGCAAGCTCTCTCTAATGCGCGTGTCATCAGTAATATTCAAATTTTCATCTAAAGGCACATTAAAATCCACTCTAATAAGCACTTTTTTATGATTGACATCCACTTCTTGAATGTTTTTAACGTTTTGCATAAACGACATTTTAGCTAACATGAAAAATCCTTTCTTTTAATTTTGTGCTATATATTGCGCCATGTCTATCAAGCGCTCGCTATAACCCATTTCATTATCATACCATGCCAATACTTTAGCATTTTTTTCGCCTATTGTCATGATTTGATCATCAATGATAACCGCGCTAAAAGGCGAAGAAATAAAATCGCTTGAAACAAGCCTTTCTTCATCAACACTCACAATCCCTTTAAAGGCATGCTTGCAAGCTTCTTTAAACACATGCTGAAGGCTTGCTTTACTCACGGCTTTTTTAAAGCTCAAAGACAAATCCACCAAGCTCACATTAGGGGTAGGCACTCTAATCGCAAGACCTGTAATCTTAGGACCTAGGTGCGGTAAAACTAGCGAAATAGCCTTGCTCACACCGGTGCTTGTAGGGATGAGATTTAAGCCAGCCGCTCTAGCGCGCCGAATATCCTTGTGTTTGGTGTCTAGGAGGTTTTGATCGTTGGTGTAGCTGTGAATGGTCGTTAAAAGCGCGTTTTCTACTTTAAAGGCTTCATCTAGGATTTTTAATAAAGGAGCGGTAGCGTTAGTCGTGCAAGAGGCGTTAGAAATCACGCTTTCGTTATGGTAATGGGTGTGATTCACCCCATAGACAAAGGTGGACGCATTTTGTGCAGGAGCAGAAATAATGACTTTTTTCACGCTGTTTTTAAGATGGGCGCTTGAAGCTTCTAAGGAATTGAATTTGCCGGTGCATTCTATGACAATTTCTGCGTTAGCGACAGAAAAATCAAGTTTGTTAATATCTCGCTCGCTCAACACTGCAATCTTTTTACTATGCCCAACACTCAAAGTCCTATCAGCATTCAGCTTGGCTTCAAAATGCCCATGCACGCTATCATGGCGGAGCAAGTGCAAAAGAGTTTCTGTTTCAGCGGTAGAATTGATTGCAACGATTTCTATATCTTTTCTTTGGCTGGCAACTCTTATAGCGCACAAACCAATGCGCCCTGTCCCGTTGATAGCGATTTTAATTGGCATGTTTTCCCTTTATTTAAAAATTGGTATTTTATCACAAATGCTCTTAAATAAAAACATTCTTAAGGGGTTCTATCCTAAACATTAATCACAAACTAAAATCAAAATCCTTGCGATAAATTTCTCTATAAGCTTTTTGAATGTTTGTAAAAACCCCACTCCCTAAAAACCCTCTAGCCAGTGGGCTTGGGTGGGGGGCTGTGATGATGGTGTGTTTATTTTTAGGGATTAGCGCGATCTTTTTTTGGGCGACTTTCCCTAATAACACCACGATTAAAGGGGAAGTCGTTTCAAAAAGACGCGCTAATACCCTATCGCTAAAATTTTCCCAGCCAATATATTGGTGCGAAGCGGCTTGATTTTTTTCCACGCTTAAAATGGCGTTCAATAACAGCATGCCCCTTTTAGCCCATGCACTCAAATCCCCACAACAAGGCACAGGCACGCCTAAATTCGCATGCAATTCTTTAAAAATATTCCTTAAACTTGGAGGGATGGGGGCGTTTTTTCCCACGCTAAAACTCAACCCCATCGCCACAGGCAATTCTTGATTGTTTTCTAGGTAAGTGGAATGGTAGGGATCTTGCCCTAAAAGAATGATTTTCACCGCATAAGGGGGCGTTAGATTGAATGCATGAAACAAATGCGAGCTTTTAGGGAAAATGGTTTTAGGGCTTTTTAGGGCTTCTAGGTAGCGTTTTTCTATTTCTAAGAAATAAGGCTTTTTCAATTCGCTTTGCAAAAACTCCCGCCAAGCTAGGCTTAAAGGAGCGTAATCAAAAAGCTTCATGCGTTTAATTCATGGTAGTGCTTCAAATACTCTTTTTGCATGCGTTCTTCTAATTCTTCATACCAGGTGGGCGAGTTAAAATCAGGCGTATAACCCTCTAGCATGACCAAACGGGTGCGGGCCTTATAGGCTTCTAGGGGCTTGGAATTAAAGATTTTAATGGAATTGATTAACACCATCGGCTGGATTTTGAGCTGGAATTTTTCAGCGATGATTTTAGCCCCTTGCTTGAAAGGGAGGAATTTTTCTCCTCCTTTTCCCCTAGTGCCTTCAGGAAAAATCACTAACGGGCGGTTTTGGTTTAGTTTTTCTTGACACGCTTTTAAAAGGCTCACGATCCCCTTTTTATCTTCTCTGTCAATTAAAATCATTCCGGTATCCGTTAAAGCATGCCCATAAAAGGGGATTTCACCCAGCTCTTTTTTAGCGATCCAACAAATATTGCTAGGGTGGTAGGCTTCTAAATAAATAATGTCTAACAGGCTTTGGTGGTTTAAAACAATGAGTTTAGCGTCCGTATCAAAAGCGCCTATTTTTTCTAAAGTAACCCCTGTGAGAGGGAAAAAACATGCGCAAGTTTTACGGCTGGAGCGCGCGTTATTATTCTTACGATTAAAATAATTGAAAACAATGATAACAGCTAGCCCTATAGCGATCACTAAAGCCCTATAAATCGCTCTCAAACGATTGGACTTTTTATTTGATTTCATCTTTTTTGACCCATCCTATTTGTTCATGCGGTGTTAGAATTTTATAATAATCATCATGCGAGCCTAAGATTTTAATGGGCATTTCATTTTTAGAAAGCCCTAAAATGGTGGAATTTTGCGTGGGCAAAATGCGGATCTTTTTGTGAGCGAGCAAAACGGCTGATTTTTGTGCAAATAAAAGATGATACAAAACAAACCCCAAGCACAAAACCCCAAGCCCTAAAAAAATGAGTTTGCGCCCAAAAATAAAAAACAACACCAAGAAAAACACGCATAAAGCGAGCAATGCCACATTAGAAAAGACTAAAAAATTGTTTTTAGGGACGAGATCGCTTTGAATACCGGTAGTGTCTTGAGTGGGAATGACAGAAAAAGACAAAGTCTTAAACTGCCTGTTAGAAAGCGAAAAATAATCAAAAGAAAGGCTTTGAAGGGTTTTAGGCAACACGCAATAATAAAAAACGCTGCCTTCTTTAGCCTTGATTTGATTCAAAGAGGCGTTATCAAACCCCTGTTTGATCGCTTCTTTAATGTGAAAATCTTCCCAAGTGGCTTCTTTGAACGCTAATTCCATCACCAAAATATTGTTTTTATCGTCATAATCTTTGGTTTTGTATTGCAAGACTTGCAAATCTTTCGCCATGATTTTTGCATAACGAGGGTTTTGGGATAAATCCGTTACTTGCAAAGTAACCTTTGGGGCTATGGAATGATCTATGTATTTGTCTTTATTGGAAAACGCGCTCACTTCTAAAGGCGGAATGCTCGCTTTTACGCCCTTAATCTTGTAATAATAAGTCGCTCTAAAAAGCTCTTGTTCCACCTTTTTCCATTTAGGCATTTTATTTAAAAGCTCAATTTGGGTTTTATCCAACCCGTCTTTGATTTTGGCTTCCAAAAACTCTGCATCAAACAACAATAAATCGTAAGTTACGCCTATGGTTTGACCGATATAAACCGGGTTGTTTTCTAAATCTTCTAATTGGGGGATTTTCACATAAGCCACTTTAGCCTTGATTTCTTCTGGCTTGTTTGCATTTTGATTGGCATCATCAGCCGCCAAAAAGGTGGCTAGAAGGCTTAAAATCAAGCTAATGATTTTGATTGAATGGATACAAAAACCCATTAATGATTTTTCAAATAAAAACCCCATGAGTTTTTATTTCTTCTTAAGCGCTTTTTCATCCATTTTTTCATCAACGATAGACCAGGTTTTCAAGCTGTCAATAGCGGTTTTCAACTGAATGTCATCGTTGATCATTTTAGGAGTAACCTCTTTTTCTTCTTCGCTTTTTTCGCTTTTTTTGTTTTTATCCGTATTTTTAGAGGTAGAATCTTTATTGGTATCATCAAGTTTTTTAAGCTCTTGCTCTAAATGGTGTTTCAAATCCGCTTCTTTCAGACTGAATTTGTTTTCATTTTCTGGGGCTTTACCCGGATAAATCACAATATCAGGCGTGATGCCTTTAGCTTGAATGGTGCGCCCACTGGGTAAATAGTAACGCGCGGTCGTGATTTTAATGGCTTCATCTTTATTGACAGGGAGCAGCATTTGCACGCTTCCCTTACCAAAGGTTTTTTCACCGATAATCACGGCCCGTTTGTGATCTTGCAACGCCCCTGCGACAATCTCGCTCGCACTCGCTGAACCGCCATTGACTAACACCGCTATAGGCAAATTGGTATAAGGGGCTCTGCCATTGGCTTTGTATTCTAAATTTTCTTCTTTATTCTTGCCTCTTTGAGAAACTAAAACCCCCTCTTTAATGAAGAGGTTAGACAAGCCTACCGCTTGGTTGAGTAAGCCTCCAGGATTGCCCCTTAAATCCAACACAATCCCCTTAACCTTAGGGTTAGCTTTCAAGCCGTCTAAAACCGATTTGGTAACATTTTTATCAAAAGAATTGACTCTCACATACAAATAGGGGGTTTTTTCAATCTTTTTCACATAAACAGACGGGATTTTAATAATGTCTCTAACGATATTAAACACCAAAGGTTTTGGCTCGTTTTTTCTTACAATGGTGATTTGGATAGGAGTTTTTGGCTTGCCGCGCATGAGGTTGATTGCATCATCAATGCTCATGCTTAGCGTGCTTTCGTTGTTGATTTTTAAAATATTATCGCCTGATTTAACCCCAGCCTTGTAAGCGGGAGTGCCTTCTAAAGGGGCAATAACGGTCAAAACCCCATCGCGCATGCCCACCGTGATCCCAAGCCCCCCAAATTCGCCCTCGGTTTGGGCTTGAAATTCCTTAAACTTCTTTTCATTCAAATACGCTGAATGCGCGTCCAAATTAGAAAGCAAGCCTTCAATCGCTTTAGTCATGATCTCAGAAATGCTGATTTTATCCACATATTTTTTTTCAATTTCTGTAACCACATTCGTGAAACGATTGAACGCCTCCACCCTTTTAGCCGCTAATTCTTGCGGATCTTCTTTAGTCGGTTTGGCCGGCTTTTTTTCCTTAACTTCACCAGCATGCAAACTCACAGCAAGAGAAACCGCTAACAACCCTTTAAAAAGTCGTTTTGTCATCTTTAATAACACCACCCATTTTTGAGATTAGAAAGAATCACCTTTAAGGTTTTATTCAATTTTTTGCGTTTATTCTATCTAAAATTTAGATAATATGCCCACTCATTCACTCATTTTAAGCCTAAACAACAAAAACGCATAACTCCCTGATCCATTCAAATGCAAATCGCAAAGCATGTTCGTTACAAAAAGATTAGAAATAGGGCTTACTTTAGAGCCTCTATCGCAAATAAGAGCGAGATTAGATAATACAGAATAAGGGGAAAACCGATCCCCCACCTCTGCGGTAGATGTTGTTATCGCTTGCGTTTCTACTGATGAATGCGGCATCAAAGTCAGAGTCTCCGATGGCTTTGGCTTGGCGCGATAAGATAAGGGCGATATTGGCGTTAAATGGGGGGGGGGGTGGATTTTGCAAGATTTCTTGCGTTAATGCTTTATGATTATTCCCTTCTAAATGGGGTAGGTCGCTCGTTAAAATACCCAGCGTTTTTTGGATTTCAATCGTGCGTGCGATGACTTTAATGATGTTAGTTACATGATCAAAGTCGCAAGGCTCGTTTTGATGGCTTTTTAAATATTTGTCTAAAACGCCATACCCCCCTATCATGTAATCATTAATTTCTTTACTCACCCCCTTAAAATAAGCGCTGCTATTGATATAAAGGCGTTGTTCTGGCTCGTTATAAGAGGGCTTTTTGGAGATCATGGGGTTACGCTCGTGCACTTCTTTATAGTAGGATTCGCCTATGGTAGCGTCTTTTAATTTTTCAAAGCTGTAATTCAGGCTTTCTTGGTTTAAAACATGCAAGCCGATCAATTCAATCCCTAAAAGGCTTAAGGCTCTAAATAAGTCTTTATTGTTTGTGAAAAGGATTTTAGGGTAATCGGCTTTGAGAAAGTCTTCATAACGCTTGCGGTAGTTTGGGGAATACAATAACGCATAAATATAGCCTAAAACCTCTAGCGGCTCAAAAGCGTGGTTATAATGCTTGTCTATAAAGTTTCTAAACTCTGGCGTAAAATTTTCGGTGTAGTTGGGGTTGTTGAATTGATAAAGGGGGTAATTAACTCCTACCCCCATGCTTCCTGCCGAAGCTATTAGATTTATATCAACTAATTCTTTATGCACCATCACATAACGCCATTCGCCATGCATTTTGCTTTGTCGTGGGGTGTTGAGCACGACATTTTTGCGCGTTTGATTGGGTGTTTTAGAGCTTGTTGGGGGGGGGGGGGGTAACATGTGCTTAAAAACTTCGTCTCGTGGATAAGCGATAAAAGACTTTGATTTACCGGTATAATAAGTGTAGTAAAAATCAAAAGGGCGGTATTGGCACAAAACAATGTATTCTTCTAGGTTATTAGCATTTGCTTTAACATCTTTAATAGCATATTCTAATCGCCAATCTCTGCCATCTTTTTTGATTTCATATTTTCTGCGTAACTCGCTAGGCTCTAAGGTTGAAAAATCTTTTAAAAGCTTTAGCAAGCTTTCTTTTTCTTTATGGAAAACGACATGATCTCGTTGAGAACAAATACCGGTGCTTCCAACTTGAAACATCTCCTGAACGCTAAACCCTTGCTCGTATTCCTCTATCAAGAGCGTTTCTTGGGGTATGAGTAAGTAAAAAGGCTCTCTTGGGGTAAGCTCAAGCCATTCAATACTATTCAAATCGTTTTGGGCTAAAAAAGCGTATTTTTCAGCCCTTTCGCCATACACATCATAATAAAAGATTTTTGGCTTGGTTGCTTGCGGGCTTTTGACAAAGAGGTTAATGGAGACGCCTTGCATGATATTGAAAACGTTTTCATCTTTTGTGTTTTGTGGGGTTAGCTCCTTTTTCCTAGCGCCTCCATGCAAGTTTAAGATATAAAGCTCATCGTAGCATCCTAAAAGAGAACGCCTTAACCCCCTAAAAGTCGGGTTATCTAAAAAGCTGTTGTTAGAGATGAAGCCAAAAAGGCCATGCCCTAATGATTCGATCTTGTTTTGAGCGAAACGCATGAATTTCACGTAATCATCTAAAAGCCATTTAGGGTTTTTCTCCTTTTGCAGTTTGTATTTAGAATGGAGGTTTTTAAGTGTCTTTAGGGCTTTTTTGCTGTCGTCTTCGTGACCTTGTTTTTGGGCTTGAATGTTCTTTAAAAGCGTTTGGATTTCGTCGGTGAGTTTAACATTTTTCTTGGTTTCTATAGTTTGAAATTTAGGCTCTATGCCGTAAGTGGCTCTCACTTCCCATTCAAACAAGCCTTTATTGCTGCTCGCCCCGCTATAAGGGGGGTTACCGGTGATGATAAGGATCTTTTCATCTTTCTTAATTTCTTGAGCGCTTAAAAGTTCTTTTTCAAAAATCGGGTTTAGCCCCCGATAAGCGGCGATCTCACTAGGCTGTATGAGGGTGTTGGTCAAAACGATTTTGAGTGCATCGTTTTCTTTGAGAGGCCTTTTAAATTCCTCCTTAAAGGCTTGACTGAGATTCAAATGAGCGATCGCATAAGGAGCGATCAAGTATTCAAACCCATAAAATTGCTTTAAGAGGTTTTGGTATTTGTCTTCTTTAGTGGAGATGCCCCCATCGCTTGTTTTTCTCACTTCTAACGCTTTTTTGAACGCTTCCAATAAAAAAGTGCCTGTGCCGGTAGCAAAGTCTAAGAGCTTGATGTTCTCGTTATCTAAAGCGCTTTTTAAGCCTAAGGGAGCGTCTTTGAAATGCGTTTTGAGCAGGCTATCCAAAGCGTTAATGATGAATTTCACCACAGAATCTGGGGTGTAGTACACGCCCTTCTTCTCTCGCAATTTAGGGTCATAAGCGCTTAAAAAGGTTTCATAAAAGTGCAAATAAGGGTCTTTATCGTCATTCAAATCTTTAATAATAGAGCCCATATCAACATGATTGATTAAGATTAAAATTTCATCTAAAAGCCATTGGATTTCTCTGATCCCATCAAGCCTCTTTAAAAAATCCGCCATCTCTCTGATCACGGCGAAATTTTTAGGGATGGAGCTCCTCACGTTATCCCAATTGATTTTTTCAAAGGGGTGGTTGAGCTTGGCTAGAAAAAGGCTGTAAGTGAGCGTTTGAGCGAATGCATCGCTAAAATCTTCAAAGCTCAATTCTTCATAAAGATATTCTTTAAAATTGTTAAAAATGCTAGAAACTTGCGGTTTTTCTTGGTATTGGATTAAAGCGTTTTTTAAATGCTTGGTGGGCGCGCTTAAATGCGTTGCAAAATCTTTGGCGTTAGCGATAGGCGCTGCTTCATAGTTGAAAAAGCCTCTAAAAAATTCAATGAGATCGCGCTCGGTTTGTGGTGTGGGTTTTAAGGGTTTAGAGGGTTCATCAAGGCTAGCGATAGAGATTTCCTTTTTAATTAAAGGCTTATCCTCTTCATCTTTCCCTACCCACACGAAATTAAGGTAATCGGTGAGCATGAGGTTGGGATTCAATTCTAAATATTTAATGATTTGATCGCTTTTTAAGAGCTGGCTAAGATTAGTCCCTACCCTTTTATTTTCTATATAGCCGATGTTAAGCCCTTGATAAGAAACGCGAAAATCAGGCTGACCCCCTTGTTTGTCTCTGTTAGGCTCATGTTCAATCTTAAATTCTTTATTGAAATTGTCTTTTAAACTTATAAGTAAGTCTTCTAAAGGGCGACGGTGCATGAGTTCGTTCTCTTTAGGCGTGATGTTTTTAATGCCTTCTAAATATTTTTTTAGCATATCAATAACCCCTTTTAAAGTTTTTAAGCCATTTTCATGTGCATGTCAATAAAAGTGGCTTGATGGATTAAAGCCCCTACGCTAATGGCATCCACGCCGCTTTGAGCGTAAGCGTTGATGCTCTCTAGCGAGATATTCCCACTCGCTTCTAACAAGACAAAGGGGTAATGCGCCTCTCTGTAAGCGGCAATTTCTTTTGTCTCTCCAACGCTCATGTTATCGCACATCACAATATCCGCTCCCGCATTCATGGCGTTTTTAGCCTCTTCAAAGCTTTCGCATTCAATTTCAATTTTAGCCGTGAAAGGCAAATTCTTTCTGGCATGCGTTAAAAAGCTTTTTAAATCTTTCACATGCTTTAAATGCGTGTCTTTAAGCATTAAAGCGTCATCTAGCCCTAAGCGGTGGTTGCTCGCTCCCCCATTAAGCACGGAATATTTTTCAAAGATCCTTAAAAGGGGTCTGGTTTTTCGTGTGTCCAACAAACGCACCTTGTGAGAATTTAAAGCTTCTACAAAACGACTCGTTAAAGTGGCGATCCCGCTGCTGTGTTGCAGCAGATTTAAAAGGGTGCGCTCAATCTTTAAAAGCATGCTAAAATCCCCCCTAATCTCCATTAAGGTGTCTTTAGGCTTGAAACGCTCTTTATCTTTAATGTTTTTAACGCATTCAATGCCAGTCATTTCCAACAATTCTAAAGCGTATTTTTCGCCTGAAAACACGCCCTCTTGTTTAGCCCTAACAAAAGCCGTGGCTTTAAAATCCTTTTCTAACACCCTTTCAAACAAATCCCCATGCCCTAAATCTTCTTTTAAAGCGCATTCTAAAAAGGCTCTAATTTCCATTATGACAACTCCATCATTTTAGTTAAAGCGAGTTTGGCCAAGCGCGCTACCTCATCTTTTAATTCAATCGTATTATAAGCCCTATGGTTTTTATAGGCCTTTAAGACTTCAAACAAATCTTTTAAAGTCGTTTCATTCATGGTAGGACAGAGCGCTAGCGTGCTAGAAAGGATAAAAGTGTTTTGATGGTTTCGCTTGGCTTTCAAGCGGTTGACTAAATTGCTTTCAGTGCCTATGGCGACTTTTTGATGGGGGCTTAACTTTTCTACAAATTCTATGATTTGACTCGTTGATCCGCTAAAATCAGCATTTTGAACTACGCTAGGCTCGCACTCTGGATGGACAGCGATTAAAATATCCGGGTATTTTTGGCGGTAAAATTCAATGTCTTCTAATTTGAAGAGCTGATGCACCGAACAAAAGCCGTTGTAACAAACCACATCAGCGTTTTTAATTTCTTCTTGACTATTCACGCCTAAAATCGCGCTTTTTAAACCATTTTCTAGGGCTAGATTTTCCCCCAAACACCGATCGGGTAAAAAAAAGATTTTTTTATTTTGTTTTAGGGCGTGATCAAAGATTTTAGAAGCGTTCCTGCTGGTGCAAACCACGCCGTTATCTTTGGCGACTTTGGCTTTCACCTCAGCGTTAGAATTGATATAAGTGATAGGGTAAAATTCTTTAATCCCGTATTCTTTTAAAAGGCTAACGCTCTTATCATAATATTGGCTGTCTATCATTCTCGCCATAGAGCAGCATGAGAGTTTGGGCATGATCACTTGTTTGTTATAGGCTAGGGCTTTCACGCTCTCACCCATAAAATGCACCCCGCAAAACACGATGAGGTTTTTATCGCTTTGGCTTGCGATTTTAGCCAATTCCAAGCTATCGCCTGCATGGTGGGCTAATTTTACAATCTCATCTTTTTGATAAAAATGAGCCACTAAAAGCGCGTCCAAATCGTTTAACAATTCTAAAATAGAAGTTTTTAAATCGTTATCAGTTGGCATGAAATTCCCCTATACTTTCCCCAAACTTCACGCTTTTTTCCCTTAAATCTTTAAAAGCGGTGTTTTGAATGAATAAAACAATGGTAGATCCCATTTCAAAATTCCCTAAATTATCCCCCTTTTTCACCTTAATGGGAGGGCTGTAAGAATAGGTTTGCGTGAAACGGGCTTTAGCGTTAGTTTGGATATTTTTATCAAAATTAAACCGCATTTTACCCACATTCAACGCCCCTACCGCCACAAAATACAATTGATTGCCTTGAATGTCTCTTGCAACAAGCGCCACCCTTTCATTGCCCACGAACAAATTTTTGTTTTTATTTAATGAGGGCTTATTGACTGGTAATAATTTCCCCACAAAATAACGAGCCTCTAGAATTTCCAAATCGCAAGGGGCGTGGTAGTGGTGGTAATCTTTAGGCGAAAGGTAAAAATTCACATAGAAAAAAGAAGAATCTAAGGGGTTGATTTCGCCCACCAATTCATGCGCTTTATAGGGCATGCCTTTAATCTGTAAAGCAGTATCGTTGTCTAAAAAAGTGCATTCGGTGATCAAAGAATCGCATGGTGCAATGCAAATATTAGGGGCTTTGTCAAAGGGCCGTTCTTTTTTTAAAGAGCGTGTGAAAAGAGCGTTCAAACTCTTATAATTTCCCAAAGGCTCAAACTCGCTCAAATCAATTTTAAAAATCTTAACATAAAGGGCGTTGATGCATTTTTGGATAAAAGAAGGGAATTCATAGCCAGCCAAAAAGCCAAAAACCCTTGAAAGAGCGTTGCTTAAAGCTACCATTTTAACCCTGCCATGTTCAGTATAAATTCCACTTCGCCCTTACTCACTTTAAATTCTTTGGAAATAGAATCCACGCTATAACCTTCTTGATACATTTTCAAAACCTGTTTTTCATTGATTTCATCGCTAGCGGCATAATGCCCCATGTCTTTGAATTTGTTTTCTAAAATAATGATTTTTTCTTCTAAATAATCGCACTCTTTATCCATGGATTTTTGGATTTCTTGCAACTGGCTATAAAGGTGCGAAAGGGTCGTTTTTAATGAGCTATCCTCTTTAGCGCTTTTTTCTAAAGAAAGGCCTTCTAAACGCCCCTCTAATTCTTTCAAGCGTTTAGAATAAATGTAATTTTCTTGATAGGATTCGTCTAAGGTTTTTTCTAAACGCCTCATTTTATGGTAAAACTCTTTTTCTTTAAAATACAAATACCCCACCAAGCACACCAACACCAATAAAATCGCCCCTAAAACGACCATAAACACATCATTAGAAGATAACATGATTGCTCCCGTTCATAATTTTAACCCTTTTCTTTCGCTATGGACAATGAAAGAATCATAACGCTTAATGTCTAGGGCGTGCATGCGCGTGATTTCTAAAACGCTCTTATCCCTAGCCACGCCAAAAAAGGCTAGGATTTTCCCTTCTAACACGCAACGCCCGTAGTAAGTTTGAGGCGCTATCAAGCTTTGTTTTTTCACGCAAATTAATCCATGCCCTAACGCTATGATGCGGTTATCTTGCTCCAATCCAAGCAATTTTTCCTTTAAAAGCAAGCTTTCTAATTTTTCTAGTTTAAGATACATTGCTTTGAGCAATTCCAAAGTGTCGTTTTCCACTTTCAAGCGTGAAAAATCAAAGCCAGAATTTAACAAATCAAATTCTTCTAAGATCGCTAAAGAGCGTTTGCTTTTAGAAATAAACCTTTCATAAGAAAGCGATAGATCGCATTGGACTAAACGGGTTTCAAACCCTAAAGCTTGGGTTTTTAAAACCAACTCATGCATGTTTGAACCCCACATCAAGGACGATAAAAATAAAAAACACCACCCCCAAATAGCCATTACTCACAAAAAAAGCCTTAGGAATGTTTTTATAATCCCTAGCCACTAAGATCTGTTCATAGAGTAAAATCAAGGCTGAAACCCCCAAACCTAAATACGCAAAAAGCCCCCCATTATAGCACTTTACAAAAAAAAGCCAACATATCAGCGCTACAAGGTGCGAGAGCCTTGAGAGATTCAAGCACCATTTTTCCCCTAATTGACTAGGAATGGAAAACAAGCCCCTTTCTTTATCAAACTCCATATCTTGTAAAGAATAGAGCAAGTCAAACCCTGCCACCCATAGCATCACCCCTAAAGCCAAAAAAACATTCCATAAAGGGATCGCGCCTAAAACCGCCACACTCCCGGCAATGGGGGCTAGCCCTAGAGCCAAACCCACGATAAAATGCGCCAAAGAAGAAAAGCGTTTGAAATACGAATACCCCCCTAAAATGATTAAAAAAGGCCAAGAAAGCTTGAACGCTAAAGGGTTAATGAAATAGCTCACACCCACGAATAAAAGGGCGTTTAAAGCGCTAAAAACCACCATGCCCTTAACGCTAATCCGGCCATCTACGCTTGGGCGGTTTTTCGTCCTTGGGTTGTCCTTATCAATATCTCTATCCACTAAGCGGTTAAACCCCATAGCGAAATTTCTCGCCCCTAGTAAGGCTAAAAAACAAAGGATTAAGGTTTCTAGCCCAAAAAAGAGCGTTTGATTTTTTTGATAGGAGCTTATGACCATAGCCATGAGTAAAAACATGCTAGAAAATATCGTATGCTCCAAAGCGACCAATTCGCTTAAGGCTTTGATTTTGTGCGTGATTTTTTTAAGCAATTATTTGATCCCTAGTAAATGACTTCTATAAACCCTTAAGGCACGCTTGAATTTAACATGATATTGCCCTTAACCCCCTACCATTGAACTAGGCATTATAATATATTGATAGCAACAATACAAGAAAAAGCCCGCGCTTAAAACATGCATGCTTAAATAGACTTTAAAAAATCGCGCGCTTAGAATCGTTAAAAACAAATGCACCCCTAAAAGCCATAAGGGCGAAAAAATAGAGATTGTGGGGATTATTAAAGGCATGCTTAACATTTGATCCAATAAAGACCCCAAACCCACCGCATGCAAGAACAAACTCAAAGGGAAAAACACGATAAAAACCAACCCTAAAGGAATGCTAAAAAGTTGGTAGGGCGAAAACATAGGGAAAAAGGCATGCACAATAATGAGCATGTTTAAAAACACCAGCGCGCTCAAGCTTACAACTTGAAAAAATCGCATCCAAAAAGAGGGGGTTTTAAAAAAGGCTTGAGTGTGTTTTAAAAATAAAAAGATATACCACACCCCGCAAACAGAAAGCAAAAACCCCACGCTAAAGAGCAATTTAGGAAGCAGAGCGATAGCGATACAGCATGCTAAAATCAAAAGTTTAAAACTCAAAATCCTTACCCCAAAAAAGCATGCCAAAAACCCTAATAAGCCCATTAAAAACGCCCTGAAAAAAGAGGGTAAAAAATCTAACAGCAATAAATACCCTAGCAAAAAAACCCACACCAAAACCCCTATATCATAAAAAGCGTTCCTGTAAGGGAAATAGCGTTTTTGTAAGGGAGTATAAAAGAGAGAGAAAAGGAAATACACGCTCGCGCTCAAAATCCCTAAATGGAACCCACTAATGGCTAATAAGTGGTTGATCCCTAGCGCGTTGGCTTTGTCTCTTAAATCTTTATTCAAGCTATCCCCTATAAAAAGCGCTCGATACAAATTGCTAACCAAAGCGTTTTCATGGACGCTATCAATCAAGTGGCGCAAGTAAGATTTAAAATCATGTTTGCGTGTTAAAGAAAAAGAAAAGGTTTGAAAAAAGCATGATTTTAACGACTCCAAAAACGAGCAAGGCTTGATTTTGCCAAAAAAATGCGCATGGCGGTATTGGAGGTTTTTTAAAGGCTCTTTAATGGTGGTGTAAAAAATCATGCCTTTAGATTGGAGTTTTAAGACGAAATAGGATTTTTGGTTGTTCGTTTTAGGGTATTGCAACAAGATTTGAGCGTCCAAACTGGTAGGTTTTGAAAAATCAAGCTTTTGGTAATTCAAGTATTCTACATAGAGGTTAATGGCAAACAAAAGGCTTAAAACCACCCCACACCACAAGTATTCTTTGGGGGTTGAAAGAAGTTCAAACGCCCCTTGAAAGGTTTTGTCTTTCAAGTTATGGGCATTTCAAATTTAGTTTCTTGCCCTTCTTCTAAATGAGGATCTATAGGCATGTCTTCATAGCGCGTGAAAGGAGCGTTAAAGCGCGTATATACCGTTCCTGTAGCCCCATTCCTATTTTTAGCCACAATGATTTCAGCCTCTTCAATGCTGCCATTTTGCTTATGGACACGCCTTTCTTCATTAACCTTTAAACGCAACTCTTGCGCTTCTTCAATCTTGCCTTCTTTTTTAAGCTTGTCTATTTTGTTGTCTTCAGCCCTCACTTGATAAATATAGCCTCTATACAAAAATAAGACAATATCTGCATCTTGTTCAATCCCCCCGCTGTCTTTAATATCTGAAAGAATGGGGCGCTTATCGTCTCTGTTTTCTAGGCTGCGGTTGAGTTGGACTAACGCTATAATAGGGATTTCTAATTCTCTGGCTAAAGTTTTAAGCTCCCTTGAAATTTCAGCGATTTGCTCATGGCGTTCTTTAGTGGCTTTGCTCCCTGACATGAGTTGCAAATAGTCAATAAAAGCGATCCCTAATTCCTTGTGCTGGGATTTAAGCTTTCGTAGTTGCAAGCGGACTTGATTGATCCCTAAATAACTTTTATCATAGAAAAAAAGTTTTTTTTGAGAAATATCATCAAAACATTTGGCTAAATTTTCCCATTGATCATCATCAAGCCTCCCGCTTTCTAAATCATGCATGTTAATGGAAGTGAGGCTTGATAACGCCCTTAAAGCGAGTTGCTCCGCTGACATTTCCAGGCTAAAAACCGCTACCCCCCTATCGTCATTGAGCGCGGATAAGACCATGTTCATCATCAAACTAGTCTTACCCATAGACGGCCTTGCGCCTATAATGACTAAACTCCCTTGATTAAAACCGCTCGTGTAATTATCCAATTGAGCAAAGCCAGTCGGTATACCGGTAACTTCTAAACTCCCCCTTTTTTGGTTTTCTGTAATGAGATCCATCGCACTTGCAAGCACTTCTTTAATATCCCTAAAGCCCTCTATCGTGCTGCCATTTAAAAGCGTATAGACTTCTCGCTCTATGGCGTTTAAAATATCGCTGGATTTTTGCGAGCTTTCTAGGGATTGCTCTCTAAGGGTGTTGGCTAAAGTAAGAAGTTTTCGTTTAATGGAGGCGTTTTTAATCTCTTCTATATGAGCTTCAATATTGTCTATGGGGCTTGCCGCAAAAATAGCGACTAGATCTTCTTCTTTGATTTGCTTGTCTTTAGACATTTTTTGGCGGATAAAATTCTCATCGACCGGGTAATTTTCTTCATGGAGTTTTAAAGCGATTTCAAAAAACAATCTATGGGGCGGGTAGTAAAAATCGCTAGGCTCTAAAACGCTATGGATCTCTTCAATCTTATGGTTTGCAAACACAATGCCTGAAAGCACGATCCTTTCAATTTCTAGCAATCGTTGCGATTGTTCCACGCTATTCATTATCCATCCTTTTATAATAATTGAATCTTTTCTATCAAATCTAGGGGCGTTAAAGCGTAATCGTTTTTAAACTCTAAACTCGCTATAGCATGCGCTAAGCTTGCGTTAATAGCGGCGTCTAAAGGCGTGTGTTTTTGAGAAAGCAGGCTCAAAATAAGCCCTGCTAACACATCGCCACTCCCTGCTTTAGCCAAAGCCACGCTCCCTAAAGTGTTGATAAAAACCCGCCCTTGATGAGCGATTAGGGTGTTAGCCCCCTTTAAAAGCAAAACCACTTTGGGGTATTTTTGAGAAAAATCCCTTGCGATTTCTAGCTTGTTGTCCAGTAATTCTAGCATGCTTATGTTGATCCCCACTAATTTTAATAACGATAAAAACTCTTTAGGGTGAGGGGTCAAAACGGCTTCTTTTTCTAGGGCTTGCAACACTTCTTTGTGGTAAAAAACGCCCGCATCTAAGACGCATGGAGCCATCTCAAGCCATATTTTAAAATCCTTTGGGATATTTTCTAAACCCATGCCAAGAGCGAACGCGCTTGTTTGGTTAGGGAAATTTTCACAAAAAACCAATTCTAAAGGCTTGTTACTAGAAGTTATCTCGCATTCTAAAGCTTGGACACTCACCACTCCAGCCCCAAAACTTAACGCGCTCAATGCACTCAATAACCCCGCCCCGCTATGCTTGCCTAAAAGAACATGCGCATGCCCATAATCGCCCTTATGAGCGTTTTTTTTCCCTCTTAAAGGCAATTTGAGATCGCTTTTTTCCAATAAAAAAGTGTCTGTTGGGCTTTCATAAGTGCCATGAAAAACCCCCAAATCCCCCACTTTCAATTCCCCCACATAGTCTTTAGCCCTATCGCTTAATAAACATGATTTAATCGCGCCCATGCTGACAGTCGTATCCGCTTTAAACGCTCTTTTATCCACTCTGCCTTTAGAATCTATCCCGCTAGGAATATCGCAAGCGATTTTAAAGCGCGCGTTTTGAGAAAGGCTTTCAAAATTTAAAAACGGCTCTAATTCGCCCTTAAAAGCACTCCCTATCACGCAATCTATTAACGCATCGCATTCTAAATCGGTATGATTTTCTTCCCATGTTTTTATGATTACCCCTACTTTTTTGGCCCTTTCTTTTTGCAATTGGCACATGGGGCTTTTTGCCGGCTTCATTTCAAAAACTAGCACCTTAAAACGCCCCATTAAACGCCTAGAAAGCGCATAGCCATCGCCCCCGTTATCCCCACTCCCGCAAAGGATAATGACTTTAGAACCTAAAGCAGCGTTTTTTAAAACCGCCCTTTCTAAAGCCATCGCAGCGTTTTCCATTAAAACATCTTCGCTCAAAAGCAATTCTTCAAGCGCCCTTTTATCTAGGGCATTCACTTTTTCATACACTGAAAGCATTTTTATCCTTGAAAATAAATACAAAACGAATTTTCATGAAACGACCCTTTTAAAGAAGGCTCGCTGTGAATTTCTAAACGCATTTTATACTTTTCGCACACTTTTTTCACTAAATCTAGCCCTATACCATAACCCAACACGCTAGAATTGAAACGCGCATAACGGATGCTCAATTCAGTGATCTTGTCTTTAGGGATTTCATACCCTAAATTTTTCACTTTCAAAAACTCAGGCGTTAGCTCTATATGAATATACCCATGCACCACGCTGTATTTGATCGCATTCATTAATAGATTACTATAAAGCGAAAGGAAATCCTGCTCTTTAGCCTTAAACTCCACCCCCGCTAAATCGCTTTTAAATTCCAGCTTGTGGTAATCTATCATCTCGCTAAAAAGCGTGTTTTCTTTAATGATTAGGGCTTTTAAATCTAAAAGCATGGGGGATTCGTGCTCAATATCTTGCATCACTAAATACGAAAGCGAGCGGTATAAAAAACTCATGCGCTGGATAGCGATTTTAATGCGGCGGTGTTGTTGGCTGTCTTCTAAAGTTTTTAAGGATAGAACTAAAGCGCTCATGGGGGTGTTTAATTCATGCGTGGTGTTTTTTAAAAAATGATCAATGCGCGTGATTTCATTCCTGATGGGCTTTAAAAACAAACGCCCTAAAAACACAGAAACCCCTATCACGCATAAAAACGCTACGACAAACACTAAAATAATATTACGATACAAAGAAGAAAAATGAAGGGGTTTAGCGTTTTTAAAAAGCATTTTAGCCACGCCTAAATGAGCGAAAGTTTCATCAGTCATAAGGTAATACTCCCCCTTAAAACTAAAAAAGCCCACTTCTTTATGGTTTTTAATCAAATCCGCGCTTTCAGGGATATTGGAATACAAAACACGCCTTTGATTATCAAAAAGGGCTATGGAAGCGTCTTTATAGCGTGAAATGAGGGCGTTTAAAGCGTGGTGGTAATTTGCATGCGTTTGCATGTGCAATTGGATCACTTCGCTAGCGATTTTAGAAGCCATTTTGTCCATGTCCATGCGTATCATTTTGATTTTTTCGTTTTTTTCATAGTTGAACGCTAAGATACTAATCACCAGCATTAACACAAACGAAGAGCCTAAATAAGTCCCTAAAAAGAGTTTGAGGGATTTTTTTTCATAGTGGGTTAAAGCGATAGCCCACCCCCTTGTGCGTTTCTATGCAATTTTTCCCTAAAAGTTTGCGCAACACTTTAATGTAAGTGCGTAAGGTGGAGTCATCAATCGCTTGATCCCATAAGTTATTTTCTAACACTTGAGAGCTGATGATTTGCCCCTTATGCTCTAAAAAATACTCTAAAAGTTGAGCGGTTTTAGGCGCTAGGATTTCTTTTTTCCCCTTAATATTCAAAGAATGCTGGGAATAAAAAACATCAGGTGCAATTTCTATAGGATCATCATTGAAAAATCTTTTAATGCGCGCTTCTAATTCGTCCAAATCAAAAGGCTTTTTCAAATAATCGCTCGCCCCTAAATTAAAAGCGTTTTTTAAAGTGGTATTATCTTGCAAGGCGGTGATAAAAATCACAGGTGCAGAGATTAAAAAATCGTTTTTGATGCGTTTAAACAATTCCAAGCTATTCATTTCAGGCACTTGCACATCTAAAAGCAAGAGGTTAAAACGCTCCACCGAAAGCCTTTCATAAGCCTCTTTCCCGTTAAAAGCGCAAAACACTTCATAGCCCAAATGCTCTAAAAATTCCTTAACGCTCTCGCTCAAAAGGTAATCGTCTTCTAGTAAAAAAATCTTTTTTTGCATGGGGGTATTGTAGCGCTAATTCTATAGCCTTTATACCAAAAGCGATGATGAAAAACGCTCCCTTAAAAAAGACACCGCTTTATTTTATCAGCCGTTTTTAGAATGCAATAAATCTTTATTGTATTTCAGCATGGTATTTTGTAAATCAAGTTTATATGATACATTTTCAATGTAAGTCAAATAAAGGCTTTCTTGTTCTTCTTTGAAGCCTTTAGATAAAATCACATCGCAATTTTTAAAATACAAACAAATGTGTTTATTTTGCGTTTGAGATATTTTTGCATGGTTAAAAGCATCAATATAGATTAAATTTTCCCATTTATCCAAAAGATCAAATTCTTCTATAGAGCGAGCCAAACACAAAGGCACAATATGGTGCAACTCAAAGCCTTTTTCTTTTTTTACGCCATGTTTTTCAAAATACAGGGCTTTTTCTTTAATGGAGCGTTTGAGCTTTTTATCGTTTTGTTTGTATTCTCTATTAAGCGTTTTTAAAATAAGCCTCTCTTTATTGGTTTCAAAAAACACGCTTTGTTCTAGCAAGCTAAAAATTTGTTGGGCTTGATTTTTCCAATTATGATAATCTCTTTTATCTAACTTGTTCCCACCAAAACAATTAGGGTTGCAATAATTTTGCACTAACTCTTTTAATTTTTCTTTTTGGATACGGCTTAAACTCCTATATTCTTTAACATGCTCTATAATTTCATTTCTAGTAAAATTTTCAATATTTAAAAATGTAACAAAAAACATCATTTCTTCAATGTCTAAATAATGATGATCAAGCTCTATCATTACCTCTCTGCATTCTGCCCCAAAACCTTTTAAAAGATTTTCTAAAGCTTGCGTGTAACAAAAATTTTTTCTTAACAAATCTTGCGCGTTTAAAAACTCTATGGCTAAGGGAGTTAGATTAATATATTTGATATTGCTTTGAATATAGGGATCTATAAGTTTTTTATTTTTATTGTAGCGTTCAATCAACCCCATTCTATGCATATCTACGAAAAGATTTTTCCTCAAACTATCTTGGGTTACTTGATTCTTTTTTCCTAAATTATCTTGAGCTATTTCAGACTTGCAGATATTATCTACCACTTTTGCATAAACCTCTTCGCTTGCTATATTGCTAGGGCGTTTGCTCATGTCGGTAGTGCGAATTTGTAAAAAATCCTCTCCCACTTCATTAAAAATAGCTTGAATAATAATTTTAATTTTATTTTGATCGTAACGGTTGTGTTGGGATAAGTGCAAGCCCCTATAATCAGGGCTTTTATGCGATTAACTAAAAATTTCAAACACTCTTTACTAGGATCAAGCTGTGTGATTTCTTGCAAAATTTCTTCTATTTTTGGCATGTTAAATATCCTTTTTATTTGTATTCATTATGCCTAAACATTTCCAAATTCTCATGCACATATTCAGCATGGGTTTCACACCCTATAAAATTACGCCCCAAACTTTTAGCTACTAAGCTAGTCATGCCACTGCCGCTAAATAAGTCTAAAATCAAATCGTTTTCATTAGAGCTAGCCTTTATCATGCGTTCAATGAGAATTTTGGGCTTAATGCTAGGGTGTTTGGGCTTAAGGATTTTGCCATTCTCTTTTTCAACATGCCTTTGTGAAGTGATCTCCCACACATCAAGGCATAATTTGCCCTTAGGGTTAGGGAACCAGCGTTTGTTGTTCTTTAAAATCCCTTTGCTTTGAGCGTGTTTGATGCGTTCAGTGGATTCATAAGCAATGCGAACTTCATCGGCATTAAAAGTGTAATTTTTCTTATGCATGCTATAAAATAAAATGCTTTCTTGCGCGTGGTTATAACGCTTTTTGGCGTTAGCAAACCCATCTTTTTTGACCCAAGTGATAAAGTTTAAAAAATGCACTTTTTTTTGACATAAATACGCTAAAAATAAAGCGCAATTAAAGGGGGTATTAAAGAGATAAAAACTCCCTATGTCTTTGATTTTGGGCAGCATTTTATCAATCCAAGCGTAAGAAAATGTTAAAAATTCTTCGTCATTTTTAAAACTATCCCATGAAGCAATTTTGAGATTGTAAGGAGGGTCAATAATGGCTAAATCAACGCTTTTATCTTCCAGTTTGTCTAAAAATGTGAAAACATCTTCTATATAAATCTTATTCAAAATCAAACAAGTTTCCTAATTTTTGCTCAATCAAGGGCTTATAATTTTCATAGAGTTCATAACCTATAAAATTCCTTTTCAAAAGTTTTGCTTCTCTTAAGGTTGTCCCGCTCCCGCTAAATGGATCTAGCACCACATCGCCCACGCAACTATACAATCTAATCAAACGCCTTGCCAATTCAGCCGGCATTAAAGCCGCATGCTTACCAAAAGCAAGATCGTTTTTATTAGGGATTGGGATTTCCCAAATTTGTTTGGTAAATTCCAGCCACTCCTCTTGAGTCAATTGGCTTTGCTCTTTTTGCACTTCTGTGGGTTGTTTGGGCTTGCCGTCTTTGACAAACACGCCAATAAATTCTATAGTATTTTGTGCATAAAAATTTCTAGGATAAGGGTAGCTCCCAAACATCAATCTTTTAGTAGGATTTGTGCGTTTCCAAATATAGACATCTAATAAAAATATTTTAGGCTTGTTTTCTAGCATGTTGTTTAAATCATGCAAAATAGAGTGTTGGATATCAGCATGCAAATCAAAAATATGGCGGTTATAGTGCGTGTTTAAAACCTTTTTAAGCATAGGCATTAAAGGCACATTAATGCATAGCTTACCATTGGGTTTTAGCGCCCTATAACATTCATGCCAAACTTTTAAAAGACCTAAAAGGTAATCTTCATATTTTTCCAACGCCCCTAAATCTTCAACATGTTGGGTTGAATGCTGTAAATCTTGTGTGCCATTTTTCGTGTAATCTTTAATGTTGAAATAAGGCGGGCTTGTGATGATTAAATCCACGCTATTATCTAGCGCTTCATGCATGTTAGTGCTGCTATGATAAAACACTTTATTGATATTCAATCTTATTTTTACCTTTTATTAAAAACTTAATAAATTTCACATGAAAGAATTTTACAATGAAATGGGGGTATTTTAAAAAAATGAGTCAGTCAAGGTAATCTAAAATATTCAATAAGCCAATCTGATTAACGCTCTGCAACATGGATGCTAAACTTTTAATAAGATAATCATCGTTATAATACCCTTTCATATTTTAAGGAGCGTGATAATGAAAACAAACGAAGCTAAATTTTATGAAGTTTTAGAAAACCTTTTCATAGGCGTTAAGATTGAAGACCAGCCAGAAAGCCTTTTAGATTCTAGCCCTAGAGCAATGAAAAATGGCATGATCAACCTCATGAAGGCTAAAAGCCGGTATTACCACCATAAAAAACAAGAATTAAAAAAACTCATTGATTCAAAATGCCAAGACAACAACGATCTCAAAGAAGAATTGTTTGACAAACTCTATAGCTTTTTCAAGCGTTATTTCAGCGCTAATGGAGGGATTTATTTCAACGACACGCCCCTTTATGACAGCCTTTACACTAAAAGCGATTATGAAAAATGCTCCCTTAAAAAAGACACCGCTTTATTTTATAAAACTAAAGATCTCTATTACGTGAAAAGCGAAACGATTTATAAGGATTTTTGCTTTGAATTAGAGGGTATTCTTTTTAATTTTGACGCTTCTTCACTAGAAAGCAAAAAATATAATGAAAAAGTAGAGTTAGTCTTTGATTTAAAAGATACAGACACAAAAACTAACACCTTAAATTTTAGCGTTACGCTCAGCAGCAAGGGGACTCAAACAAAAACGAATGAAATCCTCAAAGAATGCTCCAATCAAGGCGTCAAACTTGATGAAGAAATTTTAAAAAAAGCGTTGGTGAAATTCAAAAAGCAAGGCAGCATGGATTATTTCATCCATAAAAACGCGCTAGGGTTTTTAAAAGAGCAATTGGATTTGTATCTGTTTGAATACCTTTTTAAAGAAATCAGCGTTTTTACTAAAGAACGCCTTGATGAAATCAACACCATTAAAGAAGTGGCTTTAGAAGTGATTGTGTTAGTGAGCGAATTTGAAAACGAACTCTGTAAGATCTGGAACAAACCCCGCTTTGTGTTAAACTCGCATTTCATCGTAAGCCTAGACAGACTCAAAGCTAAAAACTACGATTTGAATAAAATCACAAGCCACCCAAACTACCCCAAACAAGTTAAAGAATGGCAAGACTTGAATTTAGAGATCGCAGACAACCTTTTAGAAAACGAGTTTTTGCCCCTAGACACTCTCTATTTTAAAGATTTAGAAGAAGAGGTTAAAAGCTTATTCAATGAAAATGAAATCAATGGCACGCTCATTAAAAGCGAAAACTACCAAGCCCTAAACTCCCTTAAAAACCGCTATAAAGAAGCCATTGATTGCATTTATATTGATCCGCCCTTTAATACCGGTAGCGATTTTGCTTACATAGACAGGTTTCAAGATAGCACATGGCTAAGCCTTATGCATAACCGCTTGCAACTCGCTTATGATTTTTTAAGCCATCAAGGAAGCTTCTATTTACATTTGGATAACAATGCGAATTATTTGGGGCGTATGCTACTTAATGATATTTTTGGTAAAGAAAATTTTAGGAATGAAATTATATGGTATTACTCTAATAAAATGGCAAACAGTGGTAATAGTTTTGCTAAAAATACCGAAACAATTTTAAATTATTCTAAAGGTGAAGAATATATTTTCTATAGACAAAAAGAGCCAAGAAGCGAGCCAGTCCTTTTAAGCAAACGAGAAGGGCGGGATGGTAAAAATATGAGAGCAAGAGATGAAAATGGTAAGGTTATTTATGAATTATCTCATGAGCGTTATGTAGATACTTTATGGAATATAGCTATCATCGGTTCTACTTCAACCGAAAGGGTAAAAAGTGATGAAAATTTAACCCAAAAACCGGAAAAATTGCTAGAAAGGATAATCAAAGCGAGCAGTAACGAAAACTCTATCGTGTGCGATTTTTTCGCTGGGAGCGGGACGACTTGCGCGGTAGCACACAAGTTGAAGAGGAAGTATATCGGTATTGAAATGGGGGAGCATTTTGAGCGCGTGATTTTGCCTCGTCTTAAAAAGGTTATAGGCGGTTTTAAAAGCGGCGCGCTTAAAGGATTTAATGGAGGTGGGGCAATCAAAGTTTATGAATTGGAAAGCTATGAAGAGATTTTAAGAAAAATCAAGTATGAAGACAATGACAAACCCCTAGCGTATGATGAACAATACAGCGATTTAGTGGAGCGTAAGAACGAATCTTACACGCTCAATATAGAAGCACTAGAAAAAATGGGCGTGGATATTAAAGAAACTTTAGAAAATTTACACGGCGTTGGAGTGGAGTTTTTCAATGAAAAAGTGGTGAAATTTAAAGGGAATGATAAAGAAGTAGAGATTTTAAAAGCCTTAAAAGAAGCGCTCATTTGGTAAGGAAAAATAATGGCAAAGAAAAAACAAGAAGTAAGGAATAATGAAATTTTTGTCGCTCAAAAACTCGCTGAAGAGGAATTGAATATTAACGAGATTAACGATCCGTTAGAAATGCTGGACTTTAAAAGCTTTGATAGTAATAAAGAGCTTTTAGATTACCAACAACAAGCTTTGATCAACGCTTTTAGAATGCTTACCGCTTATTTTAAAGATTTTAAAGAAAATAAAAAAGAATTTTACGCTTTTTATCAAAGGCATTACTCGTTCGCTAACTGCGATTTCACTAAAAAGAAACTCAACGATTTGTTAAGAAACTCTTTTAAAGTGGAAAATGGTTGCGTGAAGTTTGAAAACTTTATCAACCGCTTAGCTTTTTACATGGCTACAGGGAGCGGTAAAACGATTGTCATTATCAAGCTTGTAGAGCTTTTAGGCGTGGCTATGGAAATGGGTTTGATCCCTAAGAAAAATATCATGTTTTTTAGCGCCAATGAGCATTTGATCAAACAATTTGAAAAAGAAATTGAAAAATACAACCGGGGTAAGGACTATTCCAAACAAATTGATTTCAAAAACCTTAAAAGCGTTGAGAATGAGGATTTTTATCACGCTTCAAACAATTGTTTTAAAGGAATGAAAAAAATCGCTCTTTTTTATTACCGCGCGGATTTAATGAGCGATGAAGAAAGCAAGGAAAACCTTTTAAACTATAAGGATCGTTGGGATAATGGGGAAAATTATGTGATTTTAGATGAAGCGCATAAGGGGAGTAAGGCTGAGAGCAAAAGGCAAGCCATTTTTAGTCTGCTGTCTCAAAGGGGGTTTTTATTCAATTTCAGTGCCACTTTCACCGAAGAGAGCGATCTCATCACTTCGGTGTATAATTTGAGCGTGGGCGAGTGGGTGAAGCTTGGCTATGGTAAAGAATCTATTTTATTGAAGAAAAACAACTTGAATTCTTTTAGGGAATTAAAAGATTTAAACGATAGGGAAAAAGAAATCGCACTTTTAAAGGGGTTATTGCTTTTAGGCATGCAAAAACGCTATAAAACAGAAGGCTATTTTCATGACCCTTTAATGCTCGTGTTCACGCATTCTGTGAATGTGGAAAACAGCGATGCGGAAATGTTTTTCAAAACTTTAGTGCGCGTGATTGAAAATGACGATGAGAGCGATTTTTTAAAGGCTAAAGACGATTTATTAGAGGAATTAGAGGATCCGGAATTTCTTTTTAGCGGTGACAAAGATAAAGACTATAAAATTAAGATTTTTAAAGAGGGTTTAAGCGATATGGATTTTAAAGGCCTAAAAGAAGAAATTTTTTATGCTAGTAATGGGCGTATTGAAGTCATCATTAACCCTAACAACAAGCAAGAAATCGCTTTCAAGCTCAACACTAGCGACAAAGTCTTTTGCTTGATTAAAATAGGCGATATTACAGAATGGATTCATGAGAAATTAAAGAGCGTGAAAGTGGTGAGTAAGAATTTGAGCTATAAAGAAGAGAGTTATTTCAGCCAGATTGATAAGAGCAGTATCAATATTTTAGTGGGGTCTCGCTCTTTTGATACCGGCTGGGATAGCACAAGGCCTAGCGTGATTTTATTTTTAAATATAGGGCTTGATGAGGCTAAAAAGTTGGTGCAACAATCTTTTGGTAGGGGCGTGAGGATTGAAAGCGTCAAAAACCAACGCCAAAGGTTAGCGTATTTAGACATAGATGAAGCCATTAAAAACGACTTGAAACCAAACGCTGCAATGTTAGAAACGCTTTTTATCATACCCACTAACCATGCAAGCCTTGAAACGATTTTAAAGATCCAAAAAGAGAATGACAATAGGAGCGAGAGAGGTTCTTGGCGTGAGATTAAATTAGACAAAACGCGCATAAACCACGCCTTATTCGTGCCTTGCTACCGGAAAGAACAAACCAACGCTCTTAAACTTGATAAAAGCACTTCGTTTAAAATGAGCGAAAAAAATTTTAAGGATTTAAAAGAGTATTTTAATCTTATGAGCGAAAAACATTTTATTTTAAAGCATGAATTTTATGACCCTAAAGATTACGCACTGTTAAAAGACATGATACAAAAAAAGCACTTTAAGATAGAATTAAACTGGCATTATAAGGATTTGGATTACATGATTTCTGAAATTAAAGGCAAGCTCTACCCTAATCAAAAAGTGCCTAAAGACGAATTTAACGCCCTAGATAATGAAAAAATCGTGCATTTTAAAAGGATTAAAGTTAAGGCGGATAAAAAGGAAGCGTTAGTTAAAACCATCCAAGAAGTGAAAGAGTATGCACCTTTGGACAAAGAAACTTTAAGAATAAAAATCGTGCAAGGCGAGATTGATCCTTATGATACAGACAAGCACAAACAAGATAAGGCTTTTAAACTTGATGGTGCAGAGCTGTTAAAATTCAAAGAGCATTACTACACCCCACTCATTAAAGCCAAAAACTGCGACTGGCTTAAGCATGTCGTTAAAGTAGAAAGCGAAATTGATTTTTTAAAAGAGTTGCAAGAAACTGAAACGATAGAAACGCTGCAAAAAAACTACGATTTTTGGGCGTTCAGTAAGATTGATGAACATTTAGACAATTTGTTTATCCCTTATATAGACAACTGCGCTACAGAAAGGAAATTTTTCCCTGATTTCATCTTTTGGTTGCAAAAAGGCGACACGCAGATCATTTGCTTCATTGACCCTAAAGGGATCGAATACACTGCTTACGAGGGTAAGGCAGATTGGTATAACAAACTTTTTAAAGATAAGATTTTTAACCCTAAAGATAATCCCCATTTCAAAATCAAAGTGGTTTTAAAATTTTATAACAATAGCAATAAAGTGCCACCGGAGGGTTATAGGGATTACTGGATCCAAAAAAGGGAATTAAAAGATTTTTTTCTAACCTTAAAAATTTAAATTAGCTTTAATTGAAAGGGGTTAAAAACGCGCTTATTTGCCCCTTTATCCGTGCTAGTTTTTCACATCGCTCAAAAACACATGCCTTAAAAGTTTAGCGTTGCTTAAAAAAGCGTTTTTCAACACCGCGCTTTTATAAGTGTAATGATCTTCAATACTTAAAACTTCGCCCACAAACACCCCCGCTCCAAAAATCCCATCCAGCCCGCTTGTTAGCACTTGATCGCCTATATTGATTTCAGCGCTTGGGACAATAAACTCCACGACTAACTCTTGCCTGAAATTCGTCCCTATAAAACCTAACGCTTGATTTTTACCTACCATCACGCTATAAGCGCACCGCTTGTGGGCGTTCAAAAACCCGTTCAAACGCCCTTTTTCTAGCACCGCAATGCCTATGGCTTGATTGTTAGAAACAAGGCCATAAATCTTATTTTCTTCTAAATTGATAATAGGGTTGAGAGAAACGCTGTGCGTGTCTTCCAAACTGATAAAGGAAGTCATAAAAGTGGGGGTATAAGTCATTTTTGGCTCTTTACTTTCTAAAGGATACACGCTATTTAAGCGCTCTTTCAAGTCGGCGTTTTCTAGTTTTAAAGCTTCTAAAACCAGGCGTTCTTTTTGAAATTCTTTAATGTTTTTGGCTTGAAAAAAATACGCTTGAATGTTATCTGATAAGCTGTTTTTCGCGCTCATCAAGGCGTTTTTAACTCTGTCGCTGATATAAGAAGAGCTGCCTTTAATGTCTAAAAAATAAAAAATAAGAAAAATCCCTAAAAGCCAAAGGAATTTGAAATAAAAGCGCATGCATTATTCACTAAAACCCACACGGCTGAGTAAATCCAAATCTTGTATAGCTTCGCCTGTGCCTTTGGCTACCGCCAATAAAGGCTCTTCGCCCACATACACAGGGAGTTTAACCATATCGCTTAAATACTTGTCTAATCCTTTAATCAAAGCCCCACCGCCGGTAAGCACCACGCCATTTTGCACAATATCTCTGGCTAAATCCGGCTTCACTTCTTCAAGCACGCTCCTTAAAGCGCTAGAGATTTCTCTTATCTGATCTTTAATGGCTTCAAACACATCATCAGAGCTCAATTCAATCGTGTGCAACAACCCGCTCACTTGATCCCTCCCTGACACTTCCATCGTTAGGGGTGGATCTAGTTTGACCGCGCAACCGATTTCAATCTTAATCTCTTCGCCGGTGCGCTCGCCTATCAATAAATTGAATTTTTTACGGATGTATTCCACGATGCTTTGATCCAATTTATCCCCGGCCACTCTAATGCTTTTAGAAAGCACCAACCCCCCCAAACTAATCACGCCAATTTCAGTCGTGCCTCCGCCTATATCTACAATCAAACTCCCTTGAGGCTCTTTGACCGGCAAGCCTGCCCCGATCGCGGCTGCCATAGGCTCTTCAATCAAAAAGACTTCTCTAGCCCCCGCGCTCAAAGCGCTCTCTTTAACCGCATTCCTTTCCACGCTTGTCAACCCATAAGGCACGCACACCATGATGCGCGGGCGAATCCATGTCTTTCGTTTGTGCGCTTTTTCAATGAAGTAGCGGATCATTTTAGCGGTAATGTCATAATCAGCGATCACGCCATCTTTCATGGGGCGGATCGCTCTGATGCTGTTAGGGGTTTTACCTAGCATTTCTTTAGCCTCGCTCCCCACTGCCAAAATATCATAAGCTTTAGAATCAAACAATCCCATGCGCACCGCTACAATAGAAGGCTCATTGATAATAATGCCATGCCCTTTAACCAACACGATCGTGTTAGCCGTGCCTAAATCTATGGCAATATCATGCGAAAACAGACCGATTAATTTGCTAAAAATCATGCTCTTTCTAATCCTTTATTATTAAATTTATAAGCGTATCCCTTAAGGAAGGATTTTAGAATGCGTTTTAGCGATGATCAAAGGTTCAGCCTGTTTTAAAACACAATCTTTAGTGATACGCACTTCCGATCCCTTAAGCTTGGGTAAATCAAACATAATATCCAAACAAAAATCTTCAATGATCGCCCTTAAGCCCCTAGCCCCGGTTTTTCTTTCTAATGCGAGTTGAGCGATTTCTTTAATGGCTTCTTCTTCAAAAATCAAATCCACTTCATCCATTTTGAAAAGTTGTTGGTATTGCTTGATGAGCGCGTTTTTAGGTTTTTGCAAAATATCCACCATCGCTTCTAAACTGATGCTATCTAGCGTGCTTAAAACGGGCAAGCGGCCAATAAGCTCAGGGATAAGCCCATAGGTTACTAAGTCATGGGTTTGGACTAAATGCAAGATCGCTTCTTGCTCTTTTTTGCTCATCTTTTCTTGGGTGAAGCCCAACACATTTTGCGTGGTGCGTTTTTTAATGATTTCAGCTAACCCGTCAAACGCTCCGGCACAAATGAATAAAATATCGCTCGTGTCAATTTGAATGAAATTGCCTTCAGGGTGCTTTCTGCCGCCTTTGGGAGGGATATTCACTAAAGAACCTTCAACGATTTTCAACAACGCTTGCTGCACGCCCTCGCCAGAAACGTCTCTAGTGATGGAGCGGTTTTCTGACAAGCGGCTGATTTTATCAATCTCATCAATAAACACAATGCCTTTTTGGGCTTTTTGGACATTCCAATCGCTCGCTTGCAACAACCTTGTAAGGATATTTTCCACATCTTCGCCCACATAACCCGCTTCAGTTAGGCTAGTCGCATCGCTAATGGCGATAGGAATATCCAAATGCTTGGCTAAAGTTTGCGCCATTAAAGTCTTTCCTGATCCTGTAGGCCCAATCAATAAGATATTAGACTTGCTCAACTCCACTTCTTCTAAATGCTCTAATTCCATATTGCTGTCTTGGTTGTCTTGTTTTTTGAGCTTTTCTTTAAAAGATAAGCGCTTGTAATGATTATACACGGCTACCGAGAAAACCTTTTTGGCCTGCTCTTGCCCTATCACATAATTATCCAAAACCGCCTTAAGCTCTTTAGGGGCTGGAATGCGGGAGAGCAAAAACTCTTCTTCATAAGCGCTGGATTCCATTCTCCTTAATCGGTCTCTTTTGAGCGCTAATAAAGAATCCGTTCTGTCGTATTTATGCAATTCCCCATGCATCACATCAATGCAATATTCGCACACGCACACGTCTTTATTCAAATTGCTCGCAAAGACAATGCGGCGTTTTTTGGGATCTCTGGATTCTGGTTTTTTGCAAAAACTGCAATAAAGCGTTTCGTTCATTTTAATCCTCTTGTTTTTCTTCGCTAGAATATTCGCTTGACTTATACGCCACGCCCCTAGAACTCGCTAAAATAAAAGAGCAAATTTCTTCTACAATAGGGTTATTGGCATGTTCTTCTAACTCTAATTTAGCGCTCTCTCTTAAAGAGGGGACGGGGCGAAACAGCCTTTTATAAAGTGCATGGATGAAATCAATATCCTTACTCTCTAATAATTGGCGCATCCTGTGGCGGTTCAACCCCCTAATAAAAGCGCGATTGCCCTCTACAGTGCAATAAGGAGGCACATCTTTGCCTAAAGCGCTTTTACCGGCTATCATGCACCCTTTAGCGATGCGCACAAATTGATGGATTGCGGTAAGACCGCCGATATTGACATAATCGCCTATTTCAATATGCCCTGCTAAAGTTACGCCGTTAGCCAAAATACAACGATTGCCAATCACGCAATCATGCGCGACATGCACATACGCCATGAGCAGGTTTTTATCCCCAATAATGGTTTTTTTAATCCCCCCTTCAGTGCCAGGGTTTATCATGCAAAATTCACGGATAAGATTGTCTTCTCCAATAATCAATTCGCTGTATTCGCCTTTGTATTTTAAATCTTGAGGTGGTGTGCCTAAAACCGCAAAAGGGAAAATTTCGGTGTTTTTCCCAATGAAAGTATGCCCTTGTAAGGTTACATTATTATGGAGTTTCACGCCTTCATCCAGTTTGACGCCATCCCCAATCACGCAAAATTCCCCAATTTCTACGCCCTTATTGATCTCAGCCTTAGGAGAAATGATGGCTGTTTTTGCAATCTTACTCATTTTATTCTCTCTCTGCGATCATGGCTTTCAATTCAGCTTCAGCGACCACCTTGCCATCCACTTGAGCCGTGCCGCCCACTTGCCAGATCATGCCCTTATGCTTTAAAACTTCCAAATGGTATTCTAATCTATCGCCCGGGGTTACCGGAATGCGGAATTTAACCTTATCAATGGTCATGAAATACACGATTTTTGTTTTGGCTATTTCAGGGTCAAACCCCCACAAGCTAGTGAAAGCCAAAAACCCTCCCGTTTGCGCCATGCCCTCTACGATTAAAACGCCTGGGAAAATGGGCTTATTAGGGAAATGCCCGTTAAACACGTCTTCATTGAAAGTGATATTCTTATAAGCGACAATTTTTTGATTGGCCTCTAACTCCACGACTCTATCTATTAAGAGCATGGGATAGCGGTGCGGTAGAATTTGTAAGATGTGTTCTATAAAAAATGGGGATTGTAAGTTTTGATGGTTTTGTTCCATAAAAATAAACTCCTTGTTTTGAATTAGACTAAAGCGCCATTTTTAGCGTTGGTTATTCTAAAAAATAACCGCTATTATACCATAAGAAACCGCTCGCTTGTCTTTTGCAAAAACCATCCATGCGTTAAAAATAAGTTTAAAATAGCTTTTTAAACATTATTTGTATTTTCATGCATCATTCATGCGTGTGGCTTAAAATATTTTCCCTTAAATGATAGTGTGGGTATTTGTTAGAATCCAAAACCACTTGCCCCATGAGCTGCTTGTCAAAATTGAAAATTAAAGGGGCTAGATAATTCACCGTAGAAAGCTCAATGGGGGTTTGAACGACCATGATATTAGCGACTAACACGCTCTTGGCTCCCTCTAATTCTAAAAGGATTTTTAAGGGGGTAGGCACTTCAAACTCGTATTTTCTTAGAGCGAAGGGATTGACCAGCGTGAAAGACACGACAGAATTTTCTTCTGCACTATTCAAGCGTAAAAAGATTTCATCAATCTTTTGCAAACGCATTTTATGAATGGTTTCAAACCCTAAAATAGGCGCTTTCACATCAAAAATCATAGGCGATTGCATTCCCTTTAAAAAAGCACAAAATCTTCTCCTTAAAGAATAGAGACCGCCTTAAAACCAGCGTTCAATGTTTTCTAAATTAAAACGCTGTATTATATCAAACAATTTTGGTAAAATCAATTTTTGCTAGTTTTGGGTATAATCTCAAAGACTTAACGATGATAAAAGTTTAACCAAACCATTATAAAATAAAACAAGGAGCGATGAGATGAGTAAAATAAAACCACAAATTAAGAAAAATAATTCTAGTAAGTCTAATTATAGCGATGGGTGGTGCATTTTTGGTGCGGTGTGTATGATTGGAGAAATGGTCTTTAAAATATACAACGGGATTAAGAAAGCGAAGAAAAAATAAATTTGAATACAATGAAAGTTATTTTTAAAAAATTTGATTTTTACAAGACAGGTGGCATGCATTTAAAACATTTTAAAACATTTTTCTTGATCACAATGGCAATTCTTGTTATCGGTACGGGTTGCGCGAACAAAAAGAAAAAAAAAGATGAATACAACAAACCGGCGATCTTTTGGTATCAAGGGATTTTGAGAGAAATCCTTTTTGCTAATTTAGAAACAGCGGACAATTACTATTCTTCCTTACAAAGCGAACACATCAACTCCCCCCTTGTCCCAGAAGCCATGCTAGCCTTAGGGCAAGCGCACATGAAAAAGAAAGAATATGTCTTAGCGTCTTTTTATTTTGATGAATACATCAAGCGTTTTGGGACGAAAGACAATGTGGATTATTTGACCTTTTTGAAACTGCAATCGCATTATTACGCTTTTAAAAACCATTCTAAAGACCAGGAATTTATCTCTAATTCCATTGTGAGTTTGGGCGAATTTATAGAAAAATACCCTAACAGCCGTTACCGCCCCTATGTGGAATACATGCAAATCAAATTCATTTTAGGGCAAAATGAGCTCAATCGCGCGATCGCGAATGTTTATAAAAAACGCCATAAACCTGAGGGCGTGAAACGCTATTTAGAAAGGATAGATGAAACTTTAGAAAAAGAGACTAAGCCTAAGCCATCGCACATGCCTTGGTATGTGTTAATTTTTGATTGGTAGGATATTTCAAACCATACAAATTATAACAGAGAGATGAAAAATGACTGAAGATTTTCCTAAAACTCTGCCTTTATTGGTAGAAGAAGACACTTTTTTATACCCCTTTATGATAGCCCCTATTTTCTTGCAAAATAACGCGAGCATCAAGGCGGTAACTTACGCTAAAAACAACAAATCGTTAGTCTTTATTGCATGCCAAAAAGACAAATTGAACGACAACGAAGCCCCTTATTATGATGTGGGGGTGATTGGCTCTGTCATGCGTGAAGCCAACATGCCTAACGGGCGCGTGAAATTGCTTTTTAATGGTATCGCTAAAGGGCGTATTTTAGAGCCTGCTAAGGAAAACGAACAAGGCTTTTTGGAAGCCCAAATAAGCCCTATTGAATATTTAGAATACGATAAAGAAAACATTCAAGCGATCGTGGAAGTGTTGAAAGAAAAAGTGATCACTCTAGCCAATGTCAGCTCGCTTTTCCCCCCGGATCTCATCAAAGCTTTAGAAGATAATGACGATCCTAACCGCATCGCTGATTTAATCGCAGCGGCTTTGCACTTGAAAAAAGATCAAGCCTATTCTCTTTTTGCCAACAACAACACCGAACAGCGCTTATTGGATTTGATTGATATTGTCATAGAAGAGACTAAAACCCAAAAACTCCAAAAAGAAATCAAATCCAAAGTCCATCAAAAAATGGAGCAAGTCAATAAGGAATATTTCTTAAAAGAGCAGCTCAAGCAAATCCAAAAAGAGCTTGGCACAGACAAACAACGAGATGAAGATTTAAACCAATACTACCAAAAATTAGAAAGCATCAAGCCTTTTTTAAAAGAAGAAGCGTTTAAAGAGATTAAAAAGCAAATTGACCGATTGAGCCGAACTCATGCGGACAGCTCTGATAGCGCGACTTTACAAAATTATATTGAAACCATGCTAGATGTGCCTTTTGGGCAATATGAAAAAAAAGCGCTTGACATTAAGCATGTCAAAGATCAACTAGACAACGATCATTATTCCTTAAAAAGGCCTAAAGAGCGCATTGTGGAATACTTTGCCACCATGCAGCTTTTAGAAATGCGCCACAAGAAAAAACCAGAAAAAAAGGACAAAGCTAAAGGCACGATTTTATGTTTTTATGGGCCTCCTGGCGTGGGTAAAACAAGCTTAGCCAATTCCATCGCTAAAGCGATAGAGCGCCCCTTGGTTCGGATCGCTTTAGGGGGTTTAGAAGATGTGAATGAATTGAGAGGCCACAGACGCACTTATATAGGCTCAATGCCTGGGCGCATTGTCCAAGGGCTTATTGAAGCTAAAAAAATGAACCCGGTCATGGTTTTAGATGAAATTGATAAAGTGGATAGGAGCGTTAGGGGTGATCCAGCGAGCGCTTTGTTAGAGATTTTAGATCCTGAACAAAATGTTGCCTTTAGGGATCATTATGCGAATTTCAGCATTGATTTGTCGCAAGTGATTTTTATCGCCACTGCTAACAATGTGGATAGGATTCCGGCCCCTTTAAGAGACAGAATGGAATTTATCAGCGTGTCCAGCTACACGCCTAGCGAAAAAGAAGAAATCGCTAAAAACTACCTCATCCCCCAAGAATTAGAAAAGCACGCCTTAAAACCTAGTGAAGTCAATATTAGCCATGAGTGTTTGAAACTCATTATTGAAAAATACACCAGAGAAGCGGGCGTTAGGGATTTACGAAGACAAATCGCAACGATTATGCGCAAGGTGGCTTTACAATACCTAGAAAGCAACGAACACAAAAAAGGGCGAACCAAAAGAAACGAGAATAAAAAAGACGAAGATCAAAAAGACGAAAGTAAGGGAAACGAAAAAAGAGATGAAAATAAAGATTTTTGCATCTCTATCACGCCCAATAACCTTAAAGAGTATTTAGAGCGCATGGTGTTTGAAATTGACCCCATAGATAAAGAAAATAAAATCGGTATTGTCAATGGCTTGGCATGGACGCCAGTAGGCGGTGATGTGCTTAAAATTGAAGCGCTTAAAATCAGGGGCAAGGGGGAATTGAAACTCACCGGGAGTTTAGGCGATGTGATGAAAGAATCCGCTCTCATCGCTTTTTCTGTCGTTAAAGTCTTGTTAGATGAAGAAAAATTAAAAGCCCCCAAAATCCCTAGCGAGCCCGACACAGAGGGCAAGAAAAAGAAAAAAGCGCTAAAGGTTTATAACGCTTACGATTTGCATTTGCATGTCCCTGAGGGGGCTACGCCTAAAGACGGGCCAAGCGCTGGGATCGCTATGGCGAGCGTGATTGCAAGCATTTTGTGCGACAAAGCCACAAGAAGCGATGTGGCAATGACGGGCGAATTGACTTTGAGCGGGGAAGTTTTACCCATAGGGGGTTTGAAAGAAAAATTGATCGCTGCTTTTAAAGCTGGCATTAAAACCGCCCTCATTCCTGTTAAAAATTACGAAAGGGATTTAGATGAGATCCCTACTGAAGTGCGAGAGAATTTAAACATCGTTGCGGTGAAAAACATCGCTGAAGTGTTGGAAAAAACCTTACTTTAGAATTTGGCATGAAAGCAGGCATTATTGGTTTAGGGCTTATGGGGGGCAGTTTAGGGCTAGCCTTACAAGAATGGGGGCGTTTTAAAAGCGTTATAGGCTATGATCATAACGCTTTGCATGCTAAATTGGCTTTGACTTTGGGGCTTGTAGATGAATGCGTGGAATTTGAAAAGATTTTAGAATGCGATGTGATTTTTTTGGCCATTCCGGTTGAGGGTATCATTGAATGTTTGAAAAAAATGACTCCTATCAAAAAAAGCGCAACAATCATTGATTTAGGGGGTGCTAAAGTGCAAATCATTCGCAATATCCCTAAAAGCATCCGTCAAAATTTCATCGCCGCGCACCCCATGTGCGGGACAGAGTTTTATGGCCCTAAAGCGAGCGTCAAAGGGCTGTATGAAAACGCTTTGGTGATATTGTGCGATTTAGAAGATTCAGGGATTGAGCAAGTAGAAATCGCTAAAGAAATCTTTTTAGGCATTAAAGCGCACTTGATTAAGATGAAATCCAACGAGCATGACACCCATGTGGCTTATATCAGCCATTTGCCCCATGTTTTGAGCTATGCGTTAGCCAATAGCGTTTTAAAGCAAAACGACCCAGAGATGATTCTATCTTTAGCGGGTGGGGGCTTTAGGGATATGAGCCGTTTGTCTAAAAGCTCGCCTTTAATGTGGAAGGATATTTTCAAACAAAACCGAGACAATGTCTTAGAAGCGATCCAAAAATGCGAAAAAGAAATCGCGCAAGCTAAGACTTGGATAGAAAATAACGACTATGAAAGCCTTGCAGAATGGATGGCGCAAGCGAATAAACTCCAGGAGTTCATGTAAAAGTTTAATTTTTTAACTTTGTTTCAATAAGGATAGCCGCTTCTTAATCGCAGTAGGCGTCCATTCTCAACAAACCGCCACAAAATAGAAAAAATCAAAAAATCAACTATTGAAAATATTGTTGTAATATTCACGCTATCAAAAAGGAGTGAAACATGAAAATCTTTAAAAACTTGCTCTATAGCCTGATCGCTATGAGTTGGCTCCAAGCGGGCATGCTGGATAATTTTTCTAAAGCTATCAACAGCTACACCACTAAAAAGCTTAATGAAATCAAAACGCAAGTCAATGGCGCTAATCCCACTAAAATCTATAACGCTAATGGCATGCTCACTGACATTGATTGCAAAGTCTTAAAAAATAATTTCTATTCGGTGTGTTATTCTAGCGAGTTAAAAAACCCTATTTATGGCGTGAGCGTGTTGTTTGGGGATTTGGTGGATAAAAACAATATTGAAAAACGCTACGAGTTTAAAACGGACACACGATTAGCCGAGTATCAGCAAGCCACGACAAAAGACTACACAAAAAGCGGTTTTGACAGAGGGCATTTTGTGGCGAACGACGCTTCTTTTGATTTTGCGTCTAACCCTTTAAGAGAGACTTACAGAATGACTAATATCACCCCTGAAGCCAAAAACACTAACAGGCATTCTGTTTTATTGGTGGAAAAAGAGGGGCGCAATTTGGCTAGAAAATACCATCAAGTTTTAGTTGAAGAACTCACCATCATCAAACAAGGTTATAAAACCTTTAGCTCTAAAAACATCGCTATCCCTAGCGGCTTTTGGTACCATTATGATACAAGCCTAACGGATAGCTACGATAACGCTAAAAGCGAATGTTTTTACATCCCTAACGACAATCAAAAGTATCCCTTAAACGAGATGAGAAAGGATTGCAAAGAATATGAGCGAATTGAAAAACAAGTGGTTTTTAAAAACAATAAAAACACTGAGCTAAACGAATTGCCCAAGTATCTTAACAACGCTAAGAAATATTAAAGGCTTAACTATAAAAAATTTCATTGTATTTTTTAGTGCTATCATCTATCTCCCATGTATCTTCGTCAATATCGCCCAGGTTTAAATAGTCTTCGTTAGAATCTAAAAGCTTGCAACAAATCTCTTGTTGCTCTTTTAAATCTAGATTTTGGAACTCTTCGCTATTAATGCGATCAGTCTCACAATCGGCGCGTTTTAAAATGCGCTTATTTAAATCGTTAAAGATTTTTAAGCATTCGCTCGCGCTTTTAGCGTTAAGGATTTGTTTTTTAATCTCTAAATTCACTTCTTTTAATTCAGCATAGACAAAACTCCCGCCCCCTTTAAAACCGCATTTTTTAGAAATGCCCCCTTGCTCTCCCTCTATGACTTTTTTCAACCTTTCTTTAGTGATAGTTTCTATATAGTCCATTTGCTCGATGCCAATGTAGCGGCGTTTCATTTTGTGCGCCACCGCGCAAGTCGTCCCGCTCCCGGCAAAAAAATCACACACGAGATCGTTTTCTTGGGTGGCTATTTCTAAAATTCTTGAAATTAGGGCTTCGGGTTTGGGGGTTGAAAATAAATCGGTATTTGAATTTGCAAAAAGGACTTTTATTTCACTTGTAGCTTTTATATTTGTGGTAACCCCACATTCTGCGTTAAAAACATTGCTTGCCTTTACTTCCCTATCGCCTTTTCTAATATATCTCATAGAAAACTCATCGCTTTTTATCACAAAAGTTGTGCCTTCTTTTATTTCGTAATCCAGCTTGTCTTGTGTCCATTTAAATTTGGCGTTAATTCTTACCATGTTTGCATTTGTTTTATTTACTATTCTTAAATCATCAATTAATTCCATTTTATTAAATTTTGTAGGCTTAATCACTCCCTTAAAAGTTTTAAAATATATGGAATTTGGTGGAAATTGTAAAGTTCTCTTTACATTTACTTCATTTAAAATAGGAAAATCTTGTCCTTCTTCAGCCATATCTCCATTGAAAATAAGCCCAAATTTAGTTTGTTCATAGCACAAAATATACTCTGTTTTTATGCGTATTCTTGATAGGCTATTACTTGTCTTTTCCCACACAAAACAAGCAATAAAATTCTCTCTCCCAAAAATCTCATCCATTAAAACTTTTAAATAAGCCTGTTCGTTGTCGTCGCATTGCACAAAAATCACGCCATCATCGCTTAAAAACTCCCTAGCCGCTTCAAGCCTGTTTTTCATAAACACTAGCCATGAGCTGTGGTTAAAATTATCGTTGTAATTAAAGCTGTCGTTACCGGTATTATAAGGGGGGTCAATGTAGATGCATTTCACTTTTTTAGCGAATTTCTTTTTTAAAGAATGAAGGGCGATCAAGTTGTTGCCTTTGATAAGGTAGTTCGTGTTTTCATCTTTTAAAGCGTTTTCTAAATCACCTTGCCCATGCATTTCAAAACGGCACAACACTTTTTTTTGTAAAAGCGTGTCAATTTTGTTTTTATGCAATATTTCATGGTAAAAAAGCTCGTTAGATTTGGTGTTGTTGTCTTTAGCGTTGCCCAGTAAAACATTGTCTTTAAAGGGGAAATTCAAGACGACTAATTCGCTGGATTTGATAGGGTGTCCTTGCGAAAATAAGCCTATTTGATTTTTAAATCGTGTGAAAGAGTTTTCTAATTTTTTCGTTTCTAAACATTCTAATAACGCCTTTTCATTAAACACGAGCGAGTTAGCGATATTTTTAAAAAAAGCGTTTTTATAGCCGTTAGCGTTTTCATTCTCAAGCATGAAAATTAAAAGCCTTTCATCATGCTCTATGATTAAGGTTTCTAAGCGTTCTTTAGTGAAATGATTGATTAAAGTGTCTAGTAGGGTTTTTAACATTCTTGGTCCTTAAAAATTTGATTGAAAGCGGTTGTAAATTTTTCTTTTACTACGCTATTATGGAGCGTGAAAAAGGGTAAGCCTTTTAAATGGAGCTTTTTGTTGTGGCTTTTAAGCGTGGCGTTTTCTAGCATTTCTAAAAATTCTTCTTTCCAAGCGTTAAAATGCTCTAAATGCTCGCCCTTAACTTCCATGTAACAAGTGAATCCTAAAAATTCATCTTCATGCGTTTGAGCGAAAAGGATAAAATCCGGCTCAAAACCTTGCGCGTAAAAGGGGCTGTTTTCTATATTGCAAAAAACTTTTAATTCAGCGAAATGATCGTTCCTTAAAACGCACCACTCTTTGAATTTCTCGTCTAAAACCTCTTTATGGTCGTTGATAAAACCTAAAAACCTCCTTTCTAAATCGCTGTCTAATTTTCGCATGTCCTTAAAAAGCAGCCATTCATAAGTGTTTTTTTCCAATTCGCTAGCGCTAAGGCTTTTGTTGCGCGTTTCAAATTCTTTTAATTCTAGTGCGCTCACATCGTATTTATCTTGCTCTTTAAAAAGCGTGTCTTTTAGGTTTTTAATGATATACGCAGCGAGTTTTAAAAGCGTTTCGTTGTTATCAAACTTTTGGCTTTTATGGAAGTTTGTTTTTAATGGCGAAATATATTGCTCTATAAATCCCACTTTATTGTTGAAGGCATGCTTTTTAAAAGCCTTTTTAAGCCTTTTAAAATCCAGTTTTTTTAAATTCAGGGCTTTTAAAAAATAGTTTAGGGGGATTTTGTCTAAGGTGTGGGGTATAAAATAAGTTTTATCGCTTTTATCTTCTTCTTTAAAATCCACCTTTTTTTCACGCACGCCAGAACCAAATAAGGGGACATGCAAACTTGTGAGTTTGGCTTCAATGGGGTCTGTATAGTCTTTATTAAATAAGTTTTTATTTTTTTCTCTTTTGTTGCTCGCATAGTAGCATTTGAAACGCTTGGTGGGCGTTAAGGGGATAGAAGGGATAGTCTGTTTTTCATCCACAAATCCTTCTAAACCTGACTCTCGTAACTTTTTGTTTAATTGAGCGATAAACTCGCTGTCATAAATGGCATGGTAGTCTAACCTCTCTAACGCGCTTAAGGGATTGGCAAGATCAAATTTGCGTTGGTAAAACTCTATGTAATTTGGCTTGAAATCGTTATAACTAAAGGGGTAATACCTAGCTCCTCGCCCTATGAGTTGGGCGTCTTTAATGGTGTCTTTTTGATTCGCTTTATTTTTAAGCCTAACAATGTCAAACAAATTCAACACATCCCAACCCTCATTGAGCTTGTCCACGCTAAAAATCACTCTTTTAGGGTTATCTCTGTCTTCTAGGGAGTTCAATAAAAGCATGCTCTTTTCTAATTCTTTTTCGTTATTGGTGTTGATCTGAACGCTTTCTTTGAATTTATTTTGCAAGAATGCGGCAAGGTTAGGGGTGTGGTTTTTTCCATCAAAAAAGTTTTTAGCGTCTTTAAAAAAAGCGTTATGGCTGTATTTGAAAAAATCTTCCAAATCTAAAGGGCTTAGATTTTCTAAAAAGGCGTTGAAACGCTTTTGATTGTCTTTACTCTCTTCAATCCTTTCGCTTTTAAACAAAATGCATGGTTTAAAATGTTCAATATTGTGGTGTTGGGCTAGTAATTCTTTGTATAAACTTGAAATGCATACCCCTAAAAAGCGCGTTTCTAAGGCTTTATTTTCATAAGAAAGGGAGTAGATGTTTTTGCAAAATTTATCTTCGCTAAATTCTTTTAAGGGGTAAGTTACCACCTTTAAGTTTTCATATTTTTCTTTAACGCTTTTTTCTTTAGGGATAGTGGCGCTAAATTCCAGCAATAAATTGTCTTTGTTTTGTTCTAGGGCTAATTTCACGACGCTTTCCCAATTGCGTTTTTCACTAAACTCGCTATCATTCAATTTCTTTTTGGTTTCTGTGTTTAAATGGTGCGCTTCATCCGCTAAAAAAACTAATTTTTGATCTTTTAAATCCTCTATGGTGATAGCGTTTTCTTTAGCCTTAGTGAATAATGAAAACAAGCCTTGAATGGTGCTAAAATAGATATTGATAGCGTTATTGTGGCTCTCGTTTAAATTATTGATGCTTTTAATTTCTATGTTTTCACTTTCTGTGTTTTCATCATTGATATTGATACTGATGTTTTCACTAAAAAGGTATTTTGATGAGGCGCTGTCTGTAAAATTCAATTTCGTTTTTTCTAAAATGCTGGTGCTGTTTACAAAAAAGATAAAGTTTTGATAGCCTTGTTTGCAGCATTCTAAAATCAAACCCGCCATCACTAAAGTCTTACCGCTACCGGTCGCCATTTCAAACATGAAATGCTTTTGAGTTGGGTTGGATTTTCGTCTTTCTAAATAATTATATATCGCTTGCTTTTGATAATCTCTAAGCTCTTGTTTTAAATTGCTTGTGATGTGGGTGGGTAGCTCTATTTCTTTATGATTAGGCGCGTTACTTAGCGCGTGATCTTTTATGGCTGATTGGGGGGGGGGGGGGTAACTTTAAACGAATGGTCTTGCATCAAATCCCTTAATGAAAAAGTGGGGAAATTATAGCGTAAAGTTTTAAAATTAGTTTTAGGGGTGCGAGCTTGCGCTTAAATTTAAAATCAAATAAAGTTTTAGTTTTAAGATTTAATGAAAATAGAGCCTTTAGATTTAAAAGCGCTTCTTTTTCTTTGCTATAATCAGTCCAAAAAAACCAACTTTTTTAGAACAAAGGATTATTATGCAAGAGATTTTTTTATGCTCCATTTCTAATGTGCGCAGTGGGGATTGCAGGGAAGATTGCGCTTATTGCACGCAAAGTTCGCACCATCAAGGAGCGATCAAGCGCTATAAATTTAAAGAGGAAAAAGTGGTTTTGCAAGAGGCTAGAGCGTTAAGGGAATTAGGGGCTTTAGGGTTTTGTTTGGTTACTTCAGGGCGCGAATTAGACGATGAAAAATGCGAATACATCGCTAAATTAGCTAAAGCCATCAACCAAGAAGAATTAGGCTTGCATTTAATCGCATGCTGCGGGCGCGCGGATTTAGACCAATTAGAGTTTTTAAGAGACGCAGGCATTCATAGCTATAACCACAATTTAGAAACTTCGCAAAATTTCTTCCCTAAAATTTGCTCCACGCACACATGGGAAGAAAGGTTTATCACATGCGAAAACGCTTTAAGAGCAGGCTTGGGGCTGTGCAGTGGGGGGATTTTTGGGCTTAATGAGAGCTGGGAAGATCGGATTGAAATGCTTAGGGCACTAGCTTCGCTCTCCCCGCACACCACGCCGATTAATTTTTTCATTAAAAACCCGGTATTGCCCGTTGATGCAGAAACTTTAAGTGCAGATGAAGCCCTAGAATGCGTGCTTTTAGCCAAAGAGTTTTTGCCTAACGCTAGGCTTATGGTGGCTGGGGGGCGTGAGGTGGTGTTTAAAGATAACGATGAACAAGAAGCCAAGCTTTTTGAATACGGCATCAATGCGGTGGTGTTAGGGGATTATTTGACCACCAAGGGCAAAGCCCCTAAAAAAGATATAGAAAAACTGCTCTCTTATGGCTTGAAAATGGCGACAAGCTGTCATTAATGAGAGAACTTTTTAAAAGCGTTAGGGGGATTTTTTTCCTTTTTAAGATGATTTTCCCCACGCGCTTACAAAACGCCTTTTTAGGGTTAAGCGAGTTGTTTTACTACGCTTCAAGCTTGAGTTTTTATACGATTTTGTCCTTATCGCCCATTTTGTTGTTTGTGTTTAGTCTTTTTGTGTCTCATTACATGCAAGCGCACAGCGGTGAAATGGAAGCCTTGATTTTCCCTAACGCTCCTAAACTCATTGGCGCGATCAAGGATTTTTTAGAAAACTTTAAAAAAACGGACATGGCCTTAGGCACGCTTGAAGAGGTTTCTATTGTGGTGGCGTTGGTGTTGTTTTGTGAAAACTACCGCTCCATTGCATCAAAAATTTTTGACGCAAAGCCTAGGGATTATGTGCATTGTAAGGGCAAAGAAATCTTTTTGTTTTGGGGGTTTGGCACGACTTTAGTGTTTTTATTCGCTTTGCCTTTGGTGGTGTTTTTTGACATTAAGATCCAAGTATTTTTTGAAGATAAAGATTCAAGCCTGTTGCATGTTTTAAGATGGATAGGCACTTACGCGTTTTTTTTAATCCTTTTTACCATTCCCACGAATAAGGTGTTTAAGCATTATTTTTGGGTGTTTTTGTGGGTGTTTTTTACGAGCATCTCTTGGCATGTGTTAAAGTGGGCTTTCACTTATTATGTGTTGTATAACCGCACTTACCATGAGCTTTATGGGAGCGTTTCTATTTTATGGTTTTTGATGAGCTGGGTGTATGTGAGCTGGCTTGTGATCTTGATTGGCATGTATGGGTGCAAGGTGTGCGACACATACGATCCTAAAGAAGTGTTTAAGAAATTTTTAAGCTTTTTTTAAAAGGAACTTGATGAAAAAGTTTTCTTATGCTAATGATTGATCGTTTTTAAAAAGTGCAAAACGCTTTGTTCTCTTAAGGTGTGGTTGTGTGAAAAAAAGCTTTCAATCTGGTGGTGGTTAGAAAATTCTTTTTTATGCTCATAAGCTTTTCTAATGTAGGGGACAAAACCAAAAGGGTTTTCTAAATTTTTTAAGGCGTTTTTCAAACTTTCTTCATCTTTATCTAAATTGTCAAAATACTTGAGCAAAACTTCTCGGGTTTCACAACTCAAAATATCTGAGCCTTTAAAAAAAGTGATGTCTGCATTAGCGACTCCATATACATAAATTGCATTGGGTTTGGGCAAATTGGAATTCCACATGGGGCGAGAAGTTTGAAGATTTTTTTCACCCTTATCGTTTTTAGAAAACTTGATTTCAATCCCTACCACATAATCAAAAATAAAAACCAAAAAATCAGGGTCATTTTGCGAGCCAAAAGGTTGGTATAAAAAATGGCTTGTAAGGTTTGAAAAAGGGTTTTTAAGGGTGTGGGGGTGGTTTTTTCTAAAACTTGCTTTTTGAGTTGGTTGAAAGTGGTTTTGATTTCCTTATTAGGCTTTTCTTCAATATGGCTTAATTCTTCTATTAAATCGCCATTGATTTCGCTAAAGTGTTTTTTTAATTCATTCCTGAATTTGTTTTCAAATTGCTCCCCTGTGCTAGAGCTTGCAAAAAATTTTCTTTTATCAATCATTTCTTGAAACACTTTTTCAAGCATGCATTTCCTTTAATTTGCAATATTCTTCCACAAAATCATAAGTAGAAAACCCTAAAACTTGCGTGTTTTTATGAGCGAGTTTGTTGAAATCAACCTGATTGATAATGGCTAAAGCCTCTTTAGAGTGGGCTTTAATGAAAAAGTATTGTCGGTTTTTGATCAACAAATTTGCATTGGTGATCTTTTCGTTGTAGTCATAAAAGCCCTGCCTAACCACCGCAAAATCCCATTGGTATTTTTCTTTGTTGAAATACTTAAGGGTGTGTGGCGTGTTATTATGGATATAAGTGATGAAATCATTATGGCGGATTTTGGGAGGTGCAATGATGCGTTCGTCTTTAAGATTTAGGGCGATATTTTTATACATATAGATTTGAAAAACGCATTTCACATCATAGGGCCGTTCATTAAAAACAAAAGCGTTTTTTTCTAAAGGGGCGTTTAAAACCAATTTTGCACGCTTATCAATGTGTTTTTGAATGGAATAGCGCTTGAATAAATTAGGCAAGATAAACGCCACGATAGGCGCTTCGTTTAAAGATTTGTTTAAAAAATTTAGCGCCAATTTCCCCCTATGCCCAAAAGGAGGGTTGCCAATAACAACGCGCTTTTGGTTAAATTCAATCAATTCCAACAAATAATCTTTCTGGTGAATGCCTTGAGCTTTAGGGGCAATATCAAGGGCTAGGCAATTTTTGATCCCTAATTCTTTTAGGGCATAAACAAAGCTCCCGCTCCCTGCACTTGGCTCTAAAAAATGGAACGCTTTTAAATCTAGCCCTAGATTTTTAACGATGAGATCTTGCAATAAATCCAAACAAAATCGCGCGATTTTGGGGTGGGTGTAAAAAGCGTCTAAATCCTTTTGCAAGATAGTATCGCTAGCCATTTTTAATCCAGCTTTTAATTGAAATCAAACCCGCCCGCTTCGCCCAAACTCATGCTCTCATAAGCGGCATCCACATAGCTGTTGCGGATCTCGCAATTCAAAACCTTTTCGCATTTCAAACAACTTGCTACTCGCTTTTCTTCTTGGCATGCTTTTAATTTCAAAAGAGCGTCATTGAAACGCTCTTCATAGGCTAATTTTTTAGCGTTATTTTGCATCTTCTCCCTTTAAATATTTTTCTAAAATGTGAGCTTCATGCTGGCTAGCCAAATAGCATTCGCTTTTTTCATGGTAACTTTCTACGCCTTGATCTAACAAACGCTTTTTAACCCCCTTATCAAAATAAAACGCTTCCCCTTTAGCTTTTTCAATGATCAAGGCTAAAGGAAAGACTTCAAAAAGCTTTCGTAATTTCTTTTGCGGGTAAGAAAACACCCCACCCTTTTTAATCAGCACATGATGGACATCAGCCACCATAGACCCTGAGTATCGTAAGCGGTAATTTTCTGCAAAAAACCCTTCTAAAGCCTTTTTCAAGTCTAAAGAAAAATCCTTTTGATTGCCCCCACTAGCGATGATTTTACCCTTATTTTCTAAAGCGATGGTTTCTATAAAATGAAACTTGTTTTGATAAAAAGCGTAACGATAAACCTTATCTAAAGCCACCACTAATTCAATCTTATGCCCAAAAACCACATAAAGGCTTGCAACTAAATTATGAGCCTTGTAATCCTTTTCATAAATCCCTATAATCGTGCCTACTAAGAAATTCGCCTCCATGACTGAACTCCCGTCTAGCGGGTCATAAGCGATCAAATACGAGCCGTTTTCTTTAGTAACAGGTTTTTCTTTTTCTTCGCTAAAAACGCTTTTCACATTCTCTAAACTTAAAAAATTTTCTTCTAAAAATTTGTCTAGGGCTAAATCCGCTTTAATAGGCGTATCCCCACTGCTATTTTCTAATTTGGTGTAACTCCCAGCGTCCGGTTTTTCTAAAATCTCTTGAGCTTTTTTAACCCCTTTTTCTAAAAGACTGATAACTTCTATAACAATGTTTGCATGCGCGCCTTTAAAATGTTTGTAATCCATGAAAAACCCTTTTATGATTTGATTAAAGATGCTAATATTTTACTTGAAAACATTGAAATAGGGAAGTATTTTGAAAGTAGCCCCAAGCCTTTTGAGTGCTGATTTTATGCATTTAGCCAAAGAAATAGAAAGCGTGAGTAACGCTGATTTTTTGCATGTGGATGTGATGGATGGGCATTATGTGCCTAATTTAACCATGGGTCCTGTGATTTTAGAAAATGTTACCCAAATTAGCAAAGTGCCTTTAGATGTGCATTTAATGGTAGAAAATGCGAGTTTTTTTGTAGAGTTATTCGCTCCCTTAAAACCAGCAATCATTAGCGTTCATGCAGAAAATGAAAAACACCCCCACAGAGTGTTGCAACTCATTAAAAGTTTAGGCATCACGCCAGGAATAGTGTTAAACCCTCACACGCATGAAGAAAGTATTAAATACTTGCTAGAAAGCGTGGGCTTAGCGCTTTTAATGAGCGTGAATCCGGGCTTTGGCGGGCAGAAGTTCTTAGATTTGGTGCTAGAAAAATGCTTGAAAGTCAAAGAGTTGATCAAACGCTACAACCCTAGCTGCCTTTTAGAAGTGGATGGGGGCGTGAACGATCAAAATATCTTTGAACTCCAACAAGCGGGCGTGGATGTCGTGGTTTCAGGAAGTTATATTTTTAAATCTAAAGATCGTAAGCTGGCTATTGAAGGCTTACAGAATGCCAATAAACCTCTTGCATAAAGATATTCAAGCCCTAATCGCTCGCTTAAAAAACCAGGATTTAAGCTTATGCATGCTAGAAAAGTCGCTCTCTCGCCTTATCTATGATGAAATCAATTTGGAATATTTAAAAGCGTGCGGACTTAATTTCATAGAAACAAGCGAAAATTTAATCACGCTCAAAAATCTTAAAACCCCCCTTAAAGATGAAGTTTTTTCCTTTATTGATCTAGAGACTACCGGATCTTGCCCCATAAAGCATGAGATTTTAGAAATTGGGGCCGTGCAAGTGAGCGGTGGCAAAATCATTAATCGTTTTGAAACCCTTGTGAAAGTCAAAAGCGTTCCTGATTATATTTCTGATCTTACAGGCATTGCTTATGAAGACACCCTAAACGCCCCAAGCGTTTATGAAGCCTTGCAAGAATTGCGGCTTTTTTTGGGCAATAGCGTGTTTGTGGCCCATAACGCTAATTTTGATTACAATTTTTTAGGGCGTTATTTTGTGGAAAAATTGCATTGCCCTTTATTGAATTTAAAGCTTTGCACTTTGGATTTATCCAGGCGCGCGATTTTGTCCATGCGCTATTCTTTGAGCTTTTTAAAAGAGCTTTTAGGGTTTGGTATAGAAGTCAGCCACAGAGCCTATGCGGACGCTTTAGCGAGTTATAAGCTCTTTGAAATATGTTTATTAAACTTGCCTAATTATGTCAAAACCACGATGGATTTGATTGACTTTTCCAAATGCGCTAACGCTCTCATCAAAAGACCCCCAAGAGCCAGACACCAAGAGATCCCATCGCCGTTCCCTCTTTTTGAAAGGACAAAAGGCTTGTTAAATACCATCAAAGCAACCAGTTAAACAAAGCCGTTTAATGGGGTTTGACTAGGGCTAGGATTTTATTGTTTTTGTTCTTTGAGAATATCGCATGCTTCTTTTAATCCTAACTCGCAACTCTTTTTAAGGTTTTCTGTCGTTTGTTTTTCATCTTTTGCTACGCCTTTACCCTCATTATAAAACGCCGCTAGAGCGTAACACCCTTTAGCATCGTTCAATTCGCAAGCCTTAGCAGAATATTCAAAAGCTTTTTTAAGATCCTTTGTTACGCCTTCACCATCACGATAAAACTCTCCTACAAGCGTGCATGTCAGAGCATCGTTCAATTCGCAAGCCTTAGAGTAATATCCAAAAGCCTTTTTAAGATCTTGCGTTACGCTTTCACCAAAAAAATAATCCCCTCCTAATTTAGAACACCCTTCACCATTATTTAATTCGCAAGCTTTAGAGTAATATTTGAAAGCTTTTTTAAAATTTTGTGTTACGCCTTCACCATTATGATAAATATCCCCTAAAATTGCACAGCCATCGCCATAGTTTAATTCGCAAGCTTTAGAGTAATATTCTAAATCTTTTTTATCTTTTTTCAAACCCTTTATCATGTCGTTATAAAAGGTTGCTGACAGCATACACCCTTCAACATTATTTAACTTACAAGCTTTAGAGTAATATTCTAAAGCATTTTTAAGATCGTTTGCATTAAAATAAAACTCCGCTAAGTCCTTGCATTTTTCAGCGTCGTTGGATTTGCAAGCTTTAGCAGTGGTCGTGTGTTCAAGAGCTTTTTCAATACTTTCTCTTGCATTTTCACTCGCTATGGCTTTAGAATAAGCCTCTCCTAAGATCACGCAACCATCAGCATCGTTGGATTTACAAGCTTTTTCAAAGTATTCCTTAGCTCTAGTGAAATTTTTATCCGCATAAATAGTGATACCTGAAAGGATAAACTCTTTAGTGTTTGGCTCTGCCATTAACCCCCCTAAACACAACGCCCCCAAACCTAAAACCCTAAAAGCCGCTTGTTTGACACCCCTTAACATGACGCATTCCCTTTGGTTAAAAATATAAATTATAATTGATATTGATAGCTAAAATCTTTTAATGTTTAAAAAATGGGGATTTGATTATTTTGTTTTAAGCTCATAAAAGAATAGGGGCTATTTGCAACACCCTACCCCACAATATCCAACAAATGCTCTTCATGCCATAATTCAATCTCTTCTTCTTCTAACCCAAACGCCTTAGCCCTTTGGCTATTTGGATAGCGGTTTTTAGAGCCTTCTTTAGGATCTTTATCGCTAACGGCTTGCATGCTTTCTAACGCCCTTGTCTCTTGGGCTAATTCAAGCTTACTTTGAAAGCTTTGCGCTAAATCCAGCATATCACTTCTTGCACCCTGTTGGATAGCAGAATTTAAAGGAGCGTTTTGGTTGATATAAGTTACATTGCCTAAAGCGGAAACACCCATGCTAACCTCCTTAGAATGTTTAAGTGTCCTTTAGACTAATAGTTCGGTATTTTGAGTAAATAACATGAGCTCCTTTGACAATTTTGACAAATTTTCGTTGCGTGTAGTCAATTTCGTAACTATTAAACACATCTTTTTGCATTTTAATCAACATTTTGGCTAACTCCATGATGACCTCATCTTTGGGCGCGTTCTTTTGGCAAAAAACGATCAGATGCGATCCAGGAATGTCTCTCACATGCATCCATAAATCATTCGCCCTTGCGTCTTGCAAAAGCTTGATATTTTCTTTTTGGTTTTTCCCTAAACCGATTTTAAAATCCTTATAATACAGCACTTCATACCCGTTCATAGGGCGTTTGATTTTGGAATTTTTTACCGGCATAAACATTTCTAAAACGCTTTCTTCTGCCGCCCCTTTAATGTAATGGATTTGACTTTCTTTAAAAGCGATTTTTTCTTTTAGGTTTTCTTCTTCTAAATACAAGAATTGCGATTTTTGTTTCTTTTTCTTGCTAAGGGTGAATTTTTTGTTGATGAAAGCGTTTAAGGGCATGCTCTTATCAATTTCAATTGCGCATTCTTTATCTTCAAAATCTTTTAAGATCACGCAACTTTCATGCTTGTTAATTAAATGCTGATAAGTGAGCAATAAAGAGGCTTGAGTTTGCAATTCTTTCGCTTCTAGTTGCAAGTTTTTAGGGTTTTCTAAGTTGTCTAATTTTTCTTTCAAGCGTTCTTTTTGGGCGTTTAAGCGTTTGATGATTTGATTTTTTTTGTGTTCTAATTCTTTATGCTGATAAAATAAAAAATCTTTTTCTAAGATTTCTAACAAATCCTTAAAATCCAAATCCTTTTCTTGATGTTCGTAAGTATTAGGGGGCAATGCCCCTAAAATATCGTTTTTAGCGACCCTGTCATTGAAACGAAAGGCCTCTATCACGCATTTTTCTTGATCTAAAATCATGAGATTAGCTTTTTTAGGGATAAGCTCTAAGCGTAAAATAAAAGTCTCGCTCTTATAAGCTAGATCTTTAGCGCCTGTGATTTCTAAAATCCGATCGTTATCAATGATATTGGCTTGTAAAATTTTGGCGTTTTTAGTGAATTTATTCAAACAAAAATCTAGCGCCAGCGTGTTTTTTAAAACGCCCTCTAGGGGTTTTTGAGACAAACCAATATAAGGCACGCTCAAATCCACAATAAAGGCGTGTTTTTCTTTAGAAAAAGTTTCTAATAAAAAACTAGATGCATTCAAGCGCTTCAGGGTGAAATTTGTTTGAGCGTTTAAAAATTCGCTGAATTTCTTTAAAAGGAAAAATTTCATTCTTGCGCCTTTAATTTTTCTTTAGCGAAAGAAATCGCGCTCTCTATGTTTTCGCTCCCCCCTATCATGCGTGCGATCTCTAACACCCTTTCTTCGTTGTTAAGGGTTTTTGCAAGGCTTTTGTGGTTTTCTTTGAAAATAAGAATATGATTTTTAGCGACGGCTGGGATATGGACTTGGTGCGAAATGGCAAAGATTTGCGAATGGCTGCTCAAAGTTTCAAGGGCTTTAGAAACCGCTAAACTCTCTTCACCGCTCAAGTTAGAATCCATTTCATCTAACACCAACACGCCCTTAAAATCCTTTAAAAACTCCATTTCTAAAAGCATGAACGCCAACCTCAAACGGCTGTATTCTCCAGAGCTTAAAGTCTCTAATTGGGAATTTTGCAAATTCAAAATGAGTTTTTGAGCGCCTTTACTATTCATGGGGGCTTCTTCTAAAACCAAACTAGGGCTTTTTAAAAGCAAATCTTTCGCTTTAGCGCTTAAAAGAGCGTTAAACCCGGCTAAATGCTCTTTCCTAAAAACGCTTATTTCTTCGCATAATTTCAAACATTCGGCTTTTAATCGTTCTATTTCTTTGTGGTGGGTTTCGCAATGGTTGTCAATTTCTTCTAAATTGTGAAGCTCGTTTTTAATATGGTTCAAACGCTCTTTAGCATGCGTAATACTCCCATAATCCTTAATAATCCCGCTAATGATGCCCAATTTTTCTAACACCTTTTCAATATCCAAACGCTCGCACTCTTCTAATTTAGCCTGCTCTTTTTCTAACAGAGCGCTCGCTTCCATTAAAGCGCTTTTTAAAAATTCAGCGCTATGCCCCACACTCTCTAAAGCATGCGTGATTTTATGGGTATTTTCTAGCACATCTAAAGCGAGAGCGATTTTATCGTTCAATTTTTCCTTGCTGGAGAGTAATTTTTTCTGCTCTAAAAGGCGTTCGTATTCGCCTTCTTCTAAATCTAGCCTCTCTAATTTCATTTTTTCAAAATTCAAACGCTCTTCTAAATCCTTTTGAAAACGCTTTTTATCTTCTAATGATCGCATTTCTTTTTCTAGTCTTTCTAAATAGGTAAACTTCTTTTCAAGCGCATCCAAAAGGGGGCTAAACGCAATATTTTCATTTTGAATATAGCCATCCAGTAAGGAGAGCATTAAAATCTCATTGAGTTCATTCTGGCTGAATCTATCGTTAGACAAGCGTTTAATAAGCCCCTTTAATAACGCTTTAAGCGTGTTTTTAGACAGGCTTGTTTGGTTTAAAAAATAGCGCGTTTTTTCTTTTTTGATCACGCTAATGACTAAAGGCTCATGGTGATCTTCTCTAAAAATGCCGTATTCTTCAGTGTCTAAAAAAGGAGCGATCAATTCCACTTCAATGTTTAAAGCGTTGCTTTCTTTAAGCCCAAACGCCCCTAAAAGGCTTGCAATAAGAACGCTTTTCCCCACGCCGCTAGCCCCACTAATCGCGCTCAAGCCGTCTTTAAATTCCAAGTCTAGCTTTTCAAAGACAGCGTTTTGAAACACTCTTAAGCGCGTGATTTGAGCGTTATTGATTTGAGCGTTATTGAAATCTTGCATGCGTTTTACCCTTTTTGTATTTTTAGTTTTTTAGCTTTTTTTGCTAGGGCTTTCCCCCCATAGCAGCTTTTCTTTAAGCACTTTAAAATAATCCCTTGAGTTTTTTTGCAAGAGTTTGGTGGTCGTGGGGCTTTTTTGAATGTATAGTTTTTGCTTGGCTTTCAAATCATAAGTGGCTTGCCCATCAATGATGACAAGAGCGTCTTTATTCGCGCAAAAACTCAAGCAAAATTCCGCCCCTAGCACTAAAGGGCGTTGCGTTAAAGAAAAATCGCACAAAGGCGTTAAAATATAGCTTTGATTCAAGGCATGCACAATAGGTCCATGAGCGCTCAAATTGTAAGCGGTTGAGCCTAGGGGCGTGGCAATGATAAGCCCATCGCCTTTATAGGTGTTAAAAGGCGTATGGCCCGCGCACGCTTTGATGTCTAAAACCCCTAAAGCTTCTTTTTTGGTGATCACGATTTCATTGATCGCATAAAAAGAGGTTTCTCCAATACGCCCCTCTAAAGCCAAATGCTCTTCTAATTTGATTTTATTATGCTTGAGATCGTGTAAAAAATCTTTCAAGCCGCTCAGTTCAATAGCGGTCAAATACCCTAAATTCCCCATTCTCACCCCAAAACATGGCTTATTGCAAGGATGCATCATTCTTAAAGCCCCTAAAATCGTGCCATCGCCTCCTAAACACAAAAACGCATAAGCTTTTTTTATCAAGCGCTCATTTTTTAACCCGCTATCATCAACCATAAAGCTTTCAAACCCTTCATCGTTTAAAAGCTTTAAAACCCATTCTTTAGCTTGTGTCAGCTCGCTAAAAAGGGGGTTTTGGTGGTGGGTGGGCCGCACAAACACGCCGATAGTTTGGTGTGAATCTTTCATGCGTATATTGTAGCTTAAAGCTTGAAACAAAATTTTAAAAAATGGGGTTTTGGCTGTTTTTTATCATGTTGTGTGAAACTCATAAAAAGTTTTTATTGTTGTTAATGTTTCATTTTTTAAACTTTTTTAATTCTTTTTTGGGTATTCTTTTTAGGAATGTAAGCATTATGTTAAGGAATCACACATGAAAAAATTTTTTTCTAAAACTTTATTAGCCTTTATTATCTCTATGAATGCGGTATCAGCAATGGATGGTAATGGCGTTTTTTTAGGGGCGGGTTATTTGCAAGGGGAAGCCCAAATGCATGCGGATATTAATTCTCAAAAACAAGCCACTAACGCTACCATCAAAGGCTTTGATGCACTCTTAGGGTATCAATTTTTCTTTGAAAAACACTTTGGCTTGCGCCTTTATGGGTTTTTTGACTACGCCCATGCCAATTCTATTAAGCTTAAAAACCCTAACTACAACAGCGAAGCAGCGCAAATAGCGGGTCAAATTCTTGGGAAGCAAGAAATCAATCGTTTAACGAACATTGCCGATCCCAAAACCTTTGAGCCCAACATGCTCACTTATGGGGGGGCTATAGATTTGATGGTTAATGTCATTAATAACGGCATCATGAGTTTGGGGGCGTTTGGTGGGGTGCAATTGGCCGGCAATTCATGGCTTATGGCGACGCCCAGTTTTGAGGGCATTTTAGTGGAGCAAGCTCTGGTGAGCAAAAAAGCCACTTCGTTCCAGTTTTTATTCAATGTGGGGGCTCGTTTGAGGATCTTAAAACATTCTAGCATTGAAGCGGGCGTGAAATTCCCCATGTTAAAGAAAAACCCTTACATTACTGCAAAAAATTTGGATATAGGGTTTAGGCGCGTGTATTCGTGGTATGTGAATTATGTGTTCACTTTCTAGGGGTGCATCCCTAGAGCGTTAGAACGCTCTCAATGATTTGAATCAGCTCTTTTTTTCTTTCTTCTAGGCTTTTGGGCGTCCATTCTGTGTAGTGGAGTGCAATGTCTTTGGTCATATTATAACAAGTCATCACCTTAAAAGTTTTCTTATTGTCTAGCGTGATGGTTTTCCCCATATAGATTTCCTTTTTCTCTTTGAAATCTTGGTTTAAAACTTGGCTTAAAGCTTTGGTGTTTTTCTTGCCCCCTAAAAGCGTGAGATTGGCTAAAGAGTGCGTGTATAATCCTCTTTCTTCTTCGCTAAAGTCTTTCACCCACTGGCTTGAAGGATCAGGGTTTTCTGGCAAGATGCGTTCAACATGCAAATCCTTATCCATTTTAATATAAGCGGGGTTGGCGTTATCGCTCATGAAGTAATTGACTAAAATGAGAATGGGTTTGAGACATGAAAGTCTTTTATTGTAGAGTTTTTTATACAAGTTGTTATCTTCTAGGTTTTCCTTAAAGCGTTGTAATACATTATAGTCATCTAAATATTTTTCCACAATAGAAGTGATGTGATCCATGCTCTTCTTTTCTTTCAAGGCCTTAATGATGTTGCAACAAGTTTGGTTAATTTGAGGTTTTGTCCGCCCTGCAACCCAATCTTGATAATAAAACTTGACTAACAATCCCTTTAAAGCCTCTATGTCTTGATCGCCATAATGGTGCAACAAACTAGTGCACAAAATAACACGCCAAGAATCATCATCTTTGTAAGAAAGCAAGTAGGCGTATCTGTCTTGCATTTCTAATACCTTACAATAAGCGTTGTAAAAATCCTCTACGCCCTTAAGGTATTCTAAAGGGGGTTTGTTAAGCTTGTTAAACCAAGTAACGAGCCTTTTATCCGTTTTTTCTTTAGAAGTTACCGGATTGAGATAGGTTAAATACCAGCTGAATAAGGTTTCTATGGTTAAATCATTATCCGAGCATTTTTGGCTTAAATCATTCCAACGAGACACAAACTCTTCTTGCTCATTTTCTTTAGCGTGTTTTAACAACTCTCCCTTAAAAATATCGGTCGCATTCAAAGGCAAACCCCTAGCGTTTAAAACATTAAAAATCCTTAACGCCTTGTCTGCATCAGGGCAAGTGATGGTGATAAAGACGACCTTAAAATAAAGCCACTCAATAAAATCGTTAATGTCTTCAATTTCTTTTTTTCTAAGATAGTTTTTTAAGAAAATTGCATTTTTTAAGTAGTTGTTTTTGTTGTTACTTATTGGGGCGTCATTGAAAGAAGTTAAGGCGTATTGAAAATCTTTTTTAGAATTAAACCCTACGGCGTTAAAATTCAACCGATCTTTTTTTCCATACTTAGTAATCAAGCTCTCTTGCAAATAGTCTTTGCTTTCTTCAGTTAAACGCTCAGAATAAAGAGCGAGTAAAACTTTTGCAAGCAAAATAAAAGTGCTTAAGCGTTGTTGGCCATCTACAATATCATAGGTTTTGGCTTTAGAATCTTCGCTGATTGTAATTAAAACCAATGAGCCGCAAAAATAATCGCTTTCTCTATCATCTTCATAATTGAAAAACAAATCGTCTAAAAGCTTTTCGCAGTTCTCTTCTGTCCATTGATAAGGGCGTTGGTAGATAGGGATTTGGTAATAGAGTTCATCTTTTAAAATATTTCTTAAGCTGAGATCGTTGCTGTCAATTTTTGCCATAAAAACCCCTTGTATGATTTAGGGTAGTATAACATTAAAAAGTGTTTTTTTTTTTTTGAAATATTTCTAAATACCAAAACGCATGGTTTTTGTCAGAACAGACAGAAAAAACCCCTAATTTAGGGGTTTTAGGGGATTATTTCTTAAAATTTTCCATGGATTTTTTCATATCAATCACGTAGCGGAAATTCCCTTGCCCGTTTAAGAGTTTGTCCCAAGTCGCATCAATTTCTTGACCGGTAACCAGCTCAATTTCAGGGTAAATGCCATGTTTGACAGAAAAATCCATCATTTCTTGGGTTTCTTTCACGCCCCCAATCCAAGAGCCATAAACCTTATGATTGCCTGAAAACAGCACCAAATCGCCAAAATCCAAATTCCTTTGCGGATCTTTTGGGGGGATACCCACAATCGCTACTTCACCGCCATATTTCAATAATTTCGTGTAAGCGAGCAAATCATATTGCGTGGGAATGCTAGAAATGATTAGATCAAATTTTTCTTTGCATTCTCCTACGCTTGTATAAAAGCTGGTCGCGCCCAGTTTTTGAGCCATTTGCTTTTTCTTGTCATTCCTTGCAAACACGCTCACTTGCGCTCCCATAGCCACGGCGTATTTTAAAGCCATATGCCCCAACCCGCCAAAACCAGCGATGCCCACTTTAGAGCCTTTAGTAACTTTAGAAAACTTCAAAGGCGAATACACGGTAATGCCCGCGCAAAGCAAGGGGGCTGCTTTATCTAATGGGGCTTCTTTAGGGATGGAAATCGCAAAGTTTTCGCTCACCACGATATTGTTAGAATACCCGCCATAAGTAGGCTCATTGTTGTGGAAAGAATCTTCCCAGCTGTAAGTATAAACGGTTTTGTTGTTTTCACACCATTGTTCTTGGTGTTCATGCTTACAAGCATGACACTCGCCGCAAGAATTTACCATGCAACCCACTCCAGCATGATCGCCTACTTTGAACTTCGTTACTTTAGAGCCAACCGCGCTCACCACCCCAGCAATCTCATGCCCAGGCACCATAGGATAAATTCCAGGCAACCAATCGCTATGAGCGAAGTGAATGTCTGTATGACAAATTCCTGAAAAATGGGTGTCAATGACAACATCGTATTCACCCATGGCATGGCGGCTATGCTCCCATTCATGGAACTTCCCGTCTTTGCTGTCTATCGCAAAACCTTTAAAAGGCACTCGTTGGCTGTTGCAATTGCAAGTATTGCCCATAAAAACTCCTTAAAACATCAAAATAACATTCAGTCTTATTTGTAGTTTTAACAACAATGAAAAAAGGGATTTTTGTGTGTTTCTGTAACCGTCAAACAGGTTCAAAAGAAGAGTGTTTGTGTGTTTCTGTAACCGTCAAAAATTTAACAAAAACTATTAAAGGCTAAATGTGAAAGGATTTTAAGGGATTTATGCTTAAAGCTTTCTTAAGCTAAAAAACCTTTTCTCTAAAACAACCTTAAACCTTTGCTCTTTTTTAAAACTTGTTTTCAAAGCTCCTTTAAAATGTCTGAAGGCGATTTGAACGCCACGCCAAAAGCCTTAGCGATGCCTTCTTGGGTGATATAGCCGTTATAAGCGCTCAAGCCTCCAAGCGTGTTCGCCACGATTTTAGTGTTAGCTTTTAAAAAGCCCTTCAAGCCATGCTCTAAATAATACAATAAATACGGCACGCTCGCATGACTATAAGCCATAGAGCTTGTTTTAGCGACAATCCCTGGCATGTTCGGCACGCCATAATGCAACAAATCTTCTTCCACATACACCGGGTTAGAATGGCTTGTCTGGTGTATGGTCTCTATGCAACCCCCTAAATCGCAAGCCACATCAATGACCACCCCTTGTTTTTGCATATGCTTCAAATGCCTTCTTAAAACCACTTTAGGGGTTTGGCTCGCTGTAACTAGCACCGCACCCACTAGCCCCACCGCCCCCTTTAAAGCGTGGGTAATATTGGCTTCATTCACGCTCAAAACTTCCAAATCATACAAATGATAATAGGGGTGGTTTTGCAATTTGGCGTAGTCTAATTCCAAAATCGTTACTTTAGCCCCCATTTGGCTTAAGACTTTCGCGCTCTCCATGCCAACCACACCGCCTCCAATTACGATGATTTTAGCCCTTTGCGCCCCCGACAAACCCCCTAGCATGACCCCCTTACCCATAAACCCCTTAACATGCTCTAAAGCCAATAAATAGTGTTGGACTAAATGCGCGGCCAACCTCCCAGCCACCACGCTCATAGGCACTAAAATAGGGTAGTCGTTTTTAGGCCCGGCAATGGTTTCGGTGCAAATAGAAGTGATTTTTTTATCTATAAACATTTCGCACAAGCTTTTTTGATACGCTAAATCCAAGTAGCTAAACAGAGTCGCTTTTTCTTTCAACAAAGGGTATTCATGCTCTAAAGGCTCTTTGCATTTGACCACCAAATCCTGCCCCCACGCTGTTTTAGAATCCACGATTTTAGCCCCCACGCTTTCATACGCTTCATTACTATAGCCGCTATTAGCGCCGGCGTTATCTTCCACTAAAACCCCAACGCCCTTTTGAGTGAGTAACGCCACATCATCAGGCACCAAAGCCACTCGTGATTCTAAATCCATGCTCTCTTTGACTAGCCCAATATCCATTTTGTATCCTTTTAAAGAATAGTGTTAATTATGATTATAGCCGCTCAATGAGACTATTGTAGTGTCTTTCTTTTAAAACCTCAAACAATCTTACTCTTTTACACAATGAAATGATTTTTGTTTGTTATTTGTTTATTTATTGATAGTTAATTGTTAATCTAATTTTAGAATGGAGAAAATATGAGTTAGGACTTTAAAGGAGTAATCAAATGATTTTAGTAGGATTAGAAGCGGAGTTAGGAGCGTCAAAAAAAGGCACCGATACAGGCGTTAGGCGTTTGAGAGAGGCTTTAAGCCTAAAATATAATGATTTAGTGGAAAACATGCAAATGATCATTCAAGAGCGTTGCGTGCTTTATAAAGAATTTAGATACGCTAAAAATTTTGAAGACTATTATGTGTTTTGCAAAGAAAATCTGATCCCTTGCATGCAAGAAGTGTTTGAAAAAAAAGATTTTCCTCTAATCTTAAGCTCAGAGCATGCGAACATGTTTGGGATTTTCCAAGCGTTTAGGAGCGTTCATAAAGACAAAAAAATAGGGATTTTGTATTTGGACGCGCATGCGGATATTCACACGGCTTATGACAGCGATTCAAAACACATTCATGGCATGCCTTTAGGCATGGTTTTAAATCGTGTCCGTAGCGGGTTTAACCACATGAATGAAAGCGAAGAAAAGGCATGGCAAAAGCTTTGCTCTTTAGGGTTAGAAAAGGGGGGCTTAGAGGTTGATCCTAAATGTTTGGTGTATTTTGGGGTAAGAAGCGTTGAACAAAGCGAAAAAGATGTGATTAAAGAATTAGAAATCCCTTTATTCAGCGTGGATACGATAAGAGAAAACATACAAGAAGTGGTAAAAAAAACCAAAGAGTTATTGAAAGCGGTGGATATTATTTATCTTAGTTTGGATTTGGACATTATGGATGGCAAGCTTTTCACTTCTACCGGCGTGCGTGAAAACCATGGGTTAAGTTTTGATGAGTTAAGACAATTACTGGGCATGCTTTTAGAAAGCTTTAAAGACAAATTAGGAGCGGTTGAGGTTACCGAATACAACCCTACGGTGAGCGTGAAACACGCTAGTGAAGAAGAAAAACAGGTTTTAGAAATACTGGATCTCATCATCAATCGCTGTAAAATTAAAGATAAAAAGCGATCTTTCAGCATTAATCGCTGATCGTTTTTAAATAAACGATAGCGGCGAATGAAAATAACAAGTTAAAAAACTTGAAAAATGAGATCTAAAACAAGAGAAAAATTAGTGCAAAAACCCTTTTGATATTTTTTGATCGTTATTAGAATTTTAAGACTGAATGTTGTAATACACGCAAACACAAAAAAATAATAATAGCATTTTGGCTCTTTGAAAGAGTTTAAAATCAAAGCTTAGATGCTTATGGGTTTTGTTTGATAGGGGGCAGTGTTTAGACAACAAGTTGAGATCGTTCAAATATTAGGCATCAAAACACCTTGCATATTTTATGCACTTCAAACCGCATGCAAGCTAGTTTGAGCGTCAAGGGTGGGTATTTTTGCGATAAAACTAAACAAATCAAAAAAAAAAAAAAGATTTTCTTGCGATTAATAAAAATTTAAGAATTTTATGATAAAATTCCGTGCGTTATTAAGTTTCTTTAGTTTTTATTACCTACGACTGCTATTTGCGTTGGCGTAATTTTACTTAGGAAATTTAAACCATTTTTAAATCTCTCAAAACACATAAGGAGTTTGCGTTGCATAAAAAAGTTCTGTTGGCTTTAACTGCCAGCTTGATTTGCCAAGAGTCTTTGTTCGCTAAGGATAAAGACTACACTTTAGGCAAGGTTTCTACCGCTGGGAAAAAGGATAGATCCGATTATTCTGGTCAGGTCAATTTGGGTTATAGCGGGATTACCGCTCCTAAGAGTTGGCAAGATGAAGAAGTGAAAAAATACACAGGAAGCCGCACGGTGATCTCTAATAAAGCGCTCACCCAACAAGCCAACCAAAGCATTGAAGAAGCCTTACAGAATGTCCCGGGTCTGCAAATCAGGAATGCCACCGGTGTAGGGGCTATGCCCACTATCCAAATCCGTGGCTTTGGAGCGGGCGGTTCAGGGCATAGCGATGCAACGCTGATGCTGGTTAATGGTATTCCTGTGTATATGGCCCCCTACGCTCATATTGAGCTAGATATTTTCCCTGTTACCTTTCAAGCTATTGATCGCATTGATGTGATCAAAGGCGGAGGTAGCGTGCAATACGGGCCTAACACTTATGGAGGTATTGTCAATATCATCACTAAGCCTATCCCTAACCAATGGGAAAACCAAGCGGCTGAAAGGATCACTTATTGGGCTAAGGCTAGAAACGCCGGGTTTGCCGCTCCCCCTGATAAAACCGGCGATCCTTCTTTTATCAAGTCTTTAGGCAACAACCTCCTCTATAACACCTATGTGAGAAGCGGAGGGATGATCAATAAGCATGTGGGTATCCAAGCGCAAGCTAATTGGGTTAGAGGACAAGGCTTTAGGGACAATAGCCCCTCTAGTATTTCAAACTATTGGCTGGATGGGATCTATGACATCAATGAAAGCAATGGGATTAAAGCCTATTACCAATACTACGATTTTGCTATCGCCCAACCGGGATCACTCAGCGAGCAAGATTACAAAATAAACCGCTTTGCTAATTTACGCCCCTTAAACCAAAAAGGCGGGCGCTCACAACGCTTTGGGGCTGTGTATGAAAACCGCTTTGGGGATTTAGACAGAGTGGGCGGGACTTTTAGCTTCACTTACTACGGGCAATTGATGACTAGGGACTTCCAAGTAAGCTCTAGCTATAATAGCGCCAACATGGTTACTTGTTTTAGCGAAGCGGCATGCAGGGCGGCGGGACTTCCGGCAGGATACAACTTGGCTGTGCCTTATTATGCCACCAACTACAATGGCTGGGCAGAAGTAGAAAACCCTGTGCGTTCCATCAATAACGCTTTTGAACCTAAAGTGAATTTGATCGTTAATACCGGGAAAGTCAAGCAAACCTTTATCATGGGCTTGCGTTTCATGACCACCACCTTTTTGCAACGCCAATACTTAAACACCAATGAATGCGCTACCAAAACGAGCGGTGAAGGGGCAGGCTTCTTGTGTGAGGGCCCTAACGTGATGAGCGGTTGGCAGCCTCACATCAAGCATGGCGTCTATAGAAACTGGAATAACTGGCGTAACAATTACACAGCGGTTTATTTGAGCGATCGCATTGAAGCTTGGGACGGGCGCTTTTTCATCGTGCCTGGCTTGCGCTACGCTTTTGTGCAATACAACAACGAAAATGCGTCTGATTGGATGCAAATCCCTGAGAAAGATTTAAGAAAAATCAAGCACATGAACAATTGGATGCCCTCAACCAATATTGGCTTTATCCCTGTGCAAGGCGATCACAATGTGCTTACTTACTTTAACTACCAACGCTCTTTCGTCCCGCCTCAATTAGACGTTTTGAGCTATGGAGGAGCGGAGTATTTCACCCAACACTTTGACACGGTGGAAGCAGGAGCGCGCTACACCTATAAAGATAAATTTAGCTTTAATGCGGATTACTTTAGGATTTGGGCGCGCGATTTTGCCACTGGGCAGTATTCTATTTATACAAGTGGCCCTATGAAAGGCAATGTGCGCCCCATTAATGGTTATTCTCAAGGCGTGGAGCTTGAATTGTATTACAGACCCATTAGAGGGTTGCAATTCCATGCCGCTTTCAACTACATTGACACTCGTGTAACCAGCCATGGCCCTTTAACAGACTTGAATGGCGATGTGCTAAAAGGGACTAGCTACAACAAACATTTCCCTTTTGTAAGCCCTTACCAATTCATTCTTGACGCTCGTTACAATTGGCATAAAACCACCATTGGTATTTCTAGCTATTTTTATAGCCGCGCTTATAGCGGGATTAGCAACAGCGCAGCAGGAGGCTATTACGGGATGCAATACTATAGTGGGGGGAATAACTATGAAAGCGTTCTTAATAGCGGTTATCAGTGCGAAGCTTGGTGTATGACCCAACATGAAGGGCTTTTGCCTTGGTATTGGGTGTGGAATATCCAAGTGAGCCAAATTTTCTGGGAAAACGGGAGACACAGAGTTACAGGAAGTTTGCAAATCAATAATATCTTCAACATGAAGTATTATTTTACTGGGATTGGTTCTAGCCCTGCAGGCTTGCAACCTGCACCTGGAAGATCGGTTACAGCGTATTTAAACTACACTTTCTAAGGCTTAAAAAAAAAAGGGGGGGGGGTTATTTGCTATGATGAGTTACTAAAAAGTTTCTCTTTATAGTGGCTAAAATTATAGCGGCTAAAATTCCAACAAACCCACCGCAAAAACCCCTATCCTTTAGGTAAAATATAAGTGCATAGCCGTTTAGGTCATTCAAGTTAAGAAATTAATTTTTTAAGATAATATCCATGCAAACAAAGCCCTTCGTGTTAGCGTTTGTTAGAACGCTTGAGAAGATCCTTTTAAGATGTGCTTTTATCATAAATATTGATGATGAGAAACAATGCTATCACAAAAGAGCGGTGCATAAAATGATTCAAGAATAAACGAACTGCAGCAGAAAGGATTCAAAAAGGTTTTAAAAACGCATGTTTTAGCGTTTGATTTAAAGATTAAGGTTTTAAAAAAGAATATAGCGAACTTTTTAAGAAAGGATAAAGACAATTAGAATGATTGGGGTTTGAAAACGCTCGCAAGAGCGTTTGTGTTAGCCGTTTTAAAAAAAAACACGCTCGCACAAATCCACAAAGCGACAACTCCCAAGCGATAACCCCATGGGGTGGTTTAATCACTCCTTAACAGAAACCCCAATCGTCTTTAGCGGTTGGGATGAATGCTACCAATTCGTGGTATAATATCTCCATACATTCGTATTTAGCGCAGGAAGTGTGCAAAGTTACGCCTTTGGAGATATGATGTGTAAGAGGGAATGCGTTGGAGCTCAAACTCTGTAAAATCCCTATCGTTAGGGACATAGAGTGAGAACCACACTCTCCCTCAACATCAGCCTAGGAAGCCCAATCGTCTTTAGCGTTTGGGCGCTTCACTCTGTTAAGGATATAGAGCGTTTGAAGTGTCAGATTTAGCGATTTTTGCTGAGATGATGAAACCTTAATTTAACAGTGCTCCAAATAAGTTTCTTTGAGGCTGGCCTTAGCCCTTTGCCAATGGGGTAAATACAAACTCAGCAAATCTCTAAAATATTCGTTATGGTGGCGCGCTTTTAAATGCAATAACTCATGCACAACCACATATTCAATGCCTTCACTAGGCGCTTTAACCAATTCCAAATTAAAAAGTAAGGTGCGTTTAAGAGCGTTGCAACTCCCCCATATCCGTTTCATTTTTTGGATTTTAAAGCCCTGTATGCTTTCGTTTAAAGCTTTTTCGTATTGGTTGATGTAAGTTTGTATTTTTTCTCTTAAAACTTGTCGGTAATAGTTTTCTAGCGCTTTTAAGCGGTTTTCTAAACTTGTATTTTGACGGACATGCAAGATTAAATGCGTGGGGCTTTGGAGGACAAAGTGGTTTTTTTGAGTGTGTTCAATCTTTAACAAATAGCGTTTCCCAAAAAGGTAATGGCTTTCTCTTTCTAGCATTTCTCTTTGGCTTTGTCTGTTTTGGTTTAAAAAATTTCGTTGCTGTTCTTTTATCCAAGGGAGCCGTTTGATCAAAGAAAGCTTAAGGCCCTCATCATTTAAAGCTAGGGGGCAAGACACATGCACAGAGCCGTTGGGCGGGCAAACGCTAATGTGCAAATGTTTAATAGCCTTTTTTTCTATAACGATATGGGTATCGCTTAAAGTCAAATGATAAACATTCATTAATGATACTCATCTATGTGTTTGGCTAAATTAAAGATGTTTTCTAACAAAACCTCATCGCCTATGATTTTTCTCAAAGCGTTTTTAAGGCTTCTTTCTTTGACAGAATGCCCCACCCAATCAGCTTTTTTATGACCCCTTATACACTCATCTATTTTTAAGGCTAAATTTTCATTTTGCCCTGAATTATCATAGAGGGTTTTTAAAGCCTTAGTGTCAATGCTTATAGGGTAGTCTTTGTCTTCTTTATGAATAACTTGTTTGGCTAAATCTTGGATTTGTCGCAAGTATTCTAAATAGTTTAATTTCTTTGCCCTAAATTGTTCGATCAAGTCGTTTAAAAGCAAAGACAATTTTTCATAATGCTTGGGATCGCTCGCTTCTTTTTCTATAATGCGTTTTTTGATGTTGTTGGCGATGGCTTCTGCCATAGAGCTTTTATTTTTAAACGCTAAAGACAACCCGTCATTAAAATCATTGATGTCTATTTGGGTTAAAACTTCGCACAACCCTTGATCTTCTATTTGGAATAGCGTCTCGCTGTCCGTGGCTTTAATATAAGCGTCTAAGATCCTATGCATCTCTTCGCTATAACTTTTTAAATCCACGCTATCCCCACTGCTCAAGCCAATCGTTTTTTGCAACTTCCTATAAAACTCCGCTTCTTGTTTGATGGTTTGCATTTCTTCTTTAGAATAGATGGGCTTTTCTAAATTATTCAACTCCACAAACATTCTTAAAAACGCGCCAACAAGCTTATAAAATAATTGCCTTTTTTGAACGCTTTCTTCTGCATTATCCCCACAAAAATAAGCGATATAATCCTCTTCATCTTTTGGCTCTTTCACGCCTTCACAAAGCGTGTTTAATTGCTCTCTAGCTTCTTGTAATTTTTTCTTAATCTTTTGGGCTTTGTCAGAGATAAGCCCTTGAATGTCTTCTTTTTCATAGTTTTCAAACGCTTTATTGGTGTAATCGCTGTGCGCTTCTTGTAGGCTATGAAACAAATCTTTATAGTCTATGATACAGCCAAAATCCTTATCTTCGCTATCCAGCCTATTCACCCTGCACACCGCTTGAAAAAGCTTATGGTCTTGCATTTTTTGATCAATGTATAAATAAGTGAGGCTTGGTGCATCAAAACCGGTCAATAGCTTATCCACCACGATCAACAGCTTCATTCTAGAAGGCTCTTTAATAAAACGCTCTTTAACTTTTTCTTCAAACTCTTTATTTTTATTAAGGGCTTTTTGCGCGTCTTTTTCATCAAAAAAGTTTTGCAGCATTTTGCAATAAGTGCGGTATTTGTAACTCTCTTCATTCTCACCGCTCCCGCAATCTTTAAGATCAGCGATGGTTGGCTCATAGCTTGTGATCACAGCCACCTTATCCTTTAAGTCTGTTTCTAAAAAGAGTTCAAAATACTGGCATGCGTTATACACGCTTTCAGCCACCAGCATGGCATTCCCCTTTTCATTTTTTAATCGTGGGAGTTTTGCCATATCTAATACAATATCTTGCACAATACGAGCCAATCTGTCTTTAGTGGAAAAAACCTTTTGCAAATTAACCCATTTCTTTTTAAGCTCTGCTTTAGCCGCCTCATTCAAGCCTTGGGTTTTGCTGTCAAAATATTCGTCTAGCTTTTTGGGGCTACTGACATATTGATCCACGCTCCTGGCTTCATAGCATAAATCTAACACCACCTTATCGCTAACGGCTTCATTGAATTTATAGCAATGGATATAATTCCCAAACACTTCTTGGCTTGTCTTTTTATCATGCTTCAATAAAGGCGTGCCGCTAAAGGCTATAAAAATCGCATTAGGGAGCAGGCTTTTCATGGCTTTATTCAATTTACCGCTTTGGGTTCTGTGGCATTCATCCACTAAAACAACCCATTCTTTTAAAACGGGTTGTTTTTTCAAGTATTCTAAGTCATTGTCGTTAAACTTATGGACAAGCGAGCAAACCAAAAACTCCTTATTTTCAAACAACACGCTCAGTAAATCCTTCTTGCTGTCTGTGCGATAAATCTCTTCGTCTACCCTGCTAAACACGCCATGGATTTGAGCGTCTAATTCCGTTCTGTCTGTAACGATTAAAATCCTTGCTTGCTGGATATTGCTTCTTAACCATTGAGCGAGCCACACCATGGTAAGGCTCTTGCCACTGCCTTGCGTGTGCCAAATGATCCCCCCTTCTTTTCTTTTGATAAATTCTTGCGTTTTTTTAATTGCAAAATATTGATGGAATCTGGCGCATTTCTTTTGCCCCTTATCAAAAATCAAAAAATCATGGATAAATTCCAAAAACCTTTCTTTTTTTAAAAAGCACTCAATCGTCTCAAACAAATTGTTTTGAACGCCCTCTTCTTTCCAAGAAAGGTAGTATTTTTCCTTAGTCTCTATGACGCCATATCTTAGCCCTTGACTTTCATTACCGGCCATAACCAACTGGATCGTTTTAAAAAAATCTCTAATAAATTCTTTCTTTTGGTTGTCTAAATTTTGCCGGATACCGCTTTCTACGCTCACGCTGGATTTTTTCAATTCCAACACCCCTAAAGCGATCCCATTAACATAAAGCACCATATCCGGCCGCTTGATATTTGGCCCTTTAACGCTCACTTCTTCAGCCACGCTAAATTCATTTTTAGAAACATCTTTCCAATCAATGAGCCAAGTCGTTTGGGTGTTTTCATTCTGGCTTTTAGTTCTCACGCCATAAATCAAAAGGTTGTAGAATGCTTGATTCGCTTCGTATAAATCGTTTTTTAAAGCGTTGTTGATCTTCTGTTCAATTTGATGCCATCTTTCAGGCTCAATTTTTTGATTTTTAACCAACCATGTTTTTAAGGTTTCTCTATTAATGTTTTCATTATCGCTCTTTGTTAAATCCCCTAAATACGCATAGCCCATGCTTTTAAAAGTTTCTATAACTTGATTTTGAACTTCTCTTTCTGTTTTCATCACAAACCCCTTAAGAACGCTTTTTGTAACGCTTTATATTATAATCCTAAAAACAAAATAAGGCGGTTAAATGGCGATCAAAAAAAGCGAATTGTATAGCTCCTTATGGGCTGGGGCGGATAGTTTAAGGGGCGGAATGGATGCAAGCGAGTATAAAAACTATGTTTTGAACTTGCTTTTTTTAAAATACATCAGCGATAAGGCCAAAAACAATCCTGATAGCGACATCATCGTCCCACAAGGGTGTTTTTATGAAGACATTCTCGCTTTAGAGGGCGATAAAGAAATAGGCGACAAGCTCAATAAAATCATTGCAAAGATTGCAGAGCAAAACGATTTATTAGAAGGTGCAATTGACAGCGTGGATTTTAACGATAACACCAAGCTTGGCGAGGGTAAGGCGATGGTGGACACCCTTTCTAATTTGGTTAAAATCTTTGCTAATTTAAGCTTAGGCACGCATGGGGCTTTAGACGATGATTTATTAGGCGACGCTTACGAATATTTAATGCGCCATTTTGCCAGCGAATCCGGTAAATCTAAAGGGCAGTTTTACACCCCTAGCGAAGTTTCGCTACTATTATCCCTTTTGCTTGGCATTGATAAAAACACCAGGCAAGATAAAACCATCTATGACCCCGCTTGTGGGAGCGGTTCGTTGTTATTAAAAGCTTCTAGTTTGGCCGGTGAAAAAGGCTTGACTATCTATGGTCAAGAAAAAGACATTTCCACGACAGCCCTTTGTAAAATGAATATGGTTTTACACAATAACGCCACTGCTGATATTGCTAAAGGAGGTTCTAGCACCCTTTCTAACCCTTATTTTCTTGAAAACGGCATGCTAAAAACCTTTGATTATGTCGTGGCTAACCCCCCTTTTAGCTTGAAAAACTGGACTGACGGGCTAAGCATAGACCCTAAAAGCAAGCAAGTCATTGATGATAATTTCAATCGCTTTGAAGACGGCACGCCCCCTGAAAAAAATGGCGATTTTGCTTTTTTGCTCCATATCATCAAATCTTTAAAAAACACAGGCAAAGGGGCGGTGATTTTGCCTCATGGGGTGCTATTTAGGGGGAATGCTGAGGGGTTGATTAGAAAAAATATTTTAACCAAAGGCTACATTAAAGGCGTGATAGGGCTAGCCCCTAATCTTTTTTATGGCACTTCCATTCCTGCATGCGTGATCGTTTTAGACAAAGAAAACGCGCACGCCAGAAAGGGCGTTTTTATGATCGATGCGAGTAAGGATTTTAAAAAAGACGGCAATAAAAACCGCTTAAGAGAGCAAGATGTCCAAAAAATGATAGACACCTTTAAAGCGAAAAAAGAAATCCCTTATTATTCCAAAATGGTGAGCCTAGAAGAAATTAGCGCTAACGACTATAACTTGAATATCCCGCGCTACATTGTTGCTGAGCAAGAATTAGAAAAAGACTTGTTCGCTTTAATCAACAGCCACAAAGCCAACTATTTACCCAAAAACGAAATTGAAGCCTACGCCCCTTATTTTAAAGTGTTTAAAGAGCTTAAAAACACGCTTTTTAAAAAGAGCGATAAAGAGGGTTATTACGCTTTAAAAACAGAATGCGAAAACATTAAAGATTTGATCATTGAAAGTTTAGAATACCAAGCGTTCCACGCTTCTGTTTTAAACGCTTTTGACCGATTGGAACTATTGACAACTTTTAATGATTTAGAGCCAGGTTTTAACCCAAAAACCCTCATAGAAAGTGTTTGTTCAAAGGTTTTACAAGAATTTGAAAAAGTGGAAATTTTAGACCAATACGGCGTGTACCAACTCTTTAAAGATTACTACAATGAAGTCTTGCAAGACGATTGGTTTCTTATCTCACTCAATGGCTTTGAAAGCGCTAAAGGATTAAGAAAATTAATCCCCCTAAAAGACAAAAACAAAAAAGCCAATTATTTAGAAGAGCCGGATTTTGTCATTCAAAAAACCTACTATAAAAGCGATCTAATCCCTAAAAGTTTGATCAAACAACGCTTTTTTAAAGAAGAAAGCAATATGTTAGAAGAATTAGAAAACGCCCTTAATGAAAGCGTGGCCAACTATGAGGAATTCATAGAAGAGCATTCCAATGAAGAAGGGCTTTTTGATGAATTGAAAGTCAATGAAAGCGTTTTGAAAAAAGAGTTAAAAAACGCCACCGACCCAGAAGATGAACAAATCCTAAAAACCGCTTTAAGAATGCTAGAAGCGAAAAATAAAGCGCAAAAAGCGAAAAATAAAGCTGATGAGGCGCTGGAATTAAAAGCGTTCCACCAATACGAAAAGCTTGAAATAGAGGCAATTAAAGATCTCATCATCAAAGACAAATGGCTCAAGCGCTTGAAAAACGCCCTAGAAGATAAGATTTTAAAACGCATCAACGCTTTTTCTAGCGCCCTTAATGCAATCATTGCAAACTACTCCAACAGTTTGTTAGAATTAGACAAAGAAGTCAAAGAGAGCGAATCAAAAGTTTTAGAGCATTTGAAAGATTTAGGGTTAATGGGGTGATATTAAAAAGTTTGGAGTGCCTTTTGACTAGCGTATCCTCGCTATGAGACCCCCAAACTAAAAACGATTATAGCACAGGAAATTTAATGGAACTTGAAAATGAAGTTTTTAATCGTATTTTAAAGCATCTAGCCCTAAAAAACCCTCACGCTTTCAAAAATAAGGGTTTAGACAAATTGAAAAAATCTATTAGCGTGTTACACTACGACTACCTCATAGGCGCTAGCAAGGAATTAGGTATCGTGTTGCAAAAATACCCTAATAAAGAAAATGAAATCAACAACCTCTTTGATTTTTTAATGCACTTTTACAACAAACGAACCAAAACGCACCACATGCTTTTTTTATGGATACATTTTTTTGAAACGGCTTTGCGCTCTAAAATGGCGGTTATTTTGGCTCAAAAACACAGCAGTAAGGATATTGACGATTGGTTTTTATCTAAAAAGCTTAGCCATAAGATCGAGCGTTTAAAACACACCCACCATTTAAAAAGCTTAGAAGGATACAATGGCTTTCAAGTCTTAAACTTATTCACTCTTGGCGCTTTAGAAACCATTATTAAAATGCATTGGAGCGATTTTAAACCCTTATTTGCAGATTACAAAACATACAACGAACATGTTTTGCCAGCCTATGGCACTTGGGATCATTTTTTAAAAGCTTTCAGCTTGATACGAAAAGCTAGGAATGACTTATTCCACAACAACCCCTCTAAAATCAAAACAAGCTCGCTAGTTAAAAACATTGAAATTTTACTATTAAGGCTGGATTTTAACCCTAAAGATGCCTTTCATAACACCCTAAAATTAGATCAAACTATGGCTTTTAAGATGATTCAGGAGAACGCATGGACGCGCTAACAACGCCCTTAAATTGGGAAAAAATAAGGCTTGGGGATATATGCGAAATTGTCGGCGGAGGCACACCTAGCACTCAAATAACATCATTTTGGAATGGTAATATTAATTGGTTCACGCCTACAGAAATAGGCATAACAAAATATGTTTATAAAAGCCAGCGAACAATCACGCCATTAGGATTAAAAAAGTCAAGCGCCAAACTTTTACCTATAGGAACAATTTTATTAACAAGTCGTGCTAGTATTGGAGATTGTGCTATTCTTAAAGTGGTAGCTACAACAAATCAAGGTTTTCAATCGCTGATACCATTAGAAAAAATCAATAACGAATTTTTATATTATTTAACTCTAACACTAAAAAATAAATTATTAAAGTTGGCAAGCGGTAGCACTTTTTTAGAAGTTAGCCCCAACAAAATTAAAAATTTACTAATATCCCTACCCCCCCTAAACGAACAGATCGCTATCGCTAATGTTTTAAGCGGTGTGGATCGTTATCTTTATGCATTAGATTCCCTCATTCTCAAAAAAGAGAGCGTTAAAAAAGCTTTAAGCTTTGAATTATTGAGCCAAAGAAAACGCTTGAAAGGTTTCAATCAAGCTTGGGAAAGAGTAAGGCTTGGGGATATAGGAATAACCATAGGTGGATTAGTAGGAAAAACAAAGCAAGATTTTATCAATGGCAATGCTAAATATATTACATTTTTGAATGTTTTAAATAATATTATAATAGATACTTCTATACTAGAAAATGTAAAAATATACCCAAACGAAAAACAAAATTCCTTTAAAAAATATGATTTATTTTTTAATACTTCTTCAGAAACTCCAAAAGAAGTAGGCATGTGTGCCGTGCTTTTAGATGATATAGACCAAGTTTTCTTGAATAGTTTTTGTTTTGGTTTTAGAATATTTGACAAGGCAGTTGATAGCTTGTTTTTATCATACTTAATTAATAGCGAAATAGGCAGAAAAGCTTTTGAGAGTTTAGCGCAAGGTTCAACACGATACAATCTATCAAAGAGTGGTTTTAATAATATTTGTCTTTTTTTACCCCCCCTAAACGAACAGATCGCTATCGCTAATGTTTTAAGCGCTTTAGACAATGAAATCATTAGCCTTAAAAACAAAAAACGCCAATTTGAAAACATCAAAAAAGCTTTAAACCACGATTTAATGAGCGCTAAAATCAGAGTCTTAAAAAATAAAACCTAAAAAATGCTAACAGCATTTTTTACAATCAAATAATAAAGAGCTTGATTTTAATCAAGCGATAGCCTCTAAAAAAAGCGGTCTTGGGGGGTTAGGGGGATACTTAAGGGGGTTAAGGGGGGGTATTATCGCAAAATACCCCCCTATCCCCTTAAGAAATGAGTTTTACAACCAAACGACTAACGCCCCAAAGTCAAGGACAAACCCACTTGTAAAGGAAACCCTTAAGCTTGAAAGCTTAAGGGAACGCTCTTGAAAACTCAGCGTTTAATGCAAAACACCATTTTAAACCAAGAAATTGAAATTTCAAGGTATAATACTTTCCAAGAGCGTTTGCCACTTTTGCGTTTCATGGCATGCTCCTTTTGACATAGGATTTGCCCCATATCGCAACTATGGGGCGTGATAAAATTTTACAACAAACCCGCTTAAATTGTTTATCATTAAATATAAAAACAAGATTAAAAATTTGAATAAAAAAGGTATAACTAACGCCCCAAAGTCAAGGACAAACCCGCTTCACAAGGAAACCCTTAAGCTTGAAAGCTTAAGGGAACTTTGGCTAGCAATCACTTTTCTATAAAAAAGACTACTTTAAACCCCTTAAAAGAGATTTTAATGTATAATACTAGCCAAGAGTTTTTATCATGTTTGACTCGCATGATAAACCCTTCTTAAATTGGAGTTTGCCCCATATCGTAACTATGGGGCGTGATAAAATTTTACAACAAACCCGCTTAAAAACGCCCACAGATTAAACATGCATCATAACCATAACGATCAATTCGCCCCCCTAATTACGCCCTTTTAACAAAATTCCAAAATAACAGCGAGTTTAAAACAACGCTCTCATTTTTGTGCTTTCATTCTAAAAACCACATCATGACCATTCATCAATAAACTTATTTTCATGCGGTAGAAAACAAAGCCATTTGAGAATAAAAAATAATAAAAAGAGCAAGTTTAAAAGTTTGAAATTTAAAATTAGACAACGCTTTAAATTAAGGGATTTACTGGATTAAAAGAAAAGTTAAAAGCTAGGAGCAACCCTAAGGCCGCCCCCACAAACGCCCCAATTAATATTGTTGGTTTTGTTGTTGCGCTTTTTGTTGTTGCTGTTGGTGTGCTTGCTGTTGTTGTTGTTGTTGAGCTTGTTGCTCTGCTTGTTGCTCTGCATGTTGTTGCGCGTTGTGATGGTGGTGTTCACCGCCGTAATAATGATGGTGGTGCGCATGGTGATGGTGGTGGTGTTGGCTGTTAGCCTGTTGTTGCTGTTGTTGTGCTTGATGTTGTTGTTCATGGTGTGCCATGAGAACTCCTTTAATTGAAATTTAATTCTAGCTCACTAGCTAGGATTTTATTTTATAGTGTAAGATCTAACCAATTATTAACGAAAAAGATTTTAATACTAATTTTTAATACAAGCGCCAATTCAAGCGCTTCTATTGTCAAAACTACCAACATCTTTGAATGAAAAAAGCTATAATAAAGAAGTTGCATTAAAAAGGAAAGACAAATCCCTTTTTTAAGGTATAATATTAGGATTAAAAGCGTGCTCATGGTAGTAGCTAAAAAGTCTTTAGGGCAGCATTTTTTAACGGACGAGTCGTTTTTAGATCGCATTGTTAGCGCTTTGCCCCCCTTAAATTCGTTAAGATTGATTGAAATTGGCGTGGGGCTAGGGGATTTGACTCTTAAATTGTTGGATCGCTACCCTTTAAAGACTTATGAGATAGACAGCAGTTTGTGCGAGAAAATGCGAGAAAGGCTCAAAAAGCAAAAAAAGCCTTTTGAGTTGGAATTAGTGGAAAAAGACGCTCTTTTTTTAAAAGAAGAAGAGCCTTATTTTTTAATCTCTAATTTGCCCTATTATATCGCTACCAGGCTTGTTTTAAACGCGCTTAAAGACCCTAAATGCAGGGGCTTATTGGTGATGACGCAAAAGGAAGTAGCGTTCAAATTTGGCGCTAAAGATTCACAGAACGCTTTAAGCGTTTTGGCTCACGCCATAGGGAATGTTAGCCTTTTATTTGATGTGCCGCCCAGCGCATTTAGCCCGCCTCCAAAGGTGTTTTCTAGCGTGTTTGAAGTGATCAAAGAGCCGTTGAAAGAAAAAGCGTTAGCGTCATTAACCCCAACGCTATCTTTTGAAGAAGCCCTACAAAAAGGGTTTGAAATGTTAGAAGATTTTTTGAAAGCTTGTTTCTCATCTCCTAGGAAGACGCTTTCAAACAATCTTAAAAAAAGCGTTTCTTATAAAGAAAAGCTTGATAAGGTGTTAGATTTTTTAGCGTTAGAAAACCAACCAACAAGCGTGAGAGCGTCTGAGATACAAGATTACCTCAAGCTCTTAAAATACCTTTTAAAAGGCTAATACCTTTTAAAAAATTGAAATGAAGGAAAGAAAGTTATGAGTGATAACAACCAAAATAATGAAAACAACAGACACAACGAGCATAATGAAAATTCAAAAGCTGACGAGGCGCGAGCCGGGGCGTTTGAGCGATTCACCAACCGCAAAAAGCGTTTCCATAAAGAAAACGCGCAAAAAAATGAAGAATCTTCGCACCATGAAGCGTCTTTGCACCATAAAAAAGAGCACCATCCCAACAAAAAACCCCATAACCACCACAAACAAAAACACGCCAAAACACGAAATTACGCCAAAGAAGAATTGGATAACAATAAAGTGGAGGGCGTTACGGAGATTTTGCATGTGAATGAGAGAGGGACTTTGGGCTTTCACAAAGAGCTAAAAAAGGGCGTTGAAGTCAATAATAAGATTCAAGTGGAGCATTTAAACCCGCACTATAAGATGAATTTAAACTCTAAAGCGAGCGTTAAAATCACGCCTTTAGGGGGCTTGGGCGAAATTGGGGGGAATATGATGGTCATTGAAACCCCAAAAAGCGCGATCGTGATTGATGCGGGCATGAGCTTCCCTAAAGAAGGGCTCTTTGGCGTGGATATTTTAATCCCTGATTTTTCCTACTTGCACCAAATCAAGGACAAGATCGCCGGTATCATCATCACCCACGCCCATGAAGATCACATAGGAGCGACGCCTTATTTGTTTAAAGAGTTGCAATTCCCCCTTTATGGCACGCCTTTGAGTTTAGGGCTGATCGGGAGTAAGTTTGATGAACATGGTTTGAAAAAATACCGCTCGTATTTTAAAATCGTAGAAAAGCGTTGCCCCATTAGCGTGGGCGAATTTATCATTGAATGGATCCACATCACGCACTCTATCATTGACAGCAGCGCTTTAGCGATCCAAACTAAAGCTGGAACCATCATTCATACCGGCGATTTTAAGATCGATCACACCCCGGTGGATAATTTGCCCACTGATTTGTATCGTTTGGCGCACTATGGCGAAAAAGGGGTGATGCTTTTATTAAGCGATTCTACCAATTCCCATAAATCCGGGACTACGCCCAGTGAAAGCACCATAGCGCCGGCTTTTGATACCCTTTTTAAAGAAGCGCAAGGGAGGGTGATCATGAGTACTTTCTCTAGCAATATCCACCGGGTCTATCAAGCCATACAATACGGCATTAAATACAACCGCAAAATCGCTGTGATCGGGCGCTCTATGGAAAAAAACCTAGACATTGCCAGAGAATTAGGCTATATCCATTTGCCTTATCAATCTTTTATTGAAGCCAATGAAGTCGCCAAATACCCGGACAATGAAGTCTTAATCGTAACGACCGGCTCACAAGGCGAAACCATGAGCGCGCTTTATCGCATGGCGACAGATGAGCACCGCCACATTTCTATCAAACCCAACGATTTGGTCATTATTTCCGCTAAAGCTATTCCTGGTAATGAAGCGAGCGTTTCAGCGGTATTGAATTTTCTAATCAAAAAAGAAGCTAAAGTGGCTTATCAAGAATTTGACAATATCCATGTGAGTGGGCATGCCGCCCAAGAAGAGCAAAAGCTCATGTTAAGACTCATTAAGCCTAAGTTTTTCCTACCCGTGCATGGGGAATACAACCATGTTGCGCGCCACAAACAAACCGCTATTTCTTGCGGGGTGCCTGAAAAAAATATTTATTTAATGGAAGATGGCGATCAAGTGGAAGTTAGCCCCACATTTATCAAAAAAGTTGGCACGATTAAAAGCGGTAAAAGCTATGTGGATAACCAAAGCAATTTGAGTATTGACACTAGCATCGTCCAACAAAGAGAAGAAGTCGCTAGCGCAGGGGTGTTTGTGGCTACGATTTTTGTGAATAAAAACAAACAAGCGCTTTTAGAAAGCTCCCAATTTTCTAGTTTAGGGCTTGTGGGCTTTAAAGATGAAAAGCATTTGGTTAAAGAAATTCAAGGGGGCTTAGAAATGTTAATCAAATCTGCTAACGCTGAGATTTTGAATAACCCTAAAAAATTAGAAGATCACACTCGTAATTTCATCAGAAAAGCGCTCTTTAAAAAGTTTAGAAAATACCCGGCTATCATTTGTCATGCCCAATCTTTTTGATTGTAACGCTATCGCTTCACAAGTCTTGCAAGATGAAGCGAGCGCGCTTTTAGAGAGCGTTCAACAATTCCAAAAACCTAACGATTTAGAAGCGATTGTCAAGCTTATTTTAGAGAGCCAAGAAAAAGGGGGTAAGCTTGTGATCGTGGGCGTGGGTAAGAGCGCTTTAGTGGCGCAAAAAATCAGCGCTTCCATGCTAAGCACCGGTAACAGGAGCGCGTTTTTACACCCCACAGAAGCTATGCATGGGGATTTGGGCATGGTGGAAAAAAACGATGTGATTTTAATGATTAGTTATGGGGGCGAGTCTTTAGAATTATTGAATTTAGTGAGCCATTTAAAACGCTTGAGTCATAAAATCATCACTTTCACTAAAAGCCCTAATAGTTCGCTCTCTAAACTTGGCGATTATTATTTAAGCTTAAAAATTAAAAAAGAAGCTTGCCCCATTAACACCGCCCCAACGACTTCCACTACCCTAACTTTAGCTTTAGGCGATGTTTTAATGGCATGCTTGATGCGAGTGAAAAACTTTAGCCAAGAAGATTTTGCTTCTTTTCATCCGGGCGGGCTTTTGGGCAAAAAACTTTTTGTCAAGGTTAAAGATTTGTTGCAAACCACCAATCTCCCTTTAATCCCTCCTGACACAAGCTTTAAAGACGCGCTCATAGAAATGAGTGAAAAACGCCTAGGCAGCGCGATTTTAGTGAATGCTAATAACGAGCTTGTGGGGGTGTTGAGCGATGGCGATGTCCGTAGGGCGTTATTAAAAGGGGTTAGTTTGGAGAGCGAAGTGAAATATTTTGCCACTTTAGAACCTAAAAGCTTTAAGAATTTAGACGCCCTTCTTTTAGAAGCGTTAGAATTTTTAGAGCGCCATAAAATCCAGCTTTTAGTGTGCGTGGATTCTCAAAATAAGGTTTTAGGGGTCTTGCACTTGCACCAACTTTTAGAATTAGGGCTTAAAGCATGAAAGCGAGCATTTATGATTTCACTTTAAAGGAATTGAGCCAACTTTTAAAACCGAGTTTTAGGGCTAAACAACTCTATTTGTGGCTCTATGCGAAGTATAAAACGAGCTTTAAAGACATGCAAAATAATTTTTCAAAAGATTTTATCGCTTCTTTGGAGCAAGAATTTACTTTGCGCACGATAGAAATCACGCATGTGAGGGAGAGCGTTGATGGCTCTAAAAAATACCTTTTTAAATCTTTGAGGGATAACCACACTTTTGAAGCGGTGTTTTTGAAAATGAAAGATAAAAAGATTGATGGAGAGACTAACGCCATTTTAGAGGGGGAAAAATACACCGTGTGCGTGTCTTGTCAAATAGGCTGTCAAGTGGGTTGTTCGTTTTGTCTCACTCAAAAAGGCGGTTTTGTAAGGGATTTAAAAGCGAGCGAGATTGTCCAACAAGCTTTACTCATTAAAGAGGACAACAACCTCCCTATTGAAAAAGCGCTCAACATTGTTTTTATGGGAATGGGCGAGCCTTTGAACAATTTAGATGAGGTGTGCAAGGCGATTGAGATTTTTAATACCGGCATGCAAATTTCCCCTAAAAGAATCACCATTTCCACTAGCGGCGTAGCGGATAAGATCCCTATTTTAGCGAGTAAGAATTTGGGCGTGCAATTAGCCATATCCTTACACGCCGTAGATGACAAAACGCGCTCATCTTTAATGCCTTTGAATAAAAAATACAATATTGAATGTGTTTTGAATGAAGTGAAAAAATGGCCCCTAGAGCAGCGAAAAAGGGTGATGTTTGAATACCTTTTGATCAAAAACTTAAACGATAGCCTGGATTGCGCTAAAAAACTTTTAAAGCTTTTAAACGGCATTAAATCCAAAGTGAATTTGATCTTATTCAACCCGCATGAAGGCTCTAAGTTTGAACGCCCTAGCTTAGAGAGCGCTAGAATGTTTGCGGATTTTTTAAACGCCAAAGGCTTATTATGCACCATTAGAGAATCCAAAGCCTTGGATATTGAAGCGGCTTGCGGGCAGTTGAGGGAGAAAAAGCTCCAGCAGAAAATTTAAAATTCTTTGCAGTAGTTTTTCAAACATTGAGCGATATGGATTAAAAATTAGCGCTAAATTTTCTTTCATTAACAATTGATTGGATTTTATATTGTAGAATGAAATCCTAGCCGGTGAGCTAGAATTTAAATTTTTAATCAAAGGAGTCATCATGGCACACCATGAAGAACAACACGGCGGACACCACCACCACCACCATCACACACACCACCACCACTATCACGGCGGTGAACACCACCATCACCATCACAGCTCTCATCACGAAGGAGGTTGTTGCAGCTCTAGCAATAGCCATCATCAAGAAGAAGGTTGCTGCCACGGGCATCACGAGTAATATCGGTGTGGCTAGGGGCAGCTTAACTAGAGTTGTCTCTGGCTTTTGATTTTAAAATACAATCATTCAATTCTCACTAATCCTGATCAAGCCCATTAAATCCAATCAAACCCCCACACGCTTAATTTGATTTTTATAACGCTCATTAATGTTAAAAATACTCATTAATGCCTGTAAAAAGTCCTTTTTATCTAATCATATCGTTAAGACTTCTTCATTTAAGTTTCAATATTTTACAACATTCAAATTATTTTTAAATCAAGGAAAAATATGCAAGTTACCACCCCCCGTTTTTTTAAAAACCAAATTTTTATTTTTGGTTCTGTGTTCTGCACTAGGGTTTAGTCTTAGCCACGCCATAGATGAGAGCGAGCTTAATGAACTCGTTGGAAAGAAGGTTCAAGAAGCTTTAGCGAAAGAAAACGTTAAGGCAGAAAAAGCTAAGGCTAAGAATCAAAGAGTGGATAAAAGCGCTCTTTTTGTAGGTCTTGGGTATAGCGGAATGTTTTCATGGAATTTAACTTATAAAGATAGTTCTGTTTTTCTACCTCACTTCTTTAGTGGAAGACTCTTAGAAAGAAAAGATCCCAGCACCATTTTAAACGGCTTTAATTTTAAAGTGGGGTATCAGTATATCGCTCCTGTTAAGATTAAAAAAATGGGTTTTGGCGTTAGGGGAGGGTTCCAATACTCCTATAAAGCGGGTAATTACATGGAAAAAGATAAATACCAACAATTATTATTTAGAGTGATACCCATAGATATAATAAGCCCTATTTCTTTTTTTCAAAATTAGAATGTTAAACCAAATTCTTGCGTCCAATGGGGTGGAGTTTAAAAAAATTGGTGAAATATGCCTTATTAAAAGAGGAAGAGTTATCGCAAAAAAAGTTTTACAAGAAAATGGAGAATATCCTGTTTATTCATCACAAACCTTAAATAATGGAATTTTAGGTTTTATTGATACTTATGATTTTGATGGTGAGTTTTTAACTTGGACAACTGATGGGGCGTATGCTGGAAGCGTATTTTATAGGAATGGGCGTTTTAGTATTACCAATGTATGCGGGTTACTTCAACCTATTCAAGACAATATACTGCATAAATATTTATATTATATTTTACAAGTTATTGCTCCCCTACATGTAAATCCTGGAATGGGTAACCCAAAACTTATGAGTGTTGCCATGCAACAAATCAAAATCCCCCTACCCCCCCTAAACGAACAAACCGCTATTGCTAACGTTTTAAGCGCTTTAGACAATGAAATCATAAGCCTTAAAAACAAAAAACGCCAATTTGAAAACATCAAAAAAGCTTTAAACCACGATTTAATGAGCGCTAAAATCAGAGTTTTAAACAATAAAACGCCCCAAAGTCAAGGACAAACCCACTCACAAGGAAACCCCTAAGCTTGAAGCTTAAGGGAACGCTCTTAGAAGAATCAGCGTTTCATACAAAACACCATTTTAAACCAAGAAATTGAAATTTCAAGGTATAATACTTTCCAAGAGCGTTTGCCACTTTTGCGTTTCATGGCATGCTCCTTACTTGGATTTGCCCCATATTGCAACTATGGGGCGTAATGGAATTTTACAACAAACCCACTTAAAATTTTTATCATTAAAATATAAAAACAAGATTAAAATTTGAATAAAAAAGATATAATTAACGCCCCAAAGTCAAGGACAAACCCACTCATAAAGGAAACCCTTAAGCTTGAAGCTTAAGGGAACGCTCTTAGAAAAATCAGCGTTTCACAGAAACGACTACTTTAAGCCCCAAAAAAGCAAACTCAAAGTATAATGATCTCCAAGAGCGTTTGTTATGTGGCTTTGACATAACATGCTCCTTTAAAGGTAGTTTGCCCCATATTGCAACTATGGGGCGTGATAAAATTGTACAACAAACCCCCTTAAAAGTTTTATCCAATCAAACGCTAAAATAGGGCGTGTAAAAATCAGCAATAAAAAACTAACATAAAATCAAGCAATAATTTCTTATGCTTAATGTTTCAAACAATCCTCAAACAAATATTGATGCTCGCCAGGCAAAGCGTCAAACAAGGCTTTGGCTAAATCTTGCATTTCTTTTAAGGCTTTATTGCTGCTCCTTAAAGCCAATAAATTTTGCAAACTCCTAGCATTAATACTATAAGCTAAATGCGTTTTATAGCTTTCAGGCATGGCGTATTTGGCTAAATCGTTTTTAATGTTATGCTCGCTCAATAAAATCCTTAGATTTTCTAAAGCCAAAACGCTCATTGTATTCACTTGCTCATTATCCACAAAAACCAAAAACTCTTTCGCCCTCTCCAAATTCGTTTCATTAAGGGGTAAAAAGCTCTCCACTTCTTTCAATTCCCTTAAAGTGTAACGGCTTGATTTCACGCTCAAGCTCGCTATTCTATGCCGGCTCAATTCTTGCAACGCCCCCCTACTCAAACCCTTGATTTCAAAATTGTAATAAAGATGCTCCAAAGTGGAAGAATGCCTAAAGATATTCCCTACCCTGTGGATTAATTCCTTATCCTTACAACCTCCACCATCGCCGTATTCAAAACTCTGCCAGCAAGTGCGGATCGCTTGGCTTGCAATGTCTAAAGGGGTGTAATGCTTACAAATCACTTCCATTATTTGACTCCTATATGCTATTAGATCATTCCACGGTCACGCTTTTAGCCAGATTTCTTGGGTGATCCACATCGTGATTTAAACGCATAGCGATTTCTAAAGCTAAAAGTTGCATCGCTAAATTCATGCGGAAAAATTCTTCCATGTAGCTTTCACTCTCTTCTAATTGGATAAAATCATCAGCGATTTCTAAAATTTCAGAGCTTAACACGCAAATCGTAGAATCCCTAGCGCTCAATTCTTCAATATTGCTTTTGGTTTTATCAAACAATAAATGTTTAGACAATAGAGCAATGGTAAAAAGGTTAGAATCCACTAGCGCAATAGGCCCATGCTTCATCTCCGCGCTCGCATACCCTTCAGCGTGCAAGTAGCTGATCTCTTTGAGTTTCAACGCCCCCTCTAAAGCGAGCGGGTAAAACACATCGCGCCCAATATAAAAAAAGCCATGCCCATGCAAGTAGCGTTTGGATAGGCGCTTGATTTTTTCATGCAATTTAGGCTCTATTTTCATTGCATTCACGCTATCTAGCATGTTTTTAGCTTGGATCTTTTCTTCTTCTTTAGAGATCGTCCCTAATTGTTTGCCCACATACACGCTCAAAAGCCATAAAAGCATCACTTGCGAAGAAAACGCCTTAGTGGATGCCACGCTCCTTTCTACCCCCGCTCTAATCAACAAAGTGTGATCGCTAATGCGGCTCATCATGCTAAAAGGGGCGTTGCACAAACTAATGGTTTTAAGCCCTTGCGCTTTGGCTAATTTTAAAGCCTCTAAAGTGTCAGCGGTTTCCCCGCTTTGAGAAATCGCTATAAAAAGCTCGTTAGGGTTGCTTTTGAAATTGGCGTAGCGGTATTCGCTCGCTAAAATGGCCCTCGCTCTTATTTTGGCTAATCTTTCAAACAAATACACGCTCGCCAAACTCGCATGGTAACTGCTCCCGCAAGAACACAGCGTGATTTCGCTCACATTTTCTAAAAATTCAGGATCGATCTCACAATACACATTCAAGGCTTCCAAACGCCCCTCTAAACACTCTAACAAACTGCTATGCTGCTCATAAATCTCTTTTTCTAAATAATTCCTGAAATCCCCTTTAGAATAATCCTTATTGTCAAAGGCGTAATCTTTCATGTTTTCAATATTTTTTAAATCTTTAAAATTCTCTAAAGAAATCTGCCCCACGCTGTTTTCTTCTAAAATGACAAATTGCTCCACTTTAGGGGCTAACACGCTCAAACTGGACGCAAAAAACACCCCCTCTTTGCCCTTACCCACGATCAAAGGCGAAGAAGATTTAGCGTAAAACAAGCTCTCTTTAGCCCTTTTATGGAGCATTAAAATCGCATAACTCCCTTTTAGAAGGCTGATGCTTTTTTCAAAGGCTTTCAATAAATCATTCTCGCTTTTAAGCGTTTCTTCTAAAAGGTGCGCAATCACTTCCGTGTCCGTTTGGCTCAAAAACGCATGCCCTTTATTTTCCAATTCTTTTTTCAAGCTCGCGTAATTTTCAATGATCCCGTTATGCACTAAAGCTAAATTTTCTGTAAAATGCGGGTGGGCGTTCACGCTGCTTGGTTTCCCATGCGTTGCCCATCTGGTGTGAGCGATACTCACGCCAAAATTCAAAAACTCCTTATCTTTAAGCTCTGTTCTAAGGTTTTCTAATTTCCCTTGAGTTTTAAACACTTCCAAACGATCAGCGCTCAATATGGCTAAACCAGCGCTATCATAACCTCTGTATTCCAATTCTTTCAAGCCCTCTAAAAGAATGGATTTTTTCTCGCTATTCCCTATATAACCGACAATCCCGCACATTTAAAACACCAATAACCCTTTTTTGATCTTGTTTAAAGCGTTGATAAGCTCCTTTAGGCGCTCCACTTCTTCGCTTAATTGCGTAAAAAACGCTTCATTCACGCTCTTTGGCATGTCCATGCTCCCTCTTTTAATTTCAATAAAATCCCCCAAACTCAAATTCGCTAATTTTAAAAGCATTTCAATTTCATTTTGCGAATCTTCAATCTCCGCTAAAATCTTGCGTATTTTTTCAAACATTCAACCGCCTTTAATTTAGAATGCTCCATGATAGCTAAACTATTAAACTATCAATGATGTTTTCTAAAACTTGCTTGACTTTGGCATGATTTTCTTTAAATTCCTTATGCGCATCAAGCCCCACATGATTACTCACGCAAAAAATCCCTTTGGCTTTTAAAGAAAACGCCTTAGCCACGCTCAAAACGCTAAAAAACTCCATGTTTTCTAATAAAACGCCCTTTTGAACCATTTTTTTAGCAAACATTCCGTTGGTGTGGATGTAGTTACTGCTATTCACGCGCACCCTTTTAAAAAGCGCTTGTTCTTTGGTTTCTATGTGAATAAAATTATCCAAAGGCGTGTAGCTGTTTAAATGGCTAAAACTCTCTTCAATTTGATAGCCTTGAATGCTTTCAAACACGCTTAAAAGCTCAATTTCCGCACTATAACTCCCCGCGCTCCCTATAAAAATAAGGCTTTCTATACTAGGGTTTTTTAAACATATCCTCGTTAAATTGATCGCGCTTTCTATCAAGCCCACACCAACAGGCGTTGCCCCTTTTAAAGTTTCATTCCTTCCAGCGCAAAGCAGCATGAAAATCCTTTTTTCGCATCCATTCGCTTATGATTGAAGCAAGCATTATAGACAAACCCTTAAAAGAAACGCCTTAATTTTAAGGCTTCATTCACATTTCATTCACATGCCATTCCTTTTTCATTCACAACTTATTCACGCTATAATAACGCCATGGATACCAACAACAATATTGAAAAAGAAATCTTGGCGCTAGTCAAACAAAAAGTTAGCCCCATAGAGTATGAAAATTGCTTAAGCCAGCTCAAATACAACCCTAATGCGAGCAAGAGCGATATTGCCTTTTTTTACGCCCCTAACATGCTCTTATGCAATTGGATTACGGCTAAACACGGCGTATTACTCAAAGAAATTTTAAGCCAGAATAAAGTCGGCATGCATTTAGCCCATAGCGTGGACGTGCGTATTGAAGTGGCTCCTAAAATTCAGGCTAGCGATCATTCTAACATCAATTACAAAGCAGTAAAATCCAGCGTCAAAGACTCTTACACTTTTGAAAATTTTGTCGTAGGCTCATGCAATAACACCGTTTATGAAATCGCTAAAAAAGTCGCCCAAAGCGACACTCCCCCTTATAACCCAGTGCTTTTTTATGGTGGCACAGGGTTAGGCAAAACGCACATTTTAAACGCTATCGGCAACCATGCCCTAGAAAAGCATAAAAAAGTCGTGCTGGTTACTTCTGAAGACTTTTTGACAGACTTTTTAAAGCATTTAGACAATAAAACCATGGATTCTTTTAAAGCAAAATACCGCCATTGCGATTTTTTCCTACTAGATGACGCCCAATTTTTGCAAGGAAAACCCAAACTAGAAGAAGAGTTTTTCCACACTTTCAACGAATTGCACGCTAATAACAAACAAATCGTATTAATCTCAGACCGATCGCCTAAAAACATCGCCGGTTTAGAAGATCGCCTAAAATCGCGCTTTGAATGGGGGATAACCGCTAAAATCATGCCCCCTGATTTAGAAACCAAGCTTTCTATTGTCAAACAAAAATGCCAGCTCAATCAAATCATTTTACCCGAAGAAGTGATGGAATACATCGCCCAACACATCAGCGACAATATCCGCCAAATGGAAGGAGCGATCATTAAAATCAGCGTGAATGCAAACCTAATGAACGCCTCCATTAATTTAAACCTCGCTAAAACCGTTTTAGAAGATTTGCAAAAAGATCATGCTGAAGGCTCAAGCTTAGAAAATATCTTGCTCGCTGTCGCGCAAAGCCTGAACCTCAAATCCAGTGAAATCAAAAAATCTTCACGCCAAAAAAATGTCGCTTTAGCCAGAAAATTAGTCGTGTATTTTGCAAGGCTCTACACCCCAAACCCCACGCTCTCGCTCGCTCAATTTTTGGATTTAAAAGATCATTCAAGCATTTCTAAAATGTATTCTAGCGTTAAAAAAATGCTTGAAGAAGAAAAAAACCCTTTTATCTTAAGCCTTAGAGAAGAGATTAAAAACCGCTTGAATGAATTGAACGATAAAAAAACGGCGTTGAATTTGAGTGAATGAAAAAAGGCTTATCACAAAGCGTTTCATTCACTTTTTTTAAAATCTCACAACCCCCTTAAAAACCCTACTACTGTTACTAAATATTATTTTCTAAAATGTTACCTATCTATAACTTATTGATAACTTTTACTAAACCTTTTTTTAAGCTATAATCCAAATTAAAAAAGGAGTATGCATGAAAAAATCCCTATGTTTGTCTTTTTTCCTCGCTTTTTCTAACCCCCTTCAAGCTCTTGTCATCGAGCTTTTAGAAGAAATCAAAACTTCGCCGCATAAAGGCACATTTAAAGCTAAAGTCCTTGATTCTAAAGAGCCAAGACAGGTTTTAGGAGTTTATAATATCTCCCCACACAAAAAACTCACGCTCACTATCACTCATATATCCACTGCAATCGTCTATCAACCCCTTGATGAAAAACTTTCCTTAGAAACGACCTTAAACCCTGATCGCTCTATCATTCCTAGAAACACGCAAATTATCTTTTCTTCAGAATTGAAAGAACCACGCCCCAACCAAATACCCTCTTTAAACGCGCCCATGCAAAAACCGCAAAATAAACCCAGTTCATCGCAACAACTTCCTCAAAACTTTTCTTATCCAGAATCCAAACTAGGCCCTAAAAACTCTAAAAACAGCCTTTTACAGCCTTTAACAACCCCTAGCAAAATAAGCTCTGCTAATGAAACTAAAACGCCAACAAACGACACTAAACCCCCTTTAAAACATTCTTCAGAAGATCAAGAAAACAACCTTTTTATAACGCCGCCCACTGAAAAAACGCCCCCCAATAACAACGCTTCTCATGCTGATACTCATGAAAACAATGAAAGCAACGAAGATAGTAAGGATAATGCGGAAAAACAAGCCGTTAGAGATCCTAATGTCAAGGAATTTGCGTGCGGGAAGTGGGTTTATGATGATGAAAATTTGCAAGCCTATCGCCCAAGCATTTTAAAGCGCGTTGATGAAAACAAACAGACCACCACAGACATTACCCCTTGCGATTACAGCATGGCTGAAAATAAAAGCGGTAAAATCATTACCCCTTACACTAAAATCTCCGTTCAAAAAACAGAGCCTTTAGAAGAGCCTCAAACTTTTGAAGCTAAAAACAATTTCGCCATTCTTCAAGCCAGAAGCACCACAGAAAAATGCAAAAGGGCTAGAGCGCGAAAAGACGGCACCATTAGGCAATGCTATTTGATAGAAGAGCCTTTAAAACAAGCGTGGGAAAGTGAGTATGAAATCACCACGCAATTAGTCAAAGCCATTTATGAGCGCCCCAAACAAGACGACCAAGTAGAGCCGACTTTTTATGAAACCAGCGAATTGGCTTATTCTTCCACGCGAAAAAGCGAAATAACGCACAATGAGTTGAATTTGAATGAAAAGTTTATGGAATTTGTGGAAGTGTATGAGGGGCATTATTTAAACGATATAATCAAAGAAAGCAGTGAATACAAAGAATGGGTTAAAAACCATGTGCGGTTTAAAGAGGGGGTGTGTGTTGCTTTAGAAATAGAAGAGCAACCACGAGCCAAAAGCACGCCTTTAAGTATTGAAAACTCTCGTGTTGTTTGTGTCAAAAAAGGGAATTATTTATTCAATGAAGTTTGAATGGTGGCTTGAGGCGGAATCGAACCACCGACACGAAGATTTTCAGTCTTCTGCTCTACCGACTGAGCTATCAAGCCAAGCGAAAGTTAATTATTACATAAAAAAGGTAAAATAAAGCTTAATTTTTAAAAAAATGACTAAAAAGATAGAATTAACTCAAATTGAACAAGGATTAAAATGAAATTGATCTCATGGAATGTGAATGGCTTGAGGGCTTGCATGACTAAGGGCTTTATGGATTTTTTCAATAGCGTGGATGCGGATATTTTTTGCATTCAAGAATCTAAAATGCAACAAGAGCAAAACACCTTTGAATTTAAAGGGTATTTTGATTTTTGGAATTGCGCGATTAAAAAAGGCTATTCTGGGGTGGTAACTTTCACTAAAAAAGAGCCTTTGAGCGTGAGCTATGGTATCAATATTGAAGAGCATGATAAAGAGGGGCGTGTAGTAACTTGCGAGTTTGAATCGTTTTATTTAGTGAACGTTTATACCCCTAATTCCCAACAAGCCCTATCCAGGCTCAATTACCGCATGAGCTGGGAGGTGGAGTTTAGGAAATTTTTAAAAGCTTTAGAATTGAAAAAACCGGTCATTGTGTGCGGGGATTTGAATGTGGCCCACAATGAAATTGATTTAGAAAACCCTAAAACAAACCGAAAAAATGCAGGCTTTAGCGATGAAGAAAGGGAAAAATTCAACGAGCTTTTGAATGCCGGTTTCATTGACACTTTCCGTTATTTTTACCCTAACAAAGAAAAGGCTTACACCTGGTGGAGTTATATGCAACAAGCAAGGGACAAAGACATTGGTTGGCGCATTGATTATTTTCTATGCTCTAACCCTTTAAAAACGCGCTTAAAAGACGCTTTAATCTATAAAGATATTCTGGGGAGCGATCACTGCCCGGTGGGGTTGGAATTGGTTTAAAGGTAGAAAGTGTGCGAAATGAAGACAGAAAAAAGCCTTACAAAAGGCGAGTCGTATTCAAAAGCAAAGGGCCATTTGATCCCCACTTCAATACTAGCGTCATGGTGGAATAGCACGGTTTGGAATTTAAACCCCACCAAGCCCAGCATCCTAAAATTTGAAGTTTTGAGTGAAAACCCTTGAATGCTGCGCCAATCGTCAATAATGAAATTCGCGCTGTGTTTGGAAATCGTCCATGTGTTTTCAGCAACTTGCATGCCATAAAAAAGAGAAAAAACATACAAGGGGTTTTTATTGTATTCCACGATCAAATCCCCCCCAAAGCCGTAAGTGAACATGTTCGCTTGAGCGCCCGTTCTTTTATTGAGTATGACATTGCCATAGTCCATAAAAAAATAGTAGCGGGAATAAAACCAGTAATTAGTGGGGTTAATTTCCCAGCCTAAAGAAAAGCTCGCCCCTTCAATCGTGCGTTTGAGATCGTTGTATTTTTTCATGATCATTTTCCCCACCTGATACTGAGAAGCCACATAAAAACGGCTTTTGGCTTGCACAATAGTAGGGTTTAAAAAATAAACGCTTAAAAATAAAGGGGTTACTTTTTTGAATAAATCCTTTGAAAAAAATTTCACACTTTAATATTTCCTGTTGAGTGGGGAGTTGAGATTGTCTTGGTGGTTAGTGGCTCGTTGCAAAACATTGTTCGTTCTTTTTTGCGAAGGATCAGCGTTTTCTTCATTACTGATTTCATCAATTTTATTTTCGTTATTGATCAAGTCATTCACTTCTTTAGTGGCTTTTTCATCTTCTTCTTCATGTTCAATTTTTCTTATATCGTTATTGGCTTGATTGATTTGATTGTTTTTAGTGGTTTTAGTGTTGTTTTGGTGCGATTGGGACGATTTTTTAACTTCATCTTTGCACGCGCTAAACAGGCTTAAAACAAAAGAGATAGCGATAAAATGGGTGATTTTAGATTTCATCAATTAAATTTCCTTAAGTCAATGTATAATTTGATTATCTTATCATAAAAATGATTAAGGATTGGCTAGGGTAAGGATAAATTGCAAGAAATAAACCATCTATTAAAAACATTGAATGTGAAATCGCTTTTAGAGGCCTTGCTTAGCTATACGCCTAAAGGTTATAAAGATTTAAGCCTGTTAGAGCGTTTTGAAACGGGTTTGAGTGGCGTTTTAGAAGTGCATGTTTTAGATAAAAAAAACTACGCCAAAGTTTTAAAGATTTTTGCTTATTCCAAACGATTTTGCAAAAATTTAGAGCTTGTTTTTTTCAATTACAGCGCGTTTTATTACAACCAATTTAAAACCGGCGAGAGTTTATTTATTTATGGTAAATTAGAGCAAAGCTCTTTTAATCAAGCTTATATTATTAACACGCCTAAAATCCTTAAAGAATTTGGCGGCATTTCTTTACTTTTTAAAAAAGTTAAAAACCATAAAAAAATCCAAGAAAATTTGCAAAAACTCCTTTCTTTAGAAAGTCTAAAAAAGGAAGGCGTTAAAGAAAGTATCGCGCATTTATTATTAGAAATTTTTTTCCCCACGCCGCATTTTCTCAAGGATTTTGAAACGAATAAAACTTTCCCTTCACAGCATTTAAATGCATTAAAATACATTGAAATGCTTTTTTATATGAAAAATTTAGAGCGTAAAAAATTGCAATTTAGCGCTAAAATCGTATGCCCCAATAACAGCGAGCGCTTGAAAGCGTTCATCGCTTCTTTACCCTTTCAACTCACTAATGACCAACAAAACGCCATTAAAGAAATCCAAAACGATCTCACTAGCCCCATAGCGTGCAAGCGTTTGATCGTGGGCGATGTGGGGTGCGGGAAAACGATGGTGATTTTAGCGAGCATGATCTTAGCCTACCCCAATAAAACCCTTTTAATGGCGCCCACTTCCATTCTCGCTAAACAGCTTTATAACGAAGCCTTAAAATTTTTACCCTCTTATTTTGAAGTGGAATTACTGCTCGGCGGGAGCCATAAAAAAAATTATTTGTTTGAAAAAATCACGCATGTTGTTATCGGCACGCAAGCGTTGTTATTTGATAAGCGCGATTTGAATGAATTTGCTCTAGTGATCACTGATGAACAGCACCGATTTGGCACCAAACAGCGCTACCAATTAGAAAAAATGGCGAGCAGCAAGGGCAACAAACCTCATTCCTTGCAATTTTCCGCAACCCCCATTCCTCGCACTTTAGCTCTAGCCAAAAGCGCGTTTGTTCAAACGACCATGATTAGAGAAACCCCCTACCCGAAAGAGATTGAAACTCTAGTCTTGCATAAAAGAGATTTTAAAATAGTGATGGAGAAAATTAGCGAAGAAATCGCTAAAAACCATCAAGTCATTGTCGTCTACCCGCTTGTGAATGAGAGCGAAAAAATCCCTTATTTATCGCTGAGTGAGGGGGCAAGCTTTTGGCAAAAACGCTTTAAAAAGGTTTATACCACTTCAGGGCAAGATAAAAATAAAGAAGAGGTGATTGAAGAATTTAGAGAGTGTGGGAGCATTCTTTTAGCGACCACGCTCATTGAAGTGGGCATTTCTTTACCACGATTGAGCGTGATGGTGATCTTAGCGCCTGAAAGGTTAGGCTTAGCGACCTTGCACCAGTTAAGAGGGCGCGTTTCTCGTAACGGCTTGAAAGGCTATTGTTTTTTATGCACGATCCAAGAAGAAAACGAACGATTAGAAAAGTTTGCTGATGAATTGGACGGCTTTAAAATCGCTGAATTGGATTTAGAATACAGAAAAAGCGGGGATTTACTTCAGGGCGGAGAGCAGAGCGGGAATAGTTTTGAATACATTGACTTAGCCAGAGATGGAAGTATTATCGCTGAAGTGAAACAAGATTTTTTAAAAAACGCTAGCGTTTCACATGGAACATTTGAAAATTGAAAATTGAAAATTAAGGCAGAATTGGGTAATTTAAATCATTTAAAATAAAGGATAGAGATGCAAAATAAAGAAATTTGTGAAGAAAAAAGCGTTAATGAAAAAAAATTAGAAATTTTTAATCGCTATTTTCCCGGTTGCTTGAGCATGGAAAATGGTAATCAACTCACGCTAGACACAGAAAAATTAAAAGCGTTATTAGGGGATTTTAGCGGGATAAAAGAAGAGGGCTATGGGTTGAACTTTGTGGGTAAAAAAATCGCTTTAACTCAAGCTTTTAAGAAAAACGATAAGATTTTAAAACCCTTAAACAAATCCACTAGCAAGCACATTCTCATCAAGGGCGATAATTTGGACGCTCTCAAAATCTTAAGACAAAGTTATAGCGAAAAAATCAAAATGATTTACATTGACCCTCCTTACAACACCAAAAACGATGAATTTATTTATAGCGATGATTTTTCACAATCTAACGAAGCGCTTTTAAAACAATTGGACTATTCTAAAGAAAAATTGGATTATATCAACAATCTTTTTGGGTCAAAATGCCATAGCGGGTGGCTTAGCTTCATGTATCCTAGATTGTTGCTCGCTAAAGATTTGCTTAAAAAAGACGGCGTCATTTTCATTTCTATTGACGATAACGAAGCCGCCCAACTCAAACTTTTATGCGATGAAATTTTTGGGGAGGGGAATTTTGTGGCTGAAATGCCAAGATTAGTTAAAAGAGCAGGAAAATCCACTAATCAAATCGCTAAAAACCATGATTATGTTTTATGCTATCAAAAGAATAGTATCAGCTTTAAACAGATTGATATTGATGAAAACGATTACTCTTTTAAAGATGAATTTTACAATGAAAGAGGTGGGTATAGATTAAATCAAGCTCTTGACTCAAATACTCTAGGGTATGTCAAAAGTTTAGATTATATTATAGAAATTAATGGAAAAAAATATATAGCTGGAGGACTTACAGAAGAGCAAAGATTACAAAAAATCAATGGTAAATTGGCTGATAATTTTCGTTGGCGTTGGGGTAAGGCAAAATTTGACTTTGGATTGGCTAATGGTTTTGTAGAAGTTAAAAACAATAGAATTTATACAAAAACTTACACAAAGGCTAAAATATCCGATAGCAAGCCTTATAAAATAGAATATTTTAACCGCACTAAAAATATTTTAAGTGTAGATTTTATAGATCATAAATATTCTAACGATATGGCTACAAGAGGGTTACAAAAGCTTTTTAATGAAAGAAATATTTTTGATTATTCTAAACCTGTTGAATTGATAAGCTTTCTTATAGAGCAAACTACCGAAAAAGGCGACATCATCTTAGATTTTTTCGCTGGGAGCGGGACAACCGCGCATGCCGTGCTAGAGAGTAATAAGAGCGATTATCAAAAATTAAGTGAGGGGGGGGGTTATTTAATGGCTTGAACGCCGCATTTAAAGAAAGGCGCTTCATTCTCGTCCAGTTAGACGAAAAAATTGATCCCAAGAAAAACAAAAGCACGCATGATTTTTGTTTAAACACCCTAAAATCCACTTCCCCAAGTATTTTTGACATCACCGAAGAAAGGATTAAAAGGGCGGGGGCTAAAATCCAAGAAACTTGCCCGCATTTGGATACGCATTTTCAAGCGTTTGAAATTATTGATAATGAAATGAGCGTTATTTATCATAAAAATCTGGGCGAAGTGGGGCAAGAGGATTTATTCGCTTATTCTAACCCTAAAAAAAGAGAAACCCAAACGATTTTAATCAATCTTTTATGGTGCGAGGGTTTGGAGCTTACTACCCCTATAACTTGCTTGATTGAAAACGCCTTGTATCTGGCTGAAAATACGGCTTTCATTGTGGGGGATATAGAAATGAATGCAGTTTTAGAAAACTTGAAAGATAAGGGGGTAGAAAAAATTAGCATGTATATGCCCGCTATCAGTAACGATAATTTGTATTTGGAATTGAGCAGTAATTTGAATGAATTGCATTTAGAGATTAACGATTTAAAAAGTAGGGGGTAGAGGTGAAAATCAAATTCAAACGATTGAATTATCAAGAAAAATGCTTGCAACAAATTTTAGGGGTGTTTAAGGGGGTCTATTTTGAAAAGTCAGAAAAGGACATTCAAAGGATTTTTAACCCTTTTTTTGAAACAGAAAAAGTCAAAGATCTTTTATTAGAAAATATTCAAAATTTGCAATCAGAGCAAAAAATAACCCAGGGAAGCGTGGGGATTGAGAAGTCGTTAAATTGCGATATTTTAATGGAAACAGGCACAGGGAAAACCTTTTGCTTTTTGGAATGCATTTATGCCTTGCACAAAGAATATGGTTTGTCAAAATTTATCGTTTTAGCGCCAAGCAACGCCATTAAATTAGGGGTTTTAAAGAGTATTGAAATCACAAGAGAATTTTTTAAAAGCGAGTATTCTAACACGCATTTAGAAAGCTATGAAGATATTGAAAGCTTTATTTTAGCGAGCCATCACAAAGGCTGTGTGTTGGTGATGACTTTTTCTGCTTTCAATAAAGAGGGTAACATTATCAATAAATCATGTTTAGAAAACACGAATCTGTTCAATGGCGCAAAAAGTTACATGCAAGCTTTGGCCAGTATCCGCCCCATCGTCATCATGGACGAACCGCACCGATTTTTAGGCGATAAAACAAAGAATTATTTGGAAAAATTAAACGCTTTAGTCACGCTCAGGTTTGGGGCGACTTTTAGAGATGATTATAATAATTTGATTTATGCATTAGATAGCAAAAAAGCGTTTGATGACGGGCTAGTGAAAAGCATTAGCGTGGCGTCTGTGGGGGAGAGTGATGAGTATTTTTTAGAGCTTAAAGAGGTTAAAAAAATACAAAATGAATACGAAGCCATTATCAATTACACGAATTTAGAAAATAAAATCAAAAGCGTCAAAGTCAAAACGCATGATAATCTAGGGGAGCTAACCCGTATCAGCGCTTTAAAAGATTACATTGTAGAAAACATCGTTAAGAAGGAAGTGCGTTTTTTGAATGGCGTTAATTTATTATTGGATCAAAAAGAGCCATTTTCTCATCTTTTAGAGGGCGAGCAAGAAATAATGCTAAAAATAGCGATAGAAAGCCATTTTGAAAGAGAAGAAGAGCTTTATAAAAAAGGGGTTAAAGCCTTGTGCATGGTGTTTATTAGCGGGGTGAATAGCTATTTAAGCGAAAATGAACAGCCGGCTAAATTAGCCCTTTTGTTTGAAAAACTTTACCAACAAGAGCTTGAAAAAGTCTTAAAAAAGCCTTTAGATGAAAATTATAGGGCGTATTTAGAGCGCGCTAGAGAAGATATTAAAAAAGTGCATGGAGGGTATTTTGCTAAAAGCAATAAAGAGGGCGATGAAGCTAAAGCGATTGAACTCATTTTAAAAGAAAAAGAAAAATTGCTGAGCTTTGATTCCAATCTCAGGTTTATTTTTTCGCAATGGGCGTTGCAAGAGGGGTGGGATAACCCTAATGTGATGACGATTTGCAAATTAGCCCCTAGCCATTCCAATATCACTAAATTGCAACAAATTGGCAGAGGCTTAAGGCTCGCTGTGAATCAAAGGGGCGAACGCATCACTAAAGAGCATGCGGATTTTGATTGTGTCAATGAATTAGTCGTGATCGTGCCGCAAGTGGAGGGGGATTTTGTGGGAGCGATCCAGCAAGAGATAAGCGAACACAGCTTGATTAAAAAGGAATTTAGTGGGGGAGAATTGGAAGAAAAAAAAGTGATTAAAAAAGGGTTTTATGGGGCTTTATTTGTCAAATTAGAGGGTTTGGGTTTTGGGGAAATGACAGATGATGGGAATTTTAAACTCACCCTCAGTCAAAACGAATTTTTAGAAAAGGAAAAAGAATTAGAAAAATTAAAAAATGAAACATACTTGGATTTTGAAAAATTAAAAGATTTTTTAAAAGATCGTTTGATGGGCCATTCTAGGGTGAAAAATAAAAACGAGCGAAAAACTGAAAAAATCAAAATCAATCAAGAAAATTTTAAAAAATTTGAAGCCTTATGGGAGAGCTTGAACTATAAAGCCCGGATCACTTATGCTATGGATAGCGAGAGTTTGATTGAAGAGATTGTCAAAAAAATCAATTCTTCTTTTGAAGTCAGTTCAAAAAGCGTTGCGGTTACAAAATACAAAAAAGTAGAAACCATGGGAAATAACGCTACTACAGAGAGTTTTGAGCTAAAAAGCGCGTGTTCATGGAGCTTGCATGAATTTATCAGCGCCTTGTCTAATAAGGTAAAATTGAGTTTTAAAAGCGTGGCTAAAGTGTTAGAAAAAATGGATGAAAACAAGTTTAATGAAATTAAAAAAAACGAACAAGAGGGCTTAAGGCGTTTAGAAGGGCTGTTTTTGGAAATTATTTATCAAAATATTGAAGACAAAATTTCCTATCAAATGCGCGAAACGGCTGTTAAAAACAAGAAAAACGATGCGTTTTATGACGAAAAGGGAGAGGTTAGAGAATTTTTAGAGGGAAGTTTGGGGGCGAATAAATATGAAATTAAAAATGCAAGCACGCAAGAAAAATGCCTGTATGAAAATTTCATGCAAGTGGATAGTGAGATTGAAAAAGACACGATTGAAGAATCTAACGACACTAAAATCATTGTTTTTGGCAAGCTCCCTAAGGTTAAAATCCCGGTAGGGTTAAATCAAACTTATAGCCCTGATTTTGGGTATGTGGTTGAAAATAACGATAAAAAAGTGTTGTTAGTGGTGGAAACTAAGGGGGTTGATAAAAAAAGCGAATTGCGCCCTGAAGAAGAGCGGAAAATTTCAACCGCTAAGAAATTTTTTGAAGCTTTAAAAAAGCAAGTCGTGAATATTGAATACCAAACCAAGTTGAGTAATGATCAATTGAGCGCGTTGATCAATGAAGTTTTAAAACGTAAAAATTAGAGTTAATAAGTTCAATTACCCTAATGTTTCACATGAAACAATTTTGACTTTTTAACTTTATCTAAAATCCTATTTTATAGCTTGCGTTTGAATAATAAAAAGCGCGGTTTAAAGAAAAGCGTTTTCTTTGGATTTCACAGCCATTCTGCTATAATTTAATCGCATTTTTATTAGATCTCAAAGGCATTTTATGATTAATTTTAATTTCAAACCGCTTGAATATTTCATTAAAAAGTATAGTCCCCAAACACCCACGACAGAAACTATAGAAAACTTTGAAAAAGAAATAAACAGCTTATTAGAAAACACGCTAAGACAAGATGATGAAGAATTTCAAAAAAATGAAATTAATAAGTTTTTAAACAATGTCTATAACTATGAATGCAACACCAGTAAAAAAGTGGATAGCGCGATCTATGTGGGTGGGGAAGTTCAAGTGCTTATTGAAGTCAAAAGACTGAGCAATAAAAACGAATTCCCCAAAGACAAAGAAAACCCACTCAGTAAAGCCTTTTGTCAAATGGTTTTGTATTTTTTAGATAAAATAGAAAAAGAAAAAAACAATTCCCTAAAACACACCATTATTTGCAACGCGCATGAATATTTTCTTTTTGATTGCAAAGATTTGTTTTTTTTAAAAGACGATAAACAAATCAAAAAACTCTATGACCATTACGCTAAAAAAGCAGGCACAGACTCTTCAAAAAGAAAATTTTACGATGATTTGGAATCGCACTTGCAAGGAGATTTTCAGGGCGAACTCCCCTACACTTATTTTAATTTGAACGATTGGAATGATGAACAACTCCCTTGTATCTATCAAATTTTAAGCGAAGAAGTCCTTTTAAAACAAAAAAGAACCCTTGACGCTAACACGCTTAACAAAGATTTTTATGAAGAGCTTCTTTATATTTTAGGGTTAGAAGAGCAAAAAGAGCAAAAAGGGGGGAAAATTTTAATCAAGCCTAGCGATACCAAAAACTCCCTAAGTTATGCCCTAAAAGAGCAATACAACAATTTAGATGATGAAGAAGTCATGGCGTTACTGATTGCTTGGAATAACCGCATTTTGTTTTTACGGCTTTTAGAAAGCCTTTTAATTTCTTTCCAGCATTTTGAAAAACCTTTTTTAACCACAGAAAACTTTAAGGATTTCAACGTCCTAAACACCCTCTTTTTTGAAGTCCTAGCCAAGAAAAACAGCGAGCGCTCCCAAGCCATTAAAGAACACAAGATTTTCGGAAAAATCCCTTATTTGAACTCCAGTTTGTTTGATAAAACGCCTTTGGAATTGAATGGGCATGAAATCAAATTACTCAACAACAAGCCTTTAGAGATTTATCCCAAGTCCATTCTCAAAAAAGACAACCCAAAACAAGAGCCTTTGCCCTTGCTGGAATACCTTTTTGAATTTTTGCGCCTTTATAAATTCACCACTACTCCTGAAGACATTAAAAATAATACCGATACCAGCGAAAGCCGTTTGATTAACCCTAGCGTTTTGGGGCTTGTTTTTGAAAAACTCAACGGCTATAAAGAGGGGAGTTTTTATACCCCAAGCTTCATCACAAGCTACATGTGCAAAGAGAGCATCACGAAAATCGTGTTGGATAAATTCAACGCCATTTATCAGTGGGACTGCGAAAATCTAAAAGCGTTGCGAGAAAAAATAGACAGAAATTTTTCAAATGAAAAAGCTAAAGAATACTTGCAAGTCCTTCTCACTTTACGCATTTGCGATCCGGCGGTGGGGAGCGGGCATTTTTTAGTCTCTGCACTCAATGAAATGGTGCGGGTTGCTTACGATCTAGGGCTTATCGCTTCCTTGTATCGTTGCGATCTCATGTTGGAAAACGATGAAATCATCATTTACACGCCACCAAAAGATGAAGTCTTTAAATATACCATGACAGAGATTGAAAACGACCCCCACCACCAAATCCAAAAAGAACTTTTTAATCTTAAAAAATCCATCATTGAAAACTGCCTTTTTGGCGTGGACATTAACCCCAATTCTTGCGAAATCACCAAGCTCAGGCTATGGATAGAGCTTTTAAAATACAGCTATTATATTTTTGAAGAGGGCAAGAACACTCACGATCTTGAAACCCTCCCCAACATTGATATTAATATCAAGTGCGGTAATAGTTTGATTTCACGCTTTAATTTGAATGATGATCTCAAAAAGATTTCCAATATCAAGAAAAAAATCCAAGAATACAAAGATCTAGTCGCCCAATACAAAGACCCAAACCCTCTCTATTCCTTAAATAAAACTGATCTTATCAATAAAATCCAAGAGTTAAAAAACACTTTTTCCCTCACGCTCAAAGACCCTAAAACTAAAGCAGAGCTTGAAAAGGCTATTGAAAAACACATTAAAAATTACAATGATTTTGCCCTAGACGATAAGAGTTTGCTAGATGGTTTAAATTACTTTATCCCAAGCCTTTTTGGTACGCCCAAGCTAAGCCCTAAAGAAGAAGAGGAGGCTTTTGCTTCTTATGGGCGCATTAGAGCTTTGAGAAAAAAGCTTGATGACGCCTTAAGTGGTGGGGAGTATCAAAATGCGTTTGAATGGCGCTTTGAATTTCCTGAAGTGCTAGATGATGAAGGGAATTTTTTAGGCTTTGATTGCATTATAGGCAATCCGCCTTATATGCAAGTTAAAAAAGGATTGTATTCATCTATTTTTTATCCATTTAGTGAAGCGAAAGATGTTGGAAAACAAAATACCTACAAGGTTTTTATTGAGCTTGGTTTTAATCTAGTAAGACAAAAAGGGTTAATATCTCTTATCACACAAAGTTCAATCATGTGTGATAAATCTGCACAATTTACAAGAGAGTTATTGTTAAAATATTGCCAAATGCATTATTTTGTGGAGTTTAATAAAAAACAAAAATTATTCAGCAATGTGATTCAAGGGGTGTGTATATTAGAATTTTTAAAAAATGAACCCCATAAAGAACATGCCTTCAAAATTGCTATCAATAACACTCAAACCCAAATGAACCAAATTCAATATAAACAAATCAAACAAGATGAGATTTTAAAATTTTTCCCACTTTATGAAATACCGCTAATTAAAAGTGGGGAAATGGAAATTGTTAGAAAGATCAAAACAGACAAGATTTTATTTAGAGATTTATTGGAAAAATCTCTACAAGGCAACATTAATACTATACATTTAAAAGATATTCAAGATGAAAAAGAAACTAATGGTCGTATTTACAAGGGTGCAAATTGCCACAGGTATTTTTTAGACACACAATATTTATTCGCAAAAGATAATCAGATCACTCAACAAATTTTTGAAAAAAATTACTATCAAAATATCATCGTAACACAAAATATTACAGGGACTTCAGACGCTTATCGCATTCATGCCAATCTCATAGAGGTAAAGAATCAAAAAATGCTTTTTTTGGATACTTGTAACCTTTCATATTGTAAAGAGCGAGAGCATGCAAAATTTCTTGTTGGGTTGCTAAATTCTAGACTTCTTGATTGGTTATTTAGAAAAACAAGCACTAATAACCATGTTAATTTATATGAACTTGAAACTCTCCCCATTCCTAAAATCACCACTAAAAACCAAGAATTAGCCCAAAAAATCACCGATTGCGCAGAGCGGATCTTAAAAGCAAAAGAAAAAGACCCCAAAGCCAACACCCAAGAATTAGAACAAAAAATTGACGCTTTAGTCTATCAGCTCTATAACCTCACCGATGAAGAGATTAAAATCATTGAAGACGCACAATAAAAAGCTGATTTCCACTTAAGGATAACCCCCTAATTTAGGGGGCAACTCTTTTTAAGAATTAGCGTTTAACCACTAGATCAAACTTTAAACCCAAAAAACTGATTTTTAGGTATAATTCTCTGAGAAGAGTGTTTACTACGATGATTTTTCATAGTAAGCTCCTAAAAGTGGATTTTACCCCCTAATCTCTAGCAAAAAAACTAGGGGGTGAGCGTGATTTTATCCTAACTTCAAAAAAACGATTTTTAAAACTACAAATTACTAATTTAAAGTCGCATTAAAAAACTTTTCTTTCAAATTTTTGAAATTCCATTAAATATTTGTTCAACACTGCAAATTTTTAACTTAAAGCTTGTTTTTAGAGCTTAAGTTATTGACCTTACTTTTTCTTGACAAATATCTTTATTTTGTATATTCAAACTCCCCACAATCTCACAAATAAAGAGATCAAAATCATTGAAAAAGAAAATGGTTTGAAATATTTAGTTAAAATTAGGAAAAACTGAGAAAAACTAACTAGGAGGTATTAGTGGTCAATACTTTGGAACTAGCAAAATATATTCTTAAGCATTCAAACAAAGAATTAAGCAACTTAGAATTGCAAAAAACTTTGTATTTTACAGAGCTTGATTATATTAAAAAGTTTGACAAACACCTAGTTTCTGATGATTTTGAAGCTTGGAAATACGGGCCTGTTGCAAGAGAAGTGTATTATGAATACCGCAATTATGGTGCTAATTCTATTGATAAGCCTAAAGAAGAAACGCTCTCGCAAAATCTTAGAAAAGATGAACTTGAAACCATCAACCACTCTATTGAAAAATGCAATAAAAAGTCCTATTGGGATTTAGTGAAAGAGAGTCATAAAGAAGATGGTGCATGGCATAAAAGCTTCAAAGAAAATAGAAAAGAAATCATTAACAAAGATTGGATCAAACAAGAAGCCAAACAGATAGATGGAAACTAAAGAAAAAGAAAAAGATGAAAAGTTAGAAAAAATTATCGCATTGTTGTGTAAAGAGGGGGATTTGTCTAGCCAAAAAGATCGAATCATCAAAGAATTCAAAGAAATCTATCAAGGAGAGTATAGGCATAAATATTCAAAAATTACAACTATTATTTTAAGCTCCACAAGGGATAAAGAGCAAGCCTTTATGACGCTCACACAAAATATAAGAATACTTAAAGAAGCTAAAGATGATAAGGAAATTGAAGCCATTAAACCAAAACTAGAAAAGCTTTATGATCACATGAATTTAGAGTGTATCAGACTGCAAGATTTTGATGAGAAAATGAGTAGAGTTAAAGATGTTTCTAATAAGTTAGATGATCTAAATAAAAACTATAAAAAATTAAGCGAAGAATTGAATAAGCAACAAACACAATACATAACCATTTTAGGTATTTTTGCCTCTATTGTTTTAACATTTGTTGTGGGATTGGCGTTTTCCACTTCTGTATTATCAAATATTGACAAAGCGAACGCCTATCGCTTGGTTTTTGTTATGGCTTTTATAGCTCTATTTTTTGGGAATATTTTGTATCTGCTTTTTTCTTTTTTATCAAGAATATCCTTATCAAAAGAGAGAAAAGACACACAAGAAAATTTTTGCAAAAAATCTATGTTTTGTTTTAATCTAATAGTTATAATTCTGTTTGTGATTGGTTTTTGTGGAGAATTGCATATAATACAGAGATTAGTTTCTATCTATAATATAAAGCTTAGTTTCTAAATATCTTTAAATTCAATCCAACCCATTTTTTGCGTCATTCCAATAAAATTTGATGCAAATTTTTCTTAATTGAGTGTTTTTTTTGCAATTTTGAAAATTTCAATACTCATTAAAAAACCTAAACCATTTCTTTCAAATTTAGCCTTAAGAAATTCAATCACGCGCTCATTTAACAAGTTTTTCAACTTAAAACTCTTTTTAGAGTTTTTAATTTCTAAACAAAGACTCTAAAGCTTCTACCCCTACTTTTGTCGTTTCTTTTTCGCTTTCATTTTCTGTATTTTCTTTGACGCTAGGAATGGTTTCAAACTCTATGTGATAGCCTGTAAGCATGGACGCTAGGCACACATTCACCCCGCCCTTACCGATGGCCTTAGATTTTTCGGTGTCTAACAAACGCACTTTAGCCTTTTGCAAATGGTCATTGACAATAAAACGCTCTTGAATGGATTCTTTTTCTTCAGCACTCAATTCTTCTATGGGGATTTTTTTAATCTCAACGCTTAAAATTTTAGCTGGAGCGAGCGCTAAAGTGATATAAATTTCAGGAACATTAGAATATTCTATGCAATCAATGTTTTCTTTATTCAATTCATTACTTATCGCATTAATGCGCACGCCCTTAACCCCCACAGCCGCGCCTATAGGATCAATCCTAGCGTTATTAGAAAAAAAGCTCACTTTCGCTCTGTTACCTGGGATGCGCGCGCAATGGATGATTTCAATTTCTTTATCTTTAATCTCAGGGACTTCCAATTCCAACAAAGCTTCAAGCATTTTAGGGGTGGTGCGGCTCAGCTCTAATAGTAGGCCCTTTTTCGTGCGTTTGACTTGCGTTAAAACCGCCTTGATGCTATCGCCTATTTTAAAACTCTCGCCCTTAATGCGATGGCGCATGGAAAGAACGCCCTGGAATTGCTGCTCGATTTCAATAAAAGTGTTTTGATTGTGATCCACTAAAATCACTTGCCCCATTAAAACGCTGTTAAGGCGCTTTTGGAACGCTTCAAAATGGCTGTCTTCTAACGCCTTTTCTAGCTGGTATTGCAAATCTTTAAAAAGGCGGTTGATCGCTCCTTGTTTCATGCTCTCCAAACTCAAACTATAGGACAATTCGTCTTTAATCTTAACGCTTGGATCCATTTCTTTGGCTTTAGACAGACTGATGTATTTAGAAGGGTCGTTAACCAACCTTTCATCATCATCTTCTAAAACTTCTACCAACTGGATAAGCTGGAGCTGCTTGTTTTCTTCAACCACCGAGTAACACGCTAGGGGGTCCAATTCGTTTTGCGCCATTTTTAACAAACAGCCTTGAATCACTTTTGAAATCATCTCTTTAGGCAAATTTTTTTCATACGCAATGCATTCTATAAGGTCGCTGATTTTTTCCATTCTTGAGTTCCTTTAAATTGATGTTCTATCGTTTTCTATCATTCTCTATTGTGGGGGAGCGGCGCGTTTAAAAGAAATTTTATTATAGCGAATTTTTAAGCCTTGTTAAGGATTTCTTTTAAAACCAGAGCGATTTTTTCTAAATCTTCTCCATTCAAGCTAAAGACTTCAAGACACACAAATGCGCATGAGATTCTTGAAATAACGCCTTTTTGAAAAAGCTTTAAATAAAGTTTCTCACAATCTAAATTCTGGGTGTTTTTGGGCTGGATTTTCACGCAAAAGGATTCTAATTCTTTGTCGGTTAAATTCCCTATTTTAGAAAAGCTAGAGGCTATGCTCACATTTAATGTTAAAGGCTTTAAAAGGGCGTAGAGTTTCAAGGCTTTTTGCAACAATTCGTCTTTAGTTTGGCGGAGTAATTCATAAATTTTAACCTCTTCTTTATGGCTTACCCATGCTTTTAGGCTATGAAAAAGCAGAGTGAGCGTGATTTTATCCGCTCTCAAAGCTCTATAAAGGGGGTGGTTTTTTAGGTTTTCAATTAATTCTTTTTGCCCCATAATAATGCCGGCTTGAACGCCATTAAAAAGTTTATCTGCACTAAAGCTTAAAAGCGATGGTTTTAGGGCTAAAATTTCTTCCAAAGCCGTTTTATTGGATAGATCCACATCCCCTAAATTGTAATAATCTATCAAACCATGCTCTTTAGCTAGGGCTTGCAAATCTTTAAAAGGCGTGTCTTTTTTAAAAAGGGGGTTATGGATTTTAAGCAGCATTTTACTCTCTTCATTCAAGGCTAAGCGGTAATCCCTTAAATAAGCGCGGTTGGTATTCCCCACTAAATGCAACCTAGCCCCGCTGCTTAACAAAATGTCTTTAATCTTAAAATTCCCCCCTATGCCCACTAATTCGCCATAAGAAACAATGATTTCTTGTTGCAAGGCTAAAGCGTTAGCGGTGAGGAATAAAGCGCTAGTGTTGTTATTGACAATCAAAATTTCTTCAGCGTCAAAACACGCTTTAAAAAGCTTTTTTAAGGGGGTTAAGCGGTTCTTTTTTTTAGCGGTGTTGAGATCGCATTCTAAATCAATGGGGTGGGTTAAGATTTCTTTTAAATGAGGTTCAATCCTTTCATAAAATTTGGGGCTAAAAAACGATCGCCCATGGTTTTCATCAAAAACGCTCGCGCTCGCATTGATGATTTTTTGGTAAGGGTTTTTCAAAAGATCGGGAGTTATTTCGGGCATTTCTTTAGTTGCGATGTTAGCCATGATGAAAGCGCGTTTATTTTTCCTTTTTGAGTTAATCAAGCGTGATTTTAATCCAAACTCGCTAAATTTTTGATAAAACTACTTTTTTAAAATCCTTAAAAGCGTTTTAATGAGTCTGTTGAGCGAGCGGAATTTTTTCCATAGGGTTTGGTAATTTTTGTAAGGTTTTTTCATGTTCAACATTCAAAAAGAAATCCTGAGATTTCTTTCATTTTAGAATTGATAGGACACTTCAAAGCGCGCATTAAACCCAGGAGCCGGTAGCGCCATGCGCTTGCCTTTAGGGATCATATCGCTTGCTGGAGCGTCCGCGCTCGCTTGAAACACAGAAGTTTGATCCACATATTGCTTGTTTAAGATATTGTTAAACACGGCTGAAATCCTTAACCCTTGCCATTTTTTATAAGGCGGAGTCCAGTTGATAAAGATATTATGCACGCCATAGCCGGGTTTATGGATTTTGATCAAGCCGTATTGTGGGTAGTAAATAGAATAGCCCTCATAATACATGTTAGTTACAAAGCGCGAGAGCCAAGTCAAGGTGAGACCCCACCTGCGAACATCGTAATCGGCTTTTAAAATAAACACATTCCCGGTCGTTGCAGCTAAAGCGTAAGTATCGGCTAATAAATGCCCTCTAGCCGTCGGCCAAGAGCGAGCCACTGAGAAAGTCCCTAAGAAATTCTTATATCTCACATTCCCTGAAACTTCATAACCATAGATATTAATGGTTTCAGGTAAATTCCCTGACATGTTTTTTGCCGTCGCATTGCCCCCACCATTTTTAGAAGTGTCTTGCCCATAACTATTAATGAAGTTATTGATCACTTGATAGAACGCTGCCCCACGCACATTGAAATACTTGCTGTTATAATCCACATTAAATTCCACATTTTGACCGATCGCAGGGCGTAAATTCCTTTGATAAATCACCGTAGGATCGCGCATCAAAACGCCATCGCCCGGTAAAGCCCCCTTAGTTACATACGCATAGCTCACTTTCAAGCCGATGCTTTCAATGGGGTTATAAAGCACGGTTGCAGAAGGGGAAAAGCCAGAAGTTACATGCGTGCGGCCGTTTTTATCTAGCAAGGTGTAAATATCATAACGAGTTCCCGCACCCACGATCACATTGCTTAAAAGATTATAGTTCGCTTGCATAAACCCTCCGATGATATTGCCGATTGCATGCGAATTTTGGGGCATGTTACGATAGAGCGGGTTAGGCGTGTTCAAGTTTTGGGGGTATTGGGAGCTTTGATCGGTGTAGTAGTGGCGATAAGGCAAGCCCAAGCCATTAGGGTCGTTAGGATCAATATTGTTTTTATAATAGCCGTTTTTTCCTTTATCCAAGCCAGAGAAAACGCTCAAATTTTGATAGATCACGCCGTATTCAAACACATTCCCATAATCTTCGCTAATGGGGTGGGTGAATTTAAGATTAACGCCTGAGTTGATTAAAAAAATCCTTCTCGCTAAAGTCCCCTCAGCGTCCGCATTCCCTAAAGTCCAATCGTTTGCAGTAGGGTTTTGAGCGTTAGGGGGGGTCATGTCATAATCAGGGTTTTTAGGCACAAGCCCATGATAGACATTCGCGCTTGCAGAAAGCATGCTAGCATTAAGTTGCCCGTATCCTGCTTGAGCCCCTCCACTAGAATCGCTAGTCCCTTGCCAATGGATAGAGTTAGGCGCGCCATAGCCTATTTGATAGCCTCCATTATAAGGCCTGATAGCCCCTTGCGTGCATTGGCTGATATTGTCAGGGTTATTACACCAATCCTTAACTTCAGGGATGTAATCCGGGTTGGCTGGCTCATTAGAATTGTAAGCGAAAGGATTCACCACAGGGGTGTAATTCCCTCCCCTTACTCCTAAAAAGGCGGTCGATTCAATGCGTGGCTGGTTAAAATTAGTCCCGCCTTCATGCTTGTATTTCAAGCTCAAATTGTGGTTGAAGTTGATCGTATGGGATAATTCTTTCCCAAAGTCAATCACAAAAGGTGCCGGCTGGCTCCCTGGATCGTTGGCTTTAGAAAGAGCTGAGGTGGTGTTAGGGCGTAAAAGCCTTGTAGAATTGTCCCGTGTGAGGTTGTAGCTCACGCTAATGCTATCGGTTTCGTTGATATAGCCATTGATTTTAGCTAAAACGCTATTGGTTTCACTAGGAGTCCCTACGCTCATATCGCTATTGCTCGGATCTTGCAAGTCAAAATTAGGGTGGAAGAGATTCCTAAAAGCGTTGTTCCCATCTCTGTAATAGAAAATATTTTGGTGGTTGTAATACGCAAGAATGTCCCAATTTTTCCCCCGATAAGCCGCGGTAGCGTTCATGCGGTATCCAAAGTTAGTGTAAAAGGCTCCTTCTGCTTTAGCGCCATAAGTTTGATTTTTCCTTAAAAAGTCGTTAGCGTCAATCGTAGTGAAAGACAATTTACCAGCCACTGCACCCGGCCCCGCTGAAGCGTTCGCTGCACCTTTAATCACTTCCACTTCTTTAATCATGTTGGGATCGATCACGGTGTTAGCGTCATGGTGGAAAATATTACCATTTTGAGCGACGCCATCAATCGTTACCCTTAAAAGATGGCTTTCAATCCCCCTAACATAGATTTTTTGCGCCATCAAGCCCCCACTGGCCACATTCACATCGGCCCTAGTTCTAAAAATATCACGGATCTGGTTGCTTTGGCGTTGCTGGAGCTCTTTTCTGTCAATATACATTTTATTGTTATATTCAAAAGTCCTTTCACCCTTGGTGGTTACCTTACCCAAAGTATGTTCTTCCTTAGCTTGCAAACTGCTAGCGACAATACAAGAGACAAACACAATACGAAATTGATTTCTAAGCATTTCTTTTGCCTTTTTATTTACTTTTTTCTAAAAATTTAGTTAAGTTTTAAACCTAAGGTTATTATTACATTATTCTATTTAATAATACCTTAAATTTGTTTTAGGATTAAGAAAAAATGAAGAAAAGTATGATTAAAAAACGCTTTAGTATTTTACTGAGCGGCTGAATCAATCATTACTCGTGAAGAAGCGCTGCTAATGCCCCTTAAAAAAGTTTGAGAAGATACATTGATTTCAGCGTTTTGGTGGAAAATATCGCTTGGCTGGTTGCTTTGGCGTTCTTCTAAGTCATGGCGTTTGATAATAATGGTATTCCCCCATTGAAAGGGTTTATAAGATCGCTTTTTTTTGATGACAAAATGGGGTCTTAAATCCAAGAATTGCGTGTAACTTGGGAAATATAAAGGCTCTAGTAGGGGGTTTATGGGGTGCGCTTTTAAAACAATAAGGAGTAAAAAGAGGTTAAGGATTATTTTCATAGCTAATTCTCACGCTCGCCCCCACTTGAGAATTTTTAGAAACCTCTAACTTATTGATCTTTAAAAAAAGCTCAGTGATCTCATTATAGCGTGTTTTTAAGATGCGGCTCAAATCTTTAAGGGCGTCTTCAATGAGGAAGTATTGTTTTTCTTGCATCGTGTTTTGAATGATTTTTTGGATTTCCACATAATCTAAATAGACCTTGTTGGGTAATTTTGTGTAGAAAAGATCCAAATCCACGCTTATTTTTTGAGGTTTTAGGCGTTCAAACTCCAAAATCCCCAAAATCGTTTCAAACACCAAATGATGGATGTGAACGGCTTGCTTGATTTTCATAAGACTTTCTTTTCCTTACCAGCGAGCAAGTTAAAAATATTGCCCGCATGCTTGATAAGGGTAAAAATAAAGATTAACACCATCGGCGTTTGCGTGCCGACTTCTTTAAGGATATTGACGCTATCTGGGATGTGCATATAGGGGACAAAAAAGATAAGAATTGTCGCTGTGCCTACCCCTAGAATGCTAGCGAGTGAAGAGATTTTAAGCACCTTACCCACAAAAAACCACACCATTAAACCGATCAAGCTTTCAATAGGGATAAGCAACACCACAGATCCCATGATCGTAGAAACGCCCTTGCCTCCATTGAAATTTAAAAAAGGCGAATAACAATGCCCTAAAATGCTAGCGATAGCGACCATCCATTGCAAGCTATACTCTAGCCCAAACAATTTGCTTAAAAAAACAGCGAACATGCCTTTGAAGAGATCCAAGATTAAGACTAATAGCGCCATTTGTTTAGCGTTACTCACGCCCCTACTTTGCAAAGCGCGCAAGACATTCGTCGCGCCAATGCCCCCCGATCCAATCTTAGTAATATCCATGCCGTAAAAGATTTTCATTAACGCATAGCCAAAAGGAATCCCCCCAATAAGATAGCCCAAAAGGGTGAAAATAATATTGATATTGGTTAGGAAGTTTAAAACGCCATCCATGAAATACCCTTTCAAATAAAATAGCTGTCATTATAACATGTTGCTTTTTAAGTGAAAGCGTTAAGTTGTTAGGGTATAGTGGATTAAAAATTTTAGGATATGAGAATGCTTGAATCTTCTAGCCATTTTTTAAAATCGTTTCGCTTGAAGCGTTACATAGGGTTTGTATTGATTTCTTTAGCGCTATTAATCACGCCCTTTATCCGTATTGATGGGGCACATTTGTTTTTGATTTCTTTTGAGCATAAACAATTGCATTTTTTAGGCAAGATCTTTAGTGCTGAAGAATTGCAAATTTTGCCTTTTATGGTTATTTTGCTTTTTATAGGGATTTTTTTTATCACCACTAGCCTTGGGCGTGTGTGGTGCGGGTGGGCTTGCCCGCAAACCTTTTTAAGGGTGCTTTATAGAGATGTGATTGAAACCAAGATTTTCAAACTCCATAAAAAGATCAGCAACAAGCAAGAAAGCCCTAAAAACACCCCAAGCTATAAGATCCGTAAGGTATTGAGCGTTTTGTTATTCGCTCCTGTTGTGGCGGGGCTTATGATGTTGTTTTTCTTTTATTTCATCGCCCCAGAAGATTTTTTTTCCTATCTTAAAAACCCTAGCGAGCACCCTGTCGCTATGGGTTTTTGGCTTTTTAGCGCGGCTGTGGTGTTGTTTGATATAGTGGTGGTTGCGGAGCGTTTTTGCATCTATTTATGCCCTTATGCTAGGGTGCAATCGGTGTTGTATGACAATGATACCTTAAACCCCATTTACGATGAAAAGCGTGGCGGAGCGCTTTATGATAATCAAGGCAACCTTTACCCTCTATCCCCTAAAAAGCGCAGCGCGGAAAATGAATGCGTGAATTGTTTGCATTGCGTGCAGGTTTGCCCCACGCATATTGATATTAGAAAGGGCTTGCAATTAGAATGCATCAATTGTTTGGAATGCGTGGATGCATGCACCATCACCATGTCTAAATACAACCGCCCTTCACTCATCCAATGGTCTTCAACCAACGCCACAAACACGCGCCAAAAAGTGCGGTTAGTGCGTTTGAAAACGATCGCTTACATGGGGGTTATCGCTATCGTTATCGCGCTTTTAGTCATCACTTCGTTTAAAAAAGAACGCATGCTTTTAGACATTAACCGCAACAGCGATTTGTATGAAACGCGCCTGCAAGGGTATGTGGATAACGATTATGTGTTTTTATTCCACAACACGGACAATAAGGATCATGAGTTTTATTTCAAAATTTTAGGGCAAAAGGACATCCACATCAAAAAACCTTTAACCCCCATTATGGTTAAAGCCGGGCAAAAGATCAAAGCGGTAGTGATTTTAAGAAAACCTTTAAAGAATAACGCCACAGAATACAAACGCGCTAAAGACACTTTAACCCCCATTACAATACAAGCTTACAGCACAGATGATAAGAATATTATGGTAGAAAGAGAATCGGTATTTATCGCACCTAGTGAAGATTGAAGCCTAAACTAGCGCTCAATCACTTCATAAGGCAAGCCTTGTTTAATCAATTCTTCCATGAAAGGATCGGTGTTTAATTCTTCTATGTTAAACACGCCGGCTTTAAAATGCTCCACGCTCCAAGTGTCGTTGCAAATCATTTTAGCCGCGCACATCGCTGGCACGCCGGTGGTGTAGCTTATGGCTTGCGAGCCTACCTCTTCGTAGCATTTCTTGTGATCGCACACATTGTAAATGTAGAGCGTTTTGTCCTGGTTGTTTTTAATGCCGGTCATATAGCACCCAATGTTGGTTTTACCGGTAGTGTCTTTAGCTAAGGCCGCTGGATCAGGAAGTAAGGTTTTTAAAAATTGTATCGGCACGATTTTTACGCCTTGATGCTCTATTTCTTTAATGCCTAGCATGCCGACATTTTCCAAGCATTTCATGTGCGTTAAATAATTATGAGAGAAAGTCATAAAAAACCTCGCCCTCCTTAAACCTCTAATGTTTTTGACTAACGATTCCAATTCTTCATGGTATAAAAGATACGAATCCATTTCGCCAATTTGAGGGTAAGCCCACACTTGTTTGATTTCTAAGGGTTTGGTTTCAATCCATTTGCCATTTTCATAATAACGCCCTTTAGAGCTAACCTCTCTTAAGTTGATTTCAGGGTTAAAATTGGTAGCAAAAGGGCGTTTGTGATCCCCAGCGTTGCAATCTAAAATGTCTAAAGTGTGGATGGTGTCAAAATGGTGTTTTTGAGCGTGAGCGACATAAGCGTTCGTTACGCCCGGATCAAACCCCGATCCTAAAATCCCTAAAATCCCTGCTTCTTTGTAAGCTTTATCAAACGCCCATTGCTCTTTGTATTCAAACTTCGCTAAATCCGGATGCTCGTAATTAGCGGTATCAATGTAGTGCGTTTTAGTTTCTAAACATGCTTGCATGATGGTTAAATCTTGATAGGGTAAAGCCACATTAACAACGACTTTAGGCTTGTATTTTTGGATTAAAGTTATTAAGGCTTGCGTATCGTCAGCATCCACTTGTTCAACGCTAATTTCCCCCAAACCTTTTTTGAGCATGCTTTCTTTAATCGCATAGCATTTGTCCAAACTCCTGCTCGCTAAAACGATATTTTTAAACACATCTCTGTTCATGCCCATTTTGTGCGCTACGACACTGCCTACGCCACCAGCTCCAATTTGTAATACTGTATGCAAGGAACACCTACTTTCTAACTAATCTCGTTCTTTTAGGGGGGTATTATATTATAATAAGATAAATTTGATTAATTAAGGATGCAAGCTTGCAAGAAATTAAGTTAGATATTTATGCCACTTTGGTGTGCATGGTTTTAGTGTTACTCTTGGGGCGTTATGTGATTTCTAAAGTCAAGTTTTTACGAGATTATGATATTCCAGAGCCTGTTGTGGGTGGGGTTTTAGTCGCTTTTTCTATCATGTTGGCGCGCCAATTTTATAATTTTGGTTTGCAATTTGATTCTTCTTTAAAAGACCCTTTGATGCTGACTTTCTTTATCACCATTGGTTTGAGCGCGGATTTCAAATCTTTACAAAAAGGCGGGAAAATGCTTGCGGTTTTTTTGCTGGCTGTGGTGGGGTTTGTGGTGTGTCAAAATGTGGTAGGGATTTCTATCGCTAGTCTTTTAGGGGTCAATCCTTTAATGGGGCTTTTAGGCGGATCTATCGCTTTAGTGGGAGGGCATGGCACTAGCGCGGCATGGGCTAATTTTTTCACGCAACCTCCTTATAATTTTAGCTCTAGTTTGGAAGTGGGCATGGCGTGCGCGACTTTTGGCTTGGTGAGCGGGGGGATTATTGGAGGGCCTGTCGCTAAATATTTGATTTCTAAATACAAATTAGAGCCTAAAGACACTAAAGAAAAAGACGCCTTAGAGGGCGTGGTGTCTAAAGGTTTTGAAACCCCTAAAGAGCAGCGCCTAATCACTGCATCCAGTTTTGTAGAAACTTTAGCCTTAATTGCGATCGCTCTATTGGTGGGGACTTTTTTAGCGCATTTGATGCCTAAAAGTTTCACCTTGCCCACTTTTGTGTGGTGCTTGTTTGTAGGGGTTCTTTTAAGGAACGCTTTATCGTTTTTTAAAATCCATAGCGTGTTTGATAGGGAAGTTTCAGTCATTGGGAATGTGAGTTTGAGCTTGTTTTTGGCTTACGCTTTAATGAGTGTAAATTTGTTGGAATTGTTAAAACTCGCTGTGCCATTAGCGGTTATTTTGAGCGTTCAAGTGGTGGTTATGATCCTTTATGTGGTGTTTGTAACCTTTAGGATTTGCGGGAAAGATTATGATGCGGCGGTGTTGTGCGCGGGGCATTGCGGTTTTGGGCTTGGTGCGACCCCAACGGCTATGGTGAATATGCAAACCATCACCAACCACTATGGGCCATCGCATGTGGCGTTTATCGTCGTGCCTTTAGTGGGAGCGTTTTTTGTTGATATTATTAACGCTTTAGCGATTAAAGGCTTTTTGCTCTTGCCTTTTTTCCCATCATGAAGCTTTATGAAAGTTTATTAGAAATTTGTTTGAATAAGGCGTGGGAGTGTCAAACCCTAGCCTTAGAAAACCCAAGCGTGGCGTGCATGGTGTTAGACAAAAATCATGAGATCTTAAGCTTAGAAGTGCATAAAAAAGCCAAAACCCCGCATGCAGAAGTTTTAGCCGCTAAATCAGCCTTAAAGATTTTACGCCCTAATTTAAAAAGCGATTTAGACCAACTAGAAGATCCTAAAATTTTAAGCGGCTTTTTAAAAACACACCACAACAACGCCTTTAAAGACTGCGTTTTTTTAATCACCCTAGAGCCATGCAATTCTTATGGCAAAACCCCTGCATGCAGTGAATTATTAGAAATCTTAAAACCTAAAAGAGTGGTCATTGCTACAGAAGAAAATGAGGCTAAAAAAGGGGGTTTAGAAAGGCTCAAAAAAGCCCATGTTGAAGCGATCATTTGCCAAAATTTAGAAAACAAGGCTAAAGATTTGCTCTTGCCTTTTAGGATAATGGAAAAAAAGGGGCGTTTTAATTTGTTCAAACTCGCTTTAAGAATGAACGGGGATTATAAACATGGCAAGATCACCGGTCAAAAAAGCGCTATTTTCACGCACAACCAGCGAGCAACATGCGACACCCTTATTGTCTCTGGAAAAACCATAAGAACCGATGATCCCTTATTGGATGCACGCTTTTGCGATGGCTTTTATCAAAATAAAAACCCCAATATCGCTATTTTATCCAAGCGTTTAACCAACCCTAACTCAAGGGTTTTTTCTGCGCCTAATCGTTTGGTTAATACTTTCTGCAACCCTAAAGATTTGCCCCTAGAGAAGGGGTTTAATTTCATTGAAGGGGGGTGGGAATTGTTTGAGAGTTTGAGGGACAAAACAGACATGTTGCTTTTGCATGCCCATGCGTCTGTGATTGGCGAATCTTTTAATCCGTTCACTCTAAAAACCCCTTTTAAAGGGCGTTTGTTGCACACGCAAATCTTAGAAAATGAAGCCCTTTTATGGATAGAAAACTCTTAAGATTGTACCAGCCTTTAAACGCTTATGCTTACAATAGCGATTCGCTCTTTTTATACGATTTTTCACGCCCTTTTTTTAAAAATAGCGGCGCGATTTTAGACATAGGCTCAGGGTGTGGGATTTTAGGCTTGCTTTGCGCCAGAGACAACCCGCTAGCGAGCGTTCATTTAGTGGAAAAGGATAGCAAAATGGCGTTTTGCTCTCAAAAAAACGCCCTTAAATTCCCTAACGCTCAAGTGTTTGAAAGCGATTTTTTAGATTTCAACCCTCCGATTTTGTATGATGTGGTTGTGTGCAACCCTCCTTTTTATGCGTTAGGCTCTATTAAATCCAAACACAAAGGGCATGCGAGGCACCAGAGTGCATTGAATTTTCCCTCTTTGGTGGCTAAAGTGAAAAAATGCCTAAAGCCTAAAGGGTATTTTATTTTTTGCTATGAGGCTTTGTCGCTTTGCTTAGTCATAGAGAGTTTAAAAAGCGTTAAGCTCACGCTAGAGACTTTAAGGTTTGTCCAAAGTTTTAAAGACAAGAACGCCCATTTGATGCTTGGGGCGAGCAGGAATAATTCCAAAAGCGCTTTAAAAGTTCTGCCCCCTTTAATCACGCACAATTCCAAAAACCAAAGCGACAACACCAAGGAAGTTTTAAGTATCTATCAAACTTGTAACACTTATTCTATCAAAGCGCTTTTAGACTAAGGATTAAAAATGAAATGTGCGCATTGCCAATTAGAATTTAAAGAAAGCGAGCTTTTTAAAGAGACTATCAACCATAAAGAATTGCATTTTTGTTGCACAGGGTGCGCTAGGGTGTATGCGTTGTTATTGGATTTGAATTTAGAGAGCTTTTATGACAAATTAGGCGATTTTACTTTAGCCCCTGTAGTGCATCATAATCCAATGCATGCTTTGGAATTAGAACAAGCTCTTGAAGAAAACGATAAGGGCGAATTTATTCTTAATCTTTTGTTGGAAAAAACGCATTGCAACGCTTGCTTGTGGCTCAATCAAAAGGTTTTAGAGCGCTTAAAGGGGGTTAAAAAAGTGAGCGTGAATTTCACCACCCACCATTTGCAAATCGTGTTTGACAAATCCTTAAACCCAAAAGAAATCATTCAAAAAATTGAGAATTTGGGCTATGGGGCTAAAATCTATAACGCTAAAAATTACACCCTAAAAGCACAAAAAGAACAACGATCTTACTTGCTCACTTTAAGCGTGGGGTTTTTTGCCACCATGAATTTGATGTTTATTGCAATTGCAAAATACGCAAGCTATGGTGGTAATGGCATGGATAAGCTCATGCAAAGGAATTTGGATCTCGTATCGCTTTTTTTAAGCTTGTTGGTGTTGGTGGTTGTGGGGCGCTTTTTTATTAAGGGGGCGTTTTATGGGCTAAAAAACGGGGTTTTTGGCATGGATTTGAGCGTGTCTTTTGGGGCGTTGTCGGCGTTTGTTTATTCCGTTTATGCCATGTTGGTGTCTCAAGAGACTTATTTTGAAGCGAGCAGCACCATTTTAACGCTTGTTTTTGGATCTAAGTTTTTGGAATTGAAGGCCAGGCTGTTTGCGAATGAAAAATGTTTAGCCCTAGAATCGCATGAAATCCATAGCGTGATCGTTTTAGAAAATAACAAACAGGTGGAAAAACACCCCAAAGATGTGGCGATAGGCTCTATTATTTGGGTGCCAAGTGGGGCTAAAATCGCGCTAGATGGCGCGCTTTTAAATAGCGCGAGCGTGGATGCGTCTTTGATTAGCGGGGAGTTTAAACCTTTAGAATTGGGGGTTAATGATAAAATTTTAGGGGGTTATGTGAATGTGGGCGTGCCTTTTAGCTATCAAGTGAGCGCTGATTTTCAAAACTCACGCCTTTCTAGTTTGCTAGAAATCTTAAAAAAGAGTTTTTTAGAAAAGCCCTTAATTGAGAGCAGCGCGAACAAAATTGCAGATATTTTTTCTAAAGCGGTATTACTTTTAGCCTTTGTGAGCCTAATTTTATGGCAATTTGGTTTAGGGGCTCATTTTGAAAAAGCCTTAATGGTATGCATTAGCGTGTTAGTCATAAGCTGCCCTTGCGCGTTCGCTCTAGCTACGCCTATTGCATTAGTGATAGGGGTGTTTAAAAACCCTTTGATCGTGTTTAAAGAAGCGTTGTTTTTAGAAACTTTAGCCAAAGTGAAAAAAATCTTTATAGACAAAACCGGCACTCTCACGCAAAAAGAAGTCCTTTTAAAAGAAAAAATCGTTTATGAACATTTTGATGAAAGGCTTTTAAAGAGCCTTTTAAAAGCAAGAGAGCATTTAGCCCATAGCGCGATCCTTAAATCATTAGATGGCGATGAGGTTATTTTAGAAAAGATAGAATTTTTTGCTCATGGCTTGAAAGCGAGCTATCAAAATGAAACCTTGCTAGTGGGGAGTTTGAAATTTTTAAACGCTATGGGGGTTAGCACAGAAGTGAAAGAGAGCGCCAATATCATGGTAGGTTTTGCGAAAAATACAACTTTATGCGCGTTATTCATTTTAGAAGAGCGTTTGAAAAATAACGCTAAAGAAGTCATTCAAGCCTTACAACTTAAAGGCTTGGAATTAGAAATTTTAAGCGGGGATAATGAAAGCTCGGTTAAAGAGTGTGCGAAAAAATTAGGGATTTCTAAATATTCTGCGAATTTGACCCCTGAAGATAAGGCGCAAATCATTAGCTCTTATCAAGGCGTGTGCGCGATGATAGGCGATGGCAATAACGACGCGCTAGCCTTAAAACAAGCGAGCGTTTCTTTGGGGTTTGAAAAAAGCGCTTTGAGTAAAAGTGCATGCGATATTTTGCTTTTAGAAGAAGATTTGAGTTTGTTAGAAAAAGCGCTTCATAACGCTCAAAAAGTCTATCAAGTGGTGTTGCAAAACATTGCTTTGAGCTTGATTTATAACGCTATTTTAATCCCGGTCGCTATACTAGGCTACATTAACCCCTTAATAGCGAGTTTGAGCATGAGTGCTAGTTCTTTGTTGGTGGTCTTAAATTCTTTAAGGTTGAAACGCTCCTAAACAAACCACATTGTTTTGGCTAAAATGGCGATCAAAAAACCAAAAGTTAGAGCGATAGGGTGGATATAGTTACCAATAGGGTTTTTCTTCCCCAAAAACTTACACAATAAAGAAAAAAGCACTAAAAGAAAAACGCTTAACGCTAAGATCACCTTCACCATCAGTATTTTTTGAAAAGGGGTTTCACACCAGCCTTTATCGCCCCCCATATACCGACTAAGCATTATTCCCCCTGTTAAAACAAGCCCTAAAACGCATAAAGGCATGATTTTAACCGCTCTTTGAGTGATCCCTGTATTTGCTTTATTGGCAAAATCTTCGCCAAACATTTTCTTCACATTAGGGAAAATCACCCCATCAAAAAACAAGTAGCCAATAAAAATAATAGCGCACAATAAATGAACAACCAACGCATAAGGATAAATCGCATCCATTTAAAATCCTTTATTCATGGGAAAATTAAAGAGTTTCTAATCTACTATAAAAGGATTTTATTGTCAAGTATCCCACTATTATGGGAATTTTAAGGGTGGTTTTTGTTTGACTTTTAAGACTGCAATTAGCTATAATAAAATAATTAAAAAAGTAATACTTAAGCGGAGCACCCTAGAGAGTGGTGATCAATTTTATGACAAAGAAGAAAATAGAATGCAAGATTGCAAGATGGTTTGTAAAAATTTTAATCGTAAGGAATCTGTTTTGATAGCTCAATCTTTAAATATTTCTAAAAAAGGCTCGGTAGTTTTAGGCGCTCTTTTGAGTTCGTTATGGCTGACAAGCCCCTTAAACGCTTATGAAAAAAATGGTGCGTTTGTGGGGATTAGCTTGGAAGTGGGTAGGGCTGATCAAAAAACCAACGCTTATAAAAATGGCGAATTGTTTCAAGTGCCTTTTGGCGATGTTTCGGCTAATGATGATGGCAAAGTGCCTGATGGGCAGACCGGTGGCTGTCAGCCCGCTTCAGGGACACCAGGAACGCCAGGCTATACCAAGGCTAACTGCGTGGTCAATTGGACTTCTCGCACCATGCTTAGCACCAATAAAAACATTCCTGGCCGTAACCAGCCGATGTATGGGCTAGGCGTGATCACAGGCTATAAACATTTTATGGGTAAAAAAAGGTGGTTTGGGCTGCGCTATTATGGTTTCTTTGATTATGGGCATTCCAATTTTTCTAATTCTAGAGCCGCTAACGCCATATCGCCTTTTTATTTGAGCGATCAAAAAGCCGACATGTATACTTATGGTTTTGGCACAGACATGCTTTTTAATATTATAGATAAGCCTAAAGCCACGGCTGGGTTTTTTGTGGGCGTGAATTTTGCGGGTAACACTTGGACCAATAATCGTGTGGGGTATTTTAAGGATGGGTATGTTTATGGTGTCAACACTGACGCTGACGCTTACATGACTAACGCTGATGGCACGATCACATGCGGGGACACGACGCCGGCGAGTTGTAATGTGGGGATCAACTCTAACAGCGTCTATGCCACAGGAAAATTGAACGCTAAAGTGAATAACACGATTTTCCAATTTTTGGTGAATGTAGGCATTAGAACTAATATTTTTGAACACCATGGCATTGAGTTTGGTATCAAAATCCCCACGCTCCCTAACCATTTTTTCAAAGGCTCTACCACTATAAAAGCGAAAAAACAAGGTCCGCTAGAGAATGGGAATCCGACCACTATCACAGGAGCAGAAACCAATTTCAGCTTAACCCAAACCTTACGCCGTCAGTATTCCATGTATTTACGCTATGTCTATACTTTTTAAATTCAGTAGGGTTTTTAGGTAAGGCTTAGACATGAAAGTTTTGCGTTTCAAGCTTTCAAGCCATCATTGAGTTGCAACAACTCTGCGCTGTTTTCTACTTTTTTGATAAAATCATTGATAGCATAACAGCGTATATTAATATTGTCTTTGAAATGGGCAAATCCCGCATATTCTTTGGCGTCATCATGGATATTTGGAGCCACAAAAACACTAAATTTCTCTCTAATATCAGCGCTATTTTTAATCAATTCTTTTAAATGTCTGGCAATAGGTATCATTTCCAAGGCGCTCTGACTTCTATCTCTAATCAAGCTCACTTCTATATAACTTTGGGCTTTTGTGTCCATAGCTACAATATCAGGTTTATTACCGCTTGCTGTGTATACGGGCAAGCCTTCATCATCGCTTTTATAATTGGGCATCACGCTTAAATTTTCAAAATGTTGTTTCAAGAAAATAGCACTTAAAAATTCTAAGCGTAAAGGTTTATCAATGAGTCTTAAAAAATTATCTTTTGATTCTTGCTTGTTGCAAGTAATGAGTAATTCTTGCTTGATAAAATCTTTAGTATAAGTGGTTGCTAGTTCATTCAATTTACTTGATTTAACGCTCTCATTATCGCTGATTGGAGTAACGCTAACAAGAAAGCTATCCACGATCGCCATGTAGTTAAAAAAGGCGAGTCTGTTAGCTTGAGTGTCGTTTAAATAATCCTCTTTAAAAGCCTTATGGGTTTGTAAAATATAATCTATTTTATTACTTTCATTAGTATTAATATCAATAAACCTACCATTACCACGCAATGAAATAAGTCCTGTAATACGCATTTTTCTAATGTATTCATCAACGGCTTCGTTAGTGATTTGGCTCATTTTGAATCGTGTTTTATTAACACTTTCTAAAAGTTTTAGGCATTTTTCATAGATAAATTCATCTGAGTAGCTGAATTCTGTTTTATTGATAGTAACAATTTCTTGTCTTAAATGAATAATGTAGTCATAAAGCCCATTAGCGTTATCATCTTTCCAACAAAGTAAGATAGGGATTTCTTTGACAGAGAGAGGAGTTAGATGGGCATTTTTGAGCCGTTTTAAAAGCGAGAGCAATAATTTGAAAGGGTTGTTATGGTTTAAGTTCTTTTTGTAAGGGTTTCCCACTTCATATTTAGACAGAGCGTTTAAAAATATAGCCCCAACTACGCTTTCATCAACGCTTTCTTTAAAAGTATCGTTTTCTTTGTTATAGTAAGCAAGAATAAGCATTTTAGCGCTATCGCTGATGAGTATTTTCTCATCTTTTGCATAGTAGCAAAACCCAAACTCACACATAAGCTTATACCAAGTGTCAAACCGACTTTCCCATCCATGCTCAAAACCCATCTCTTTATGATTTTGTGGGGATATTTCTATAATGCGTTCTAACTCTTCATCGCTAAAGACATATTCATTGGAGTCAAATTTTTCTTTCAATTCTTTATTTTGATTGAGAGAAGTAGGTCTATAAAGCCTATGAGCCAAAACGGATTTGACAATTTGCATAATCGTTGAAGATTCAAGAATTTGATTTTCAAACTTTTCTAAAACAGCTAAAAATTGTCCTATTCTTTTAGGGTTTCGCATAGTGGTTGAAAAGCTTAAAATTTTTCGTGCCGGTTTTTTAGTCATAATCAATCACCTATAATTAGTTACAAAGATTTCTTTGCTATCTTTTTTAATGGTGTTGTCATTATAGCTGATATAGTTACTTTTGATATTAAAAATATAATATTTTTTAGCCCATTCTTTTAAAATAAAATTAGTCTCTCCCTTATGGTAAATAAGATTAGTTATACCAAATAAAACTCCCTTTTTATCTAAGCTATCTAAAATGCCATATAAGGCTATCTCATTATTGCTATCCCATAACTTGTTGTATTCACTATTGGAGATTAAATAAGGGGGGTCAAAATAAACATAATCATCTTTTAAATAAGTGGTGTGGTTAAGAAAATCAATATAATCATTATTATGAAAAATAATGGTGTTTTGTTGCACAAAATCTAGGTAGTTTTTTAGGGCATTATAAACATTTTCGTTAAAATCTACATTACCTACGGGTAAATTAAAAAGCCCTTTAGAATTAAATCTAATCATGTGATTAAACCCATAAATTAAAAGCAAATACAAATAAAGCATGTTGTTTTGATTGGAGTTAAAATCAGCCCTTAGTTTTTCATAAGCTATTTTATTGTATTTAGCGTAGTAAGTTTTTATATATTGTTTTTTTAATTCATCAGGAGCTGTAATCCCCTTAAAAGAGAAAGACAAGCCATAATGAATGATGATTTTAGACAATTCATCAAAAAGCTCATAAGCATTGAACTTGCTTAAAGTTTTATGTAAATTGATAATATTAGTATCTATGTCATTAGCTAAGTATCTTTTAGCCTTAGTGTTTAAAAACACGCTACCTCCACCCACAAAAGGCTCAATAAATTGATTAATGTTATTTGGGAATAGCTTATTGAGCTGTGGCATGAGTTTATATTTATCCCCTACATAGAAAAAGGGAGAACGAATACTTTTTTTCAAGGTTTCGCTTCCACTATAAATAAAAATTCTTTATGCTCTTTAAAATCAGTCTTTCCTGAATTAAAAAAACTATGAGCCTTTTCTTTAACGCTTAATTTTCCTTTTTGACTCAAAATTCCCACTAAATCTTTAAAGTCTATTTTATTTTGCGAAGAGCTAGACTTAGAATTATAGGTATTATTATAAGTTAAAGCAATCCTTTTACAATCTAGTTTTTCAATTAAATCGCTCAATTCTTTCTTGGCATTAGAGCGACAATATTCGCTCATGTTCTCGCATGATGGCTTTAAAGCTGTTCCATAGAGTTTGGGTTTTTTCCACTGCACTAAGTTTTCATAGAGATGATAAAACCGGCTGTATTGCCTTGAATTGTATGGAGGGTCAATAAAAACTAAGTCTATTTTTAAGGTTTTAGCCAATTCGTTAGCGTCTTTTCTCTCTATCATGATATTTTTATCATGCTTTATAGGGCTAATAAGTTCAAAAATAAATCTATCTTGCAAGATCTCTTTTTTCCTATAAGCTTCATAATGCCCCACCGTGTTAGCTATCTTATCCATTGAATAAATCAAGCTTGTTAATAAAATATCTTTATTTAATTTATCTAAATTCAAGCTTTCTATATGCTCTCTAATGCTACCGATTTTGACACAATCTTTATAGCTGAAAAATTTGCCGCTAAAATGTTGGCTAAAATAATTTTCTTCTAGCTTTAAAGCTTGAGTATAATATTCTTTCAGTTCTTCAAGCACCTTAAAATCAGCGTCTTGCCCCCTAAAAAAAGCATGATAAATGATTTCATTAGAAAATAAAATATCATTTATAATAATATTTTTAATGTTAGGAATAGTGGCAAATTGACCAGCCACTACCCCACTTCCGGCAAAAATATCGCACACGCTTTTGATATTATTTAATTTTAAATTCCCAAATACCCACTCTATGAGTTTGGTTTTTGAGCCGATATACCGGCGATTTTTTAGATTAAATCTTTCCACTAGCCACCTTTAAACTAAGAGGATAAAACCACTTAGTAACATATAAGATTAAAACCTCACAATCTCTTATTAAGCTTTTTAAAATACCAAAGACTGAGGGCTAAGAATACGAAAAAGGGTGAGAGCACGCCTATTTCAGGAATGAGTATCCCTGAAATGCTAAACTTCCCCAATGCAAAGAATAGCCCCCAAACAACGAGCGTGATAATGATGAATTTTAGCCCCAAAAGAGCCAGGTTTTCATAGCGCGCAAGGCTTGGCGAAAAATAAGCGATTAAAACGCTTAAAAACGGCACAAAAAAGGGCAAGATTGCAAAAACATATAAAAACGAGCGCACTTTTTTGGTGTCTGCGTTTTGGCGCACTAGAGCATGCAAGGAAAAAAGAGCGTCTGTGATAGAAACTGCAGGCTTATTTTGATAAATGGTGTCTAAAACTTTAGGGCGGAAATTTTTGAGCGTTTTAAAGGTTTCTAAACGCATCGCGCTCAAAGCGTTTGCGCCCAGTTCAAAATTTGAAGGCAGGCTATAAATGGTAGCGTCATGCAAGATCCAATGCTTGTCTTCAAAAAAGGCCTCATTGGCTTCAGCATAAGATTCTAAAGTCTTGTCTTTCAGGCGAAAAACCTTGATATTTTGGGCTTTTTGCAATAACGGATTGATCTTATCAAAATACACATAATCATCGTTGTATTTCACTAACAAATGCTCTGAGACGCTCAAAGAATTGTCTTTATAGATCAAATTTTGCGTTTTTTCTTCCATGTACACAAAAGGAGTCGCATTCAACCCCACATAAATCGCCGTGAAAAACAAACTGATGAAAAAAATGGGTTTTAAAATCTGGCGTTTAGAAAAGCCAATGGAGAGCAGGGCGGTGTATTGGTTGGATTTAATGAAGGTGATGTAAAATAAAACCATCGCTAAAAGCAAGGAAATAGGCAAGGTGTAATTGAGAGCGAATAAAATATCATAGGTGAAAAATAAGATAATCATGTTCGCAGAATCGGGCATTTTGTCGGCGTATTTCAGGCTGTCAATACCGACGAAAAACAATTCTAAAGCTAAAAGCACGATTAAAAAATATTTGAAATAATACCACCCTACAAATCTAAACAAACGCATTTTAACCCCTTAAGCCTCTATTGCTAAAGGTTTTTTAAGCGTGAAACGATTTTGTGTGGCGTTAAAATCATGGCTTTCTATAAAAAATTTTAGGGCGTTTTTGGCATGTTCAAACACGGCGTTTTTTAAAGGCTCTTCGTTTTTGTTAAATTGAGAAAGCACATGCTCAGTAACATTAACCCCTTTAGAAATCCCCACCCTCAAGCGATAATAAGCGTTAGAGCACAGAGCGTCAATGGACTTTAAGCCGTTATGCCCTCCATTCCCTCCGCCCTTTTTAAACTTCACAACGCCTAAAGGCAAATCCAAGTCGTCATGGACAATCAAGAGCTCTTTGGGTTTGTAAAAATTTTTAGTGCTCAAAACGCTTTCGCCGCTTAAATTCATGTAAGTTTGGGGTTTGAGCAAGATAAAATCTTTATAAATGCATAAATGAGCGTTGTGTTTGGGGGAAAAAGTGAAAGAAAGATCCAACTCGCCAACGAGCAAATCCAAAATATCAAAACCAGCGTTGTGTCTGGTGTGAGCGTAACGCAAAGTAGGGTTGCCTAAACCCACTAAAAGCGTCATAACTTCAAATCACTTCGCTTTAATCACACCGATCACAGCGATAGAATCATGATCTAAGATCTTCACATTTTCGTGTTTTTCTAAATCGCGCACCAAAATAGACTCATTCACGTCTAAAGGGGTTACATTCACTAAATAGTGGTTGGGCAAATGCTCTGGAGCGCATTCCACGCTAATACGCTTTTTAGAGAGCATCAAAATCCCTTTATTTTTCAAACCCACTGGAGTGCCTTGGTATTTAACAGGGACTTTAAATTTAGACTTCACGCCTTTAGTAACAGCGAGTAAATCCACATGGATAAGCTCGTTAGTGACAGGGTTTTTTTGGTATTCTTGAATCACGACTTCAAAAGTCTTATCCCCTAATTTCACCGGAAAAATCAAATGTTTTTTTTCCTTAAGGTATTTAATGAAAGGGTTTAATTTGAACGCGCAGCTCACATTCTCAACGCCCTTACCATAAACATTTGCGATTAGATAGCCATCTTTTTTTAAAGCTTTAGCATTAGCTTTAGTAATACTCTCTCTAATAACGCCTTCTAACATGTCAATCCTTTAAAATAAAATAAGGGCTTATTCTATCCAAAAAACCCTTAAAAATCAAAAACTCTTTAAAAGCTTTTCAAAGGATTGTTTGAAAGCGATCAAGCCTTCTTTAAGGAGTTTTTGAGCGGTGTTTTCTAAATCAATGTTGTGCGTTTTTAATTCTTTTTTAAACGCTTCAATTTCTGGGCTTTTTAAAGGGGTTTGGCATTCTGCGTTTGGATTGAGCAAATAAGCGTTTAAAGCGTCTATGGGGGCTGTGTTGATAGAGTTCTTAAAGCCTAGCGCTTTGATGTAGTAATCTTTAGCTAAAGCGTTAGATTTAACGCCTGTGGATGCAAAAAGGGTGCTTGTGAATTTGTTGGCATGCTTATTGATTTGATAGTAGCATTCTGTGGCGTTAATGATCCCGCTTTTAGCTTGCAAGTTTTGAGCCACTAAGGGGTCTATTTCTTTATCAAATCGTGAGACAAACACGCTAATGACCGCTCTTTTTTGCGCTTCTTTGGCTAGTATTTGAGCGATTTCACCGGCAATTTTAGGCGAAAAGACTAAAGTTACATTAATGGGAATAGAGGCTTTAGCCAAAGCGCTGATGACTTCAAACCCGCTTCCGCTCGCCGGGACTTTGATCATCACATTAGGGCGGTTTAATGTTTTAAATAACCGCTTGGCTTCATCAATGCTTTTAATTGCATCATCTTCTAAAAAAGGGTCAATTTCTAGGCTAATGTAGCCGTTGTTAGGGTCTTTTTCATATAAAGGCATTAACGCGCTAGAAGCTTGTAAAATATCCTTTAACGCCAGAATCTCATAAATTTCTTTAGCTTTTTTACCTTTGAGTTTAGCGATTTCATCTTTATAAAATGCGCTTTTGGTGATCGCTTCACAAAACAAGCTAGGGTTACTCGTCGCCCCACAAATAGCCCCCTTATTGATGAGCTTTAAAAAATCGTTTTCTAAAAAATCCCTTTCTATAAAATCGCACCACAAACTGAATTCTTGCATGTTTCATCCTTGTTTTAAATTGAGGTAATAATTTTTAACGATTTCTTGGTCGCTAAAAAAAATCGTTTTGTCTTTAAAGATTTGAGTGTTTTCATCGCCCTTGCCCAAAATCAATAACACCTCATCGTCTTTTAAATTTTCTAAAGCGTTCAAAATGGCTTTTTTTCGGTCTTTTTCTGTGATCACTTTAGAAAGATCGTTGATGCCTTTTAAAATATCCTTAATAATGTCTTCTTCGTTCTCGCTTCTAGGATTGTCTGAAGTTAAGATGATTTGATGAGCATAATAGCTCGCTACCTCTCCCATTTTAGGGCGCTTGGTCTTATCCCTATCGCCCCCTGCTCCAAAAAGAGCGGTGATTTTTTGATTTTTAAAGCTTTCAAAGACTTGTTGCATGCCGTCTGCTGTGTGCGCGAAATCCACAACCACTAAAGGTTTAGAATGCACGATTTCTAAACGCCCTTTCACCCCATAAAAGTTTTCTAATAACGGCGTGATTGTTTCTAGCGGTAATTGGGTGAGTAATTTGACCCCCAAAACGCCCGCTAAAATATTATAAAGATTGTAACGCCCTAAAAGGGGGGAATGCATGAGCGCGATTTCTTTAACATTAGGGTTTCTCAAATCTTGCTGGTAGCATAAAGATGCGCTAATGGAAGGGTTGAGCGAAAAGGCTTGAATGTTTAAATGCGCTTTTTTATCCAGGGCGTAAGTGTGCGCGTTAATGGGGTTAAAAAGGGCGTTTGTTTCATCTCTGTTAATGACTTTCAAGCCCTCATCTTTAAAAAAGCTGTTTTTAGCGTCTCTGTAATTTTCTAGGCTTTTGTGGAAATCCAAATGATCGCTTGTGATGTTGGTGAGAATTTTAAGAGCGAAATCAAGCCCGGCGATGCGCTCTTGGACAATCGCATGGGAGCTCACTTCCATGATAAAGTATTCGCATTCTAGACGCATCGCTTCTTCCAAATCGCCATAAAGCTCTAAAAGGGTGGGCGTGGTTAAGCCCTTTTCTTTAATGCGTTTATCGTTGATAAAAAAGCCTCTTGTGCCTAAAAGAGCGGCCTTTTTATTCAAATCCAAAAGTAAGGAATACATCAAGCTCGCCGTGGTCGTTTTACCATTAGTGCCAGTAATCCCTATGATCTTAATCTTAAAATCAAAATAGTTTTTAAGTTCGTTAAAATCCAAAATATCTAGGTTTTTTGCTTCCATTAAGGGGGCGTATTTTTCATTTAAAGGCGTTTTGACAAAAAGAATTTCTTCAGGGTTTTCTAAAACTTCGTTAGTGTTATCGCTTAAAAAAGAATAATGATGGTTGCGATAAGTCAGGGATTTTTTAAGTTTCATTTTTAAGCCTTATGGGATTTGAGGGCGTCTTCTAAAAGGGAACGCAAAAATTCATCGTAAATGAAAGACCCTTCATGCATGTTTTCAATGTAATTGATCGCTAATTCATAATAGCCATAATGGTTCAATTCTTTTAAAAATTCATAAAAATCCTCTTTGTTGTCAAAAATCACCCTAGAACTGAACATCAAATCTTCAAACGCTTCCTTAAAACCGCGCTCCAAACTCAAGCGTTTGAAATCCGCATACAAAATGCCATTCAATTCCTCGCCTTTTTGAGAAATTTGTGCATCAATCTTTTCAGCCATTTGGTTTAGCCCCTCATCAAAAGAAGCGATTAAAGTCATGATTTGATCTTCAGCTTGGTGTTTTTGGCTGCGTTTTTGCATAGCCATCAAGCTTTGATACAATTCATAAAAGCTGTGGGCTTCTTTAGGGAAATCTTTAGCTATATCGCTCAATAACGCTCCCACTTTGGCCTTTTGGTTGTCTTTATCCAAAAACAAAACTTCAGAAAAAAGGCGCAACGCTTCAGCGTAATGGGCTTGTTTGAACGCTAAAAATCCCTCTTTAATCAATGCGCGCTTTTTAAACTCATAATCAAACTTTTGCATGCCTAAACCCTTAAAGTTTGTGAAACTCCTTAGCGTTTTCTAAACACACTACTTCTAAATTAGGGTGAATATCCATTTTAAGCTGCCTTTCAATGACATTTTTTAGAGTGATTTTACTGCTAGAACAAGTCTTGCACGCCCCTTCTAAGACAACATAAATTTTCATGCTTTTCACCCCTAACACTTCAATGTTCCCGCCATCTCTGAGCAAGTAAGGGCGGATTTTTTCTATCACAATACGCACCGGTTTTTGCAAATCTTCATCGCTAAATTCTATCATTTTAAAACTCTCTTTGAAATTTTACTTTAAGATACCATATAATGAGCCATTTTTATCAAACAACGCTTTTTAAGAGTGGTTCAAGGGCTAATTGGATAGAATGCAACCATTATTAGAATAAGGTTTTGATGACGGTATGGAAATTAAAAACATCAAAGAATTTGAAAAAGCTTCCAAAAAACTCCAAAAAGACACTTTAAAGATCGCTCTCGCTCTTTTGTTCCTCATTGGCACTGCTTTGCTCGCTCTTATTTTTGGGCAAGCTAATTCTAAGGGCTTGTTGCTCATTTTTGCGGCTGTGATTGGGGGCTATATGGCGATGAACATTGGCGCTAATGATGTGTCTAATAATGTCGGCCCTGCTGTAGGCTCTAAAGCCATTAGCATGGGAGGGGCGATTTTGATCGCTGGGGTTTGTGAAATGCTTGGAGCGATTATTGCTGGGGGGGAAGTGGTTTCTACGATTAAGGGCCGTATCGTTTCGCCTGAATCTATTAATGATGCACACATTTTCATTAATGTCATGCTAGCAAGCCTTTTGAGTGGGGCGTTGTGGTTGCATGTGGCCACTTTAATTGGCGCGCCCGTTTCTACTTCACACTCTGTAGTGGGGGGGATTATGGGGGCTGGAATGGCAGCCGCTGGAATGTCTGCAATCAATTGGCATTTTTTATCAGGCATTGTGGCTAGTTGGGTGGTTTCGCCTTTAATGGGGGCTTTAATAGCCATGTTTTTTTTGATGCTCATTAAAAAGACTATCGCTTATAAAGAAGATAAAAAGAGCGCGGCTTTAAAGGTCGTGCCTTACTTGGTAGCGTTGATGAGCTTATCCTTTAGCTGGTATTTGATCGTTAAAGTTCTAAAACGCCTCTACACAGTGGGTTTTGAAATCCAATTGGCTTGCGGCTGTATCCTTGCGCTTTTAATCTTTATTCTTTTCAAAAGATTTGTATTGAAAAAAGCCCCAGAATTAGAAAATAGCCATGAAAGCATTAATGAGCTTTTTAATGTCCCGTTGATTTTCGCCGCTGCGCTTTTAAGCTTTGCGCATGGGGCTAATGATGTGGCTAATGCGATTGGCCCCTTAGCAGCGATCAGCCAAACTTTAGAAGAAGCGAGTAGCCCTATAGGAAACACTCTAAACTCTGTGCCGTTGTGGATTATGGTAGTGGGGGCGGCTGGGATTGCTTTGGGCTTGAGTTTGTATGGGCCAAAGCTCATTAAAACGGTGGGGTCTGAAATCACAGAGCTAGACAAAATGCAAGCTTTTTGCATCGCGCTCTCTGCGGTTATCACCGTGCTTTTAGCCTCTCAACTAGGCTTACCGGTAAGCTCTACGCACATCGTGGTGGGGGCGGTGTTTGGAGTGGGCTTTTTAAGGGAGCGTTTAAGAGAGCAATCAAGAAGGCGTTTTGCTAAGATTAGAGATAGCATCGTAGCGGCGCACTTTGGGGAAGATTTAGAAGAAATTGAAGGCTTTTTAGAGCGCTTTGATAAAGCCAGTCTGAAAGAAAAATCGCTCATGTTAGAGAGCTTGAAAAAGAGCAAGAACACCGCTATTGCTTTGGAATTGAAAAAGAAAGAAAAAAAGTCGCTCAAAAAAGTGTATAAAGAAGAAGTGATCAAGCGTTCCATTTTAAAAAAGATTGTTACCGCTTGGTTGGTAACGGTGCCGGTTTCTGCGTTGTTAGGGGCGCTTCTTTTTGTGGCTCTTGGCGTTGTAGAAAAGTATTTCTAGGGTTTTAAAGGCTTGATTGTTTAAAGTTAGGCTTAATCTTTTATGTTAAAATTCTAAGATTTTATCTTTATTATATTCATCGTTAGGTTTTAGGTTTAAATCATGGGGAGGAATCAAGGAGCTTATTTGGATCCGTCTGAATCAATTTTGATGTTGATGGTTGCTTTTTTATTGGTGTTGTTGAACGCTTTTTTTGTGCTTTCAGAGTTTGCCCTTGTGAAAGTGCGTAAAACCCGCTTAGAAGAGTTGGTTAAAATCGGTAATTCCAACGCTAAACTCGCTTTAGAGATGAGTCAAAGGCTAGACACTTATTTGAGTGCAACTCAGCTAGGCATAACCCTTTCTTCATTGGCTTTAGGCTGGGTGGGTGAGCCTGCTATCGCAAAGTTGTTAGCCGCATTGTTTGAGTCTATGGATTTAAAAGATAATCCTATTTTTATCCACTCAATGAGCGTGGTGATAGCGTTTTTAAGCATCACTTTTTTGCATGTCGTGCTAGGCGAAATTGTGCCAAAGTCTTTAGCGATCGCTAAATCTGAAAAAGCCGCTCTTTTTGCTGCACGCCCTTTGCATGTGTTTTGGGTGTTGTTTTACCCGGTGGTGCGCTTGTTTGATGTGATCGCTCATTTCTTTTTAAAAAAAGTGGGCATCAACCCTAAAGAGCATGATGGCACGCATTCTGAAGAAGAGTTAAAAATCATTGTGGGCGAGAGTTTGAGGGAGGGCATTATTGATTCAGTGGAGGGCGAAATCATTAAAAATGCGGTGGATTTTTCTGACACGAGCGCTAAAGAAATCATGACCCCACGAAAAGACATGGTGTGTTTGGATGAAGAAAACAGCTATGAAGAAAATATAGACATTGTTTTAAAAAGCCGCTTCACGCGCTACCCTTATTGCAAGGGGTCTAAAGACAATATTATCGGCATGGTGCATATTAGAGATTTGCTTTCTCGCTCCCTTTTTACCCCTAAAATGCATGATTTCAAGCAAATCGTCAGGAAAATGATCATTGTCCCAGAAAGCGCGTCTATTTCTCAAATCCTTATCAAAATGAAAAAAGAACAAATCCATACCGCTTTAGTGATTGATGAATACGGCGGCACAGCCGGGTTGCTCACTATGGAAGATATTATTGAAGAAATCATGGGGGAGATTAGCGATGAATACGATTTGAAACAAGAGGGCGTGAACAAGCTTGAAGAAGGCGTGTTTGAATTAGAGGGCATGTTGGATTTGGAGAGCGTAGAAGAAGTGCTTCATATCCAATTTGACAAAGAATGCGAGCAGGTAACGCTTGGGGGCTATGTCTTTAGTTTGTTAGAGCGCATGCCTATGGAAGGGGATACCATCATTTCGCATGGGTATGCATTTGAAGTCTTAAGCGTGGATGGCGCTAGGATAAAACGCTTGAGAGCCACCAAAGAAAATTAAGGATAGAATAAAGGAATGGACATGAAAAAAACAACCCTTTTTGTATTGAGCTTGTTGTTCAGTAGCTCTTTAAGTGCTATTGATGAAAACCCTCAAAATATCCAAGAAAAAACTAAGCCTTCTTCTTTGAGCTTGGCTGAAAATAACACGCCTTTTAACAACCCTAATATTCAAAAACTCTCTTTAAAAAACGCATGGGCTAGGGTGTTGTCTAGCCATGAGGGCTTGCATGCACAAGAATACGCTATTAAACGAGCGAGCAAAATGAAACTAGCGGCCAAGCTTTCTTTTTTGCCCCAAATTGATTTGAGCGCTTTTTACGTGTATCTTTCTAACCCTATTAAAATGGATTTCGCCAGCCAAAAACAACCGGGCGTTCAAAAAGCCACCAACCAGATCCATCAAGGCCTACAAAACATCCAGCAAAATATCCCCCCTCAAGTGCTAACCCCTCAAATCCAAGCGGGCATGCAAGGGGTGATGCAAGGTTTTGGGGCTTTGAGCAGCACTTTAGAAGCCCCCTTGTTGTTTTCTAAGCAAAATGTGGTGCTTGGGGCTTTGAGCATTATTTATCCCCTTTACATGGGCGGGGCGAGATTCACGATGGTGCGCATTGCGGATTTGATGCAAAAAGACGCTAACGAAGTGTATCGTTTGAAAAAGCTTTCCACTTTTCAAGAGCTTGTTAAAGTGTATTACGGCATGGTGTTAAACGCTGAAGTGGCTGAAACTTTAGAAGAAGTGGAAAAAGGTCATTACAAGCATTTCCAAAACGCTTTGAAAATGCAAAAAGTAGGGCAAATCGCTAGGGTAGAAACCTTGGGCGCTCAAGTGGCTTACGATAAGGCCCATATCGCTAGCATCAAGGCTAAAGACGTGTTAGAGATTTCGCAACTCTCGTTTAATTCTATTTTGTCTAGCAAAGACGATCTAGCGCCCTCTAATAAACTAGAGATCCACACGGAAAAAGATTTACCCGATTTGAGCTTTTTTGTTTCTTCTACGCTCAATTCTTACCCGGCTTTAAGGACTTTAGAAAATCAAGTTCAAATCTCCAAAGAAAACACGAAACTACAGATCGCTAAATTCTTACCCCAAGTGAGTTTTTTTGGCTCTTACATCATGAAGCAAAACAATTCGGTGTTTGAAGACATGATCCCTAGCTGGTTTGTGGGCGTGGCCGGACGCATGCCTATCCTTTCCCCCACAGGGCGCATCCAAAAATACCAAGCGAGCAAATTAGCCGAATTGCAAGTCAATAGCGAGCAAATCCAGGCTAAAAAAAACATGGAATTGTTGGTGAGCAAAACCTATAAAGAGACGCTTTCTTTTTTGAAAGAATACAAGAGTTTGATTTCTAGCGTGGAATTAGCTAAGGAAAACCTGAAACTCCAAGAGCAGGCTTTTTTACAAGGCTTAAGCACGAACGCACAAGTCATTGACGCTAGGAACACGCTTTCTTCTATTATCGTGGAGCAAAAGAGCGTGGCTTATAAATACATTGTTTCATTAGCGAATTTAATGGCGTTGAGCGATCACATTGATTTATTTTATGAATTTGTTTATTAAAGGAAAAAATCATGTCAAACAGCATGTTGGATAAAAATAAAGCGATTCTTACAGGGGGGGTGGCTTTATTACTAGGGCTAATCGTGCTTTTTTATTTGGCTTATCGCCCTAAGGCTGAAGTGTTGCAAGGGTTTTTGGAAGCGCGAGAATACAGCGTGAGCTCTAAAGTCCCTGGACGCATTGAAAAGGTGTTTGTTAAAAAAGGCGATCAAGTCAAAAAGGGCGATTTAGTTTTTAGCATTTCTAGCCCTGAATTAGAAGCCAAGCTCGCTCAAGCCGAAGCCGGGCATAAAGCCGCTAAAGCGCTTAGCGATGAGGTTAAAAGAGGCTCTAGAGATGAGACGATCAATTCGGCTAGAGATATTTGGCAAGCGGCAAAATCCCAAGCGACTCTAGCTAAAGAGACTTACAAGCGCGTTCAAGATTTATACGATAATGGCGTGGCGAGCTTGCAAAAGCGCGATGAAGCTTATGCGGCTTATGAAAGCACCAAATACAACGAAAGCGCGGCTTATCAAAAGTATAAAATGGCTTTAGGGGGAGCGAGCTCTGAAAGTAAGATTGCCGCTAAAGCCAAAGAGAGCGCGGCGTTAGGGCAGGTGAATGAAGTGGAGTCCTATTTAAAAGATGTCAAAGCGACAGCCCCTATTGATGGGGAAGTGAGCAATGTGCTTTTAAGCGGTGGCGAGCTTAGCCCTAAAGGTTTTCCTGTGGTGTTAATGATAGATTTAAAGGATAGTTGGCTAAAAATCAGCGTGCCTGAAAAGTATTTGAGCGATTTTAAAGTGGGCAAGGAATTTGAAGGCTATATCCCAGCGTTGAAAAAAAGCGCGAGATTTAGAGTGAAATATTTGAGCGTGATGGGGGATTTTGCGACATGGAAAGCGACGAATAATTCCAACACTTACGACATGAAAAGCTATGAAGTGGAGGCCATACCCTTAGAAAAGCTGGAAAATTTTAGGGTAGGAATGAGCGTGCTAGTTACCATTAAGCCTTAAAGGATTGTTTTGTTCAAATTGATAAGTGCATGGGTTTTGCAAGACAAGTTCTTGTTTACCGTGTGTTTTATATTGCCTTTTTTCTTAGGGGTTTTAGGCAAGCAAATCTTTGATCAAGAAATCCCAAGACAACTCCCTATCGTAGTGGTGGATTTGGATAAAACCACTACAAGCCATCAAGTGGCGTTTGAATTAGGCGCTACAAGTGCGGTTGAAATCAAACACCAAGTAACTAGTCTTTCAGAAGCCAAACGCTTTTTAAATTCCGCTGAAGTGTATGGGGCGTTGGTTTTACCTAAAGATTTAGAGAGAAAAATCAAAATGGGGCGAAAGATTGATCTGCCGTTTTATTATAATGCAGAATACGTTTTGGTGGGGAAAACGCTCAAAAACGCCTTTTTGCAAACCGCTTTGACCTTAGACGCTAAAACCTTAGCCACTAAAGCCTTAGTGCGAGATTCTAACTTGATTTCTGCTAAAGCCCAAGCGATGCCCATCATTCTCCAATTGCATGCCCTATACAATGAAGAAAACAATTACACGCAATACCTTTTAAGCGTGATGCTGCCTTGCATGTGGCTTATTTTTATTGCAATTGGCATGCTCAATTTCATTCAAAAAATCTCTAACATGCACGAGCTTTTCATAAGCATTATAGCGAATGTGTGTGTGTTTAGTTTTTGGGGAATGGGCATGGCGTTTTATTTTAATCTGATTGGCATGGAGGGGAATTATACGCATTTGCCATTAGTCTTTTTAGCGATAATTTTAATGGCGCTCATTATGAGCGGGTTTGTGGTGCTAGTTTATGGCATTTCAAAAAGCGCTATTGAAACCGCTGGCGCGATTGGGGTCTATACCGCTCCAAGCTTTGCATTTGCTGGGGTAACTTACCCTCAAAACAACATGGAAATTTTTGGGGATTTTTGGAGCCATTGCTTGCCTATTAGCCATTTTATGAAGTTCTTTTTGCAAGAGGCTTATTATAAAACGGATCTTACCGAGTCCTTGCATTCGTTAATGCCGCTTTTGTTTTTTTTAATTTTCTTAGCCTTAGGGCTTTTGATTTTTTATTTTTCTTTTAAAAAAGACAAGGTTAAAGCATGAATTTTTTTAAAATCCTTTTAATGGAATTAAAGGCTATTTTTTCTCATAAGGGCGTTTTATTGATCCTTATAGGCGCTCCTTTAATTTATGGCTTGTTATACCCTTTGCCTTATTTAAAAGATGTTGTCACGCAGCAGAAAATCGCCCTTGTGGATGAAGACAATTCCTTTCTTTCCAGGCAATTAGCTTTCATGGCGCAAAGCTCCAACGAATTAGAGATCGCTTTTTTTAGTCCCTCTATGCTAGAAGCCAAAAAGCTTTTGAAAGAAGAAAAAATTTATGGGATCTTGCACATCCCTTCGCATTTTGAAGCCAATATCCACAAACAAGTGCCTGTAACAATCGATTTTTATGCGAATTCCAATTATTTTTTGATTTATGGCGCATTAGCCAGCGCGATCGTGGAGAGCGTTAACGCTTTAAACGATGAAATCAGGTTTAAACGCAACGCCCAAATAGAAGAAGCCGAATTAGGGACAGACGGGATTAAGATCAAGCCCATTGCCTTGTATAACCCTAGTGAAGGGTATTTGAATTACGCCCTCTCTAGCGTGTTTATTTTCATTTTGCACCAGGTGATGCTCATTGCAAGCAGCATGTTTGCTAGCTCCAGGCGTTTGGAATTAATCTCTTTAGACAAAAAGCAAATCGCTTTGAGGCTGTGTGCAAGGCTCTTCATTTTTGCGGGAGCGTTTAGCGTTTTTATTTTATGGTATTTTGGGGTGCTGTTTTCTCTCCATGGGATCGAACGGCATGCGAGCGCGTTGGCGGTGTTTTTCAATAGCGTGGTTTTCATGCTTGCAACTTTGAGTTTAGGATCGTTTTTAGGCGCATGGATTAAAAATGAAGCCCACACCACGCAAATCGTTTTGATCTCTTCTTTGCCCTTGATCTTTATGATGGGTTTTGTGTGGCCTTTTGAATCCTTGCCCTCTTATTTGCAAGCTTTCGTTCAAATCGTGCCAGCCTACCATGGGATTAGTTTGTTAGGGCGCTTGAATCAAATGCATGCCGAATTTATAGATGTGTCTGTCCATTTTTACGCGCTTATGGTGATTTTTATCGTGAGTTTTATAGGGAGCGTGTTCAAATTCAGCTCTTTAAAGAAAGCTTGTGAAAACGCTTAAGAGTTTGATCACTTCCAAGCACCAGACTAAAGCGTCTCGTTTTTTAGGGTATCTCATGCCTTTTAATGATTTTGAAAAAACCCTTTTAGCGTTGAAAAAAGAGCATTTTAAGGCCGCGCATTTTGTAACGGCGTTCCGCTATTCTTTAGAGGGAAAAATCACGGAAGGTTTTAGCGATGATGGCGAGCCTAAGGGGAGTTCAGGCATGCCTGTGCTTAGCGTTTTGAGGCGAGAGGATTTGATCAATATAGGCTTAGTGAGCGTGCGCTATTTTGGAGGCACGCTTTTAGGGGTGGGGGGCTTGATGAAAGCTTATGCCACTAGTGTGCTATTGTGCGTAGAAAACGCTCAAAAAGAGGGTGCTTTTAAGGATTTTGTGGAGTTAGAGAGCTGGAGCGCTCATTATTCTTACAAAGAATTAGACCATCTTCAGCGTGAAATTAAGAAATTTAGCTTACAATTAAACAAAAAGAATTTTTCAAACCAAAGCGTGGAAGTGGAAATCACCGGCACAAGGGAAAATTTGCAAGCGTTTTTAAAACAAATTAAGGCTTATTAAGGAGAATATCAGTGGAATTTTTGAGCGGGTATTTTATGTGGATCAAGGCTTTTCATGTGATAGCGGTTATTTCGTGGATGGCAGCGTTGTTTTATTTGCCGCGCCTTTTTGTCTATCATGTAGAAAACGCCTATAAAAAAGAATTTGTGGAAGTGGTGAGAATCCAAGAAAAAAAGCTCTATTCGTTTATCGCTTCACCGGCAATGGGTTTTACGCTCATTACAGGGATTTTAATGCTATTAATCGCCCCTGAGATGTTTAAAAGTGGGGGGTGGTTGCATGCGAAATTATCCTTAGTGATCTTGCTTTTAGCCTATCATTTTTATTGCAAAAAATGCATGCGCGAGTTGGAAAAAGACCCTACAAGAAGAAACGCAAGGTTTTATCGTGTGTTTAATGAAATCCCCACGATTTTAATGATACTCATTGTGATTTTAGTGGTTGTCAAGCCTTTTTAAAGACCAGTTATGAAAAAAGAAAAGCACCTCAAGCAAGAAAAAATCATCAACATGTTTGATGATATAGCCAGCTCTTACGATCAGGCGAATCGCTTGATGAGTTTTGGCTTAGATGTTAAATGGCGCCAAAGGGCTTGCGAGCATGCGTTTTTGTTTTTAGAAAATAAAAAAGCTTTAAGGCTTGTGGATGTGGCATGCGGTACAGGGGATATGCTTATAGCTTGGCAAAAAAGCGCCCTTTATTGCAATATAGAGTTTAAGGAATGTTTGGGGATTGACCCATCAAACAACATGCTAGAATTAGCTATCAAAAAATGCGAAGAGCTTGAAAACAAAATTTCTTTTATCCAGGCTCAAGCCAAAGATTTGAAAGGCGTTGGGAGTAACAGCGTGGATATCCTCTCCATTGCGTATGGCTTGCGTAATATCGTGGAAAGACAAGAGGCTTTAAAAGAGTTTTTTAGGGTGTTAAAGCCTAGGGGCGTTTTAGTGATTTTGGAATTTTTAAAAAAAGACAACCCCACATGGTTGGATAAAATTTCAGGGTTTTACACGAATAAGGTTTTGCCTTTAGTGGGAGGGGCTATCAGTAAAAATTATGGTGCTTATTCTTATTTGCCGCAATCCATTGAAGGGTTTTTGAGTTTAGAGGGTTTGAAAAGCGAATTAAAAAACGCAGGGTTTGAGATTTTAAGGACCGAAGATTCTATCGCTCAAATTTCAACGACCATGCTTGTGAAAAAAAGCTAAAGGAATGCCCCCATGCAAGACGATTTATTTGAAGCTGAAAAAGCCCCCCCAAAAAATACTAAAAGTGCTAAAAACGCTCCTAAAAAAAGTTTTGAAGAGCATGTTCATTCTTTAGAGCAAGCCATAGAGCGCTTGAATGATCCTAGTTTGTCTTTAAAAGACGGGATGGATTTGTATAAAACGGCCATGCAAGAATTGTTTTTGGCGCAAAAACTTTTAGAAAACGCTTATTTAGAGTATGAAAAACTCCAAACGCCAGATAAAAAGGCTTAAAGCATGCAAGTGTTTGCCTTACAGCTAGAGTCTTTTAAAGAAACCCTCATGCAATCCTTATTTAACTCCATACCCAAGCAAAGCGTGGTCGTGTTGCCTGAATATGTGATCAACCCCTTTTTCCACCATAACATGGAATTGGATGTGAATGCAATCAGCGATCAATCCAAACGAGCGATTGACTTCCTTTCTCAAAAATGCCAAGAGTTAGACTTAATCATTTCAGCCCCGGTGCTTTTAGAAGAAAATTCTAAAATCTATAAAAAAATCGCCCTCATTTCTAAAGAAAACATTCAATATTACACGCAACAACGCCTGATCCCCTATCCTCACTGGGATGAAGAGAGCTTTTTTGACAATGAAAAAAGCGGTTTTAAAGAATTGCTAGTCTTTGAAAGAGACGGCTTGAAATTCGCCCCTTTGTTTGGCTTTGAAGTGCATTTTGATGAAATATGGGTTCAGGCTAAAAATCAGGGCGTGGATGTGGTGCTTTTGAGCAGCGTGGCGTCGTTTGAATCCAATGAAAGGTGGCGGCTTTTGTGCCAGATGCGCGCTTTTTGCGCTTCTTGTGTGGTGGTAAGGGCCAATAGGATCGGAGCGTATCGCCAAATCATTGTAGAAGAAGATCAAAAAAACGAATTTTTGTGGAAATTCTATGGGGATAGTTTTGCGGCCTTGCCTAATGGCGTTATTGAAAATTCTTTGGAGGGTAAAATGGGGGCTTTGAGCGTCCAAATTGATAAAAACGATATAGATGAATGGGTTAAATTGTGGCATTTTAGAACGAGAGGGTTGAATGATTGATAAAAAACTTTTATTGCAAGATTTTGATAAGGTGGCTCATTCTTTAAAAAAGCGTAACAGCGCGATGGATGATGGGTTGGAGCGTTTGCGCGAGATCATCACGCATTATAAAAAACAACTCATTGAATTAGAAAGCTTGCAAGCCTTCCAAAACAAGGTCTCTAAAGAATTTGGTATCAAAATGGCTCAAAAAGTGGGTGCAAGCGATCTCAAAAAAGAGCTAGAAAACAATAAAATCAAACTGAATGAGCTTTCCAAAAGCGTGAGCGAGTTGGAGCAAGAAATGGATTTAAAGCTTTCCATAATCCCTAATCTAGTGGATGAAAAAACCCCTTTAGGTGCAAGCGAAGAAGATAATGTAGAAATTAAAAAAATCTTAACCCCAAGAGTTTTCACTTTCACGCCTAAAGAGCATTTTGAACTCGCTCAAAAAAATGGCTGGATTGATTTTGAAAGTGGCGTGAAACTCGCTAAAAGCCGTTTTTCAGTCATTAAGGGTTTTGGGGCTAAAGTTTATCGCGCGCTCATTCATTTAATGCTGGATTTTAATGAAAAAAACGGCTTTGAAATCGTCTACACGCCGGCTTTAGTGAATGAAAAAATGCTTTTTGGGACCGGGCAATTACCCAAATTCAAAGAAGACGTTTTTAAAATAGAAAATGAAAACTTGTATTTGATCCCCACTTCTGAAGTAACGCTCACCAATCTATACAACGACACGATCATTAGCGTTGAAAAACTCCCCATTAAAATGACCGCGCACACGCCTTGTTTCAGGAGCGAAGCAGGGAGTGCGGGCAAGGACACAAGAGGAATGATAAGACAGCACCAATTTGATAAGGTGGAATTAGTGGCTATCACGCACCCTAAAGAAAGCGATGCCATGCAAGAATATATGCTAGAGAGCGCGAGCGCGATTTTAAAGGCGTTGGAATTGCCTCACCGGTTCGTGCAATTATGCAGTGGGGATTTGGGCTTTAGCGCGAGTAATACGATAGATATTGAAGTGTGGTTGCCCGGGCAAAATTGTTACAGAGAAATCAGCTCCGTGTCTAACACGAGGGATTTTCAAGCCAGGCGCGCCAAAATCCGCTTCAAGGAAAATCAAAAAAACCAATTAGCACACACCCTGAATGGCTCTTCTTTAGCGGTAGGCAGGACGATGGTCGCTTTAATGGAAAACCACCAGCAAGCGGATGGGAGCATTCATATTCCTAAGGCGTTAGAAAAATACCTTTAAGGCTAGTTTGTGCTGAATGAAGAGCAAAACCCTCAAAAATTAGAAGAATCAGAGCAAAAAGGGAGTGAAAACAAGACTGAAAAAGAAACCCCCCTAAAGGGCATTCATTCTAAAATCCCCTCTTTGAAGCAGGCTTTAGAACAAACCCTTAACAAAATCAAAGGCTCTAAAGGGTTTTTCAAACAACTTTTGCACCATAAAAAAAGGCTTTATATCGCGCTTGGGGTTTTAGTGTTACTCCTTGCGCTCATTGTAATTTTGAGCTTGTTGCTAGGGCATAAAAAAGAAACCCAACCCACTTCCTTGCAAGCCACTACCCCTAACGCCGTTAATGAAACGCCCAATAACACCAATAACGCTAACAATGCAGAAGCCGAGGGGCAAATAGAGAATTTGGATTTGCCTGATTTAATCGGTAAAGACTCCCTTAAAAGAAGCGATGAAAATCAAGTGGATGCGATGATACAAAAAGCGAGTATTTTGTATGAGCAAGGGCAAAAAGATGAAGCCTTGCATTTGTTTGATAAAATCGCTTCTTTTTCGCAAGGGATTGCAAGCCACAATCTAGGGGTGATCAAGTTTAAAGAAAAGGATTTTAACGGGGCGTTGGATTTGTTTGATTCCAGTATCGCTTCTAAAGAAAACGCGAGCGTGAGCGCGATTGATGCGTTAGTGAGCGCGTATTATTTGCAAGATGCGGATTTGTATTATCATTATTTAAAGATTGCCAGAGACACTTTGTATAAAGATTACAAAAAGTCCTTTTATTCCTACGCTTACGCACTCAAATCCTATTACGCTGAAGAGTATTTTGAAGCACTCTCGCCCTTAATGCACCCTAATTCCAACGCTTTTTTAAAGCCTAACGCGCGCTTAGCGTCTAAATTGTTTTTGATGTTTAAGGATGAAGCTAACGCTTATAAACAATTGCAAAAAAGCGCAGACATTCAAGATGAGCTTTCTTTAGGGCTTTTGCAGGCTCGTTTGGGCAATTACAAGCAGGCTTTGGAGCATTTGCAGCATTATTTGCACAACTACCCTAAAGATTTAAACGCTTTAATGGCTTTGGAGTTAGTGGGTTTGAAAATGGGCGATATTCTTAAAGCGAGCGAAGCCTTAAAACTAGCCAGCCACACCAAAGAAGATAGCGAATTAGCCAACTCTTTTTACCCCATCAAGCCTACCATCAACCCTATTTTTTTAGACAAAGAAAAAGCCAAAGAGCGTTTTTGGAACACGCAATATTTTGAAGGCAAAAGGGATTTTATCTATCGTTTGTTATTTTATTACGCCCCTTTTAAGGTTTTGGACTCTAAAGAAACCTTAGGCGTGATTGAAGAGGGGCTGTTTCTTTTGGATTCTGACACGCAAAAGGATTTAGAAGGGGCTAGCCTTGCTTTTAAAAGGGGGCGTTTGATGGCGATAGCGGATAAAAACGCGCTCAAAGGGTTGAAAGAATTAGAAAAGAAACGCTTAAAAAAAGCCCTTTCTTTTTTCAATTTATCTTTAAAAAATAGCCCCAATAACGCGCTGCTTCATTATAATGCGGGCTTGATTTATGCGCAATTAGAGGATTATCATAAGGCCTATTTCCATTTTTTAAGGGCTTTTCATTTGAATTCTGCGGATTATTTGAGCGCGATTTTTGCCATTTTGGCCTCGCATTTCACCCACGAAGACACCACGGAGTTTTTAAGAGAAATCACTGAGAGTTTTTATAGCCAGGATTTTTCTAGCCCCACGCAAAAAGCTTTACTATCTTCACTCATCGCTTATTTGAATTACCGCACGAATTGGGATATGGACTGGCTTAAAAACGCCCCTAAAAAACTCCCTTTTTATTACGCTCTAGAAGCGGTTTTTGCTAAAGAGAGCAAGGATAAAAAATTGATGGTCCAATCTTTTGGGAATTTAAAAAAAATGCTCCCTAAAGATCTCATCTCTAATATTTTTTATGAAATCGTCTCGTATTACGATGCGAGCATTCGGCACACCTTGAGTATTTACACCCTTTTAGATTCGCATAAAATCAGCTGGGATCAAACCATGTTAGGGCCTATTTTGGGGCGTAATTTCTACGCTTACATGGGGTTTATGGTCAATGATTTAGATCATCAAGAAAAATTACTGGAGCAAAAAATCGCCAGTTTAGAAGAGGGCGAAGCCCCTAACGATTGGCTGGACAATTTAGCACTAGTGAGTTTGTTTCAAGGCAAGTATGAAAAAGCGAGCGCGTTGTATCAAAATCTCATTGATGGGCTTAAGGATAATGAAGCACGTTTAAAAATCTTGGCTAGTTTAACTTATATCGCGCAAAAGAATTACGATAGCGCGGCTTTATGGCTAGAGCTTGGGAAGTTAGATGAGCCCAATAATGAAAATATCCGTTACGCTTTAGGGTTGTTGTATCAAAGAAAAGGGGATCTGAAATCAGCGTTAAACCATTTTCTAGCCATTAAAACCTCTGATTTTTTTTCGCCTTATTTTGATTTTGAAATTGATACCAACCTTTTAAAAGAGCGTTTGAACCAAGAACAAAAGAGCGAGTTTTTAGAATAATGGATTTTGCAAAAAGTGTTTTAGACCATTTGAACGAAGTGCAAAAAATCGCTGCATGCCACATTCAAGGGCCATTGTTGATTTTAGCGGGAGCTGGGAGCGGTAAGACTAAGACTTTAACGAGCCGTTTAGCGTATTTGATTGGGGTTTGTGGTGTGCCTAGCGAGAACACTTTGACGCTCACTTTCACCAATAAAGCGAGCAAGGAAATGCAAGAAAAGGCTTTGAAATTATTGAACAATCAAGCGTTTATCCCCCCTTTGCTTTGCACTTTCCATCGTTTTGGTTTGTTGTTTTTAAGACAACACATGAGCCTTTTAAAAAGGGCGTGCGATTTTTCGGTACTAGATAGCGATGAGGTGAAAACGCTGTGCAAACAGCTCAAAATTTCAGGTTTTAGAGCCAATATTTCTCAAATCAAAAACGGCATGATGGATTTAAACACGCAAGATAGCGAATGCTATAAAGCGTATGATCTCTATCAAAACGCTCTCAAAAAAGACAATTTAGTGGATTTTGACGATTTGCTTTTTTTAAGCCTTAAGATTTTGCAAGACAATGAAAAACTCGCCAAAGAGATCAGCGAGCGCTACCATTACATTATGGTAGATGAGTATCAAGACACCAACGCCTTGCAACTAGAGTTTTTAAAGAGATTGAGTTTCACGCACCATAATTTGTGCGTGGTGGGCGATGACGATCAGAGCATTTATGGTTTTAGGGGGGCGGATATTTCTAACATTTTAAATTTTTCCAAGCATTTCAAGGGGGCTAAAGTGGTGAAATTAGAAACCAACTACCGCTCTAGCGCTGAAATTTTAGCGTGCGCTAATTCCCTTATCAGCCATAACCAACACCGCCACAAAAAAACGCTCCAAAGTTTTAAAGGCCCGCATAAAAGCGTCGTTTGCAAAGAGTATTTGACGCAAAAAGAAGAGAGCTTAGATGTGGCTTATCAAATCAAAGCCCTTTTAAAGAAGGGCGAAAATTTAGAAAATATCGCTATTTTGTATCGCTTAAACGGGCTTAGCCGTAGCATTGAAGAGAGCTTAAACGCTTTGAATATCCCTTATAGGCTTATTGGGGCGGTGAGTTTCTATGAAAGAGCGGAGGTTAAAGACGCTTTGGCGTTCATGCATGCAGTGGCTAAAAAAGACGATCGCTTTTTTATTAGGCGCGTTTTAAACAAGCCCCCAAGAGGCCTTGGCAAGATCACTCAAGAATTGATTTTTTCTCTTTTAGATGAGGAGGATTTGAATCTAGAAGAAGCGCTAAAACTTGGGGTATTTAAAGACAAACTAAACCCTAAAAACGAATACGCTTTAAAGAAATTCATGGCCATGATAGAGCGATTGAGGGAGGCTTTTGGAATTTCAGTAGAGAAGTTTTGCGAGCGTTTTTTAGAAGAGACTAACCTGTTAAAAAGCTATGAAAAAGAAGACAATTACGAAGAAAGGGAGGGCTTTGTCAAAGAGCTTTTAAGTTTAATGAAAGAGCATTTTAAAACTAACCCCACGCATTCCTTACTGGATTTTTTGAATGAAAGCGTGCTGAATGTCCATAATACAGAAAACGCGCAAAAAGTGAGTTGCATGAGCGTGCATATGAGTAAGGGCTTGGAATTTAAGCATGTGTTTGTGATTGGTTTAGAAGAAGGGTTTTTCCCGCATAGGGGGTTTAATCAAGAAAGCGATCTAGAAGAAGAAAGGCGCTTGGCTTACGTGGCGATCACTAGGGCTAAAGAAGGATTGCAACTTTCTTATGTCAAAGAGCGTTCGTATTTTGGGAGGAAAATCGCCTGTTTGCCCTCTGTATTTTTAGAAGAAGCCAAGTTGCTCCAACAAAATAAACCCCCCAAACAAGATCACCCAAAAAACACGCCCATTAAAGTGGGGGATTTGATCAAGCATAAGATTTTTGGCACCGGGAGGGTTTTAAGCGTAGAAAAAGGCTTGAGCGGTTGGTGTTTTAAAATCAATTGCGGAGGGAATGTCTATGATAAAATTTCAGAAAAATTTGTAGAAAAAGTGGATAGCGGGTTTTGAAAATTTTCATTCTTTTTTTCATGGTTTTAAATGCGCTATTGGCCATGGATATTAATACGCTTAAAACAGAAATTAAAGCGATTTATCTTAAAGAATACAAAGATTTAAAACTAGAAATTGAAACAATTAATTTAGAAATCCCGGAGCGTTTTTCTCATTCTTTAATCATCAGCTATGAATTAAACCCCACTAACAAGCTTAAAAAAGATGGAGTCGTGTTTTTAAAATTGGAAAATGAGCCTAATTTACGCCTACCGGTGCGTTATAGCGTGATAGGCAGCATGCAAGCTTTTAAAAGCATTAGCGCGATTAAAAAAGATGAAAACATCACCGCTCACAACACTAAAAAAGAGCGCGTTGCTTTTGGCGCGCTTTCTAACCCCTTGTTAGAGGGCGCGATTGATAAAGTGAGCGCGAAAAATTTTATCCCCCCTGACACGCTTTTAAATGCGGACAAAACCCAAGATTTGATCATCGTGCGTAAAAACGACATCATCACCGGGGTGTATGAAGAGGGGCAAATCAGCATAGAAATAAGCCTAAAAGCCCTAGAAAATGGCTCGCTCAATCAAATCATTCAAGCCAAAAATGTAGAAAGCAATAAAATTTTAAAAGCCAAAGTGTTGAGCAGCTCTAAAGTGCAAATCTTATAAAGGATCATCATGAAATTAGTTTTAGGCATCAGCGGGGCGAGCGGGATCCCTCTAGCCTTGCGGTTTTTGGAAAAATTACCAAAAGAAATTGAAGCGTTTGTCGTGGCGTCTAAAAACGCGCACATCGTGGCTTTAGAAGAAACCAATATCAACCTTAAAAACGCCATGAAAGACTTACGGCCTGGCGCTACTTTTTTTAACGAGCAAGACATTCATGCAAGCATCGCCTCAGGGAGCTATGGTATCCATAAAATGGCGATCATTCCAGCGAGCATGGACATGGTGGCTAAGATCGCGCATGGCTTTGGGGGGGATTTGATTTCTAGGTGCGCGTCTGTGATGCTTAAAGAAAAGCGCCCCCTACTCATTGCCCCTAGAGAAATGCCTTTAAGCGATATTATGTTAGAAAACTTGCTCAAACTCGCGCGCTCTAATGCAATCATTGCACCGCCCATGATGACTTATTACACCCAAAGCAAGACTTTAGAAGCGATGCAAGATTTTTTAGTGGGGAAGTGGTTTGACAGCCTAGGGATAGACAATGACTTATACCCACGCTGGGGAATGAACTGATGCAAAAAATTGGCATTTACCCCGGCACTTTTGATCCGGTCACTAACGGGCATATAGACATTATCCACCGCTCTAGCGAATTGTTTGAAAAACTCATTGTCGCTGTGGCGCGCTCAAGCGCTAAAAACCCTATGTTCAGTTTAAAAGAGCGTTTAGAAATGATACAGCTCGCCACTAAAAGTTTTAAAAATGTAGAATGCATCGCCTTTGAAGGGCTATTAGCCAACTTGGCTAAAGAGCATCATTGTAAAGTGTTGGTTAGGGGTTTAAGGGTGGTGAGCGATTTTGAATACGAGTTGCAAATGGGCTATGCGAACAAATCCTTAAACCACGAATTAGAGACCTTGTATTTCATGCCCACTTTACAAAATGCATTCATCAGCTCTTCTATTGTGCGATCCATTATTGTGCATAAGGGCGATGCGAGCCATTTAGTGCCTAAAGAAATCTATCCTTTTATCTCAAAGGCTTGAAATGTATGTGGTGTTAGAAGGCGTTGATGGCGCGGGCAAAAGCACTCAAATAGAATTGTTAAAAGGCGCGTTTCAAAACGCCCTTTTTACCAAAGAGCCAGGGGGGACAACAATAGGCGAAACTTTAAGGCGTATCGCTTTAAATGAAAACATGAGCGAGTTAGCTAGAGCGTTTTTATTCTTAAGCGATAGGGCTGAGCATGCAGAAAGCGTGATCAAACCGGCTTTAAAGGAAAAGAGACTCATCATTAGCGATAGGAGTTTGATTTCTGGCATGGCTTATAGCCAATTTTCAAGTTTGGAATTAAACCTGCTTGCCACTCAAAACATCTTACCTGAAAAAATCATTCTTTTACTCATAGACAAAGAGGGCTTAAAAGAGCGCTTAAGCCTTAAAAGTTTGGACAAAATAGAAAACCAAGGTGCAGAAAAATTACTCCAAATCCAAAAAAAACTCAAAACGCATGCTTATATTTTAAAAGAAAAATTCGGGTGCGAGGTTTTGGAACTAAACGCTAAAGAAAACGCCAAAAATTTGCACGAGAAAATCACCGCCTTTATTGAATGCGTTGTTTAACTTGTTTAAGGCTTTCTTTCAAGCCTCTTTGTCAGCGCTGTTTGAACGATTTGCCCTTAAGCTTAAAAGTAAGGGTTTTAGAGGGCGTGAGCGTGTATAGTTTTTACGCTTATAGCGAAATAGAAGAACTCATTAAAAGCAAATACGCATTGATTGGCTCTCGCATTTTGCCCTTGCTTTCTCAAAAAGCGGGTGCAGAGTTTGTGAAAATCTTGCAAGAACAAGGCTTGAATATCCCCCTTTATGGCATCGCTATTGATGATAAAATCAAATCCTTTTACTCGCATTCAGCCGCGCTTTTAAAAGGCTTTTGTCAAGGCCATTTAAAGCCCACTTATGGGAATTTAAGGGCGACTAACGCTGTTTCGTATGCCGGGAAAAGTTTGGATTTTCGCATCAATAACCCACGAAATTTCACTTTCAAGGGCGATAAAAATTTAGATTATTTCTTGCTAGATGATATTATCACCACCGGCACCACCCTAAAAGAAGCCTTAAAATATCTTAAATCCTTAAACATTAAAGCGCATTTTGCGATCGCGCTTTGTGATGCGGATGAATGAGTTATAATTAACGCTTTAAAAAAAAAGGAAATTTATGAGTAAGACCAAAACCCCATCCATTGAACCCTTAATCGTTGAGAAATTCAATAACGAATTAAAAAGTTATCAACTAGACTATAAATTAGAGCAAGGAAGCTTGAATAGTGAAATTGATGAAGCTTTAAAAAATTACGCTTCTAAAAATGGGGGTTTAGGGGGTAACCGCCCTGATGTGAAACTCTTATTAAAGACACAAGATCCTAGCAGAAAGCTACCTATTTTAATAGAATACAAAGGGCTAAAAGACAAGCTCATTAAATTAGACAAAAACAAACTGGTAGAAAACTCTAAAAACCATGAGCCTCATTATAAAAACATTAGAGAATATGCCCTAAATGGGGCCCTACATTACGCTAATGCGATTTTACACCACACGAGCTACACTGAATGCATCGCCATAGGCATCACAGGCTATAAAGATGATAAGGGCGGTATACGCTCTCAAATCGCTGTCTATTATGTGAATAAAAGCAATTTAGGCATGGGGGTAGATGTTTCAAAAGGCGAGCAAGGTTATAGCGATCTCTCCTTTTTAAGCCCTAAACATTTTAATGACTTCGTTAAACGATTAGACACCCTCTCTTTAAGCGATGAAGATTTAGAGCGCATCAAAGAACAAAAAAACCAAGAAATAGAAGACTGCTTGACTCGTATCCACAACAATATTTATGAAAAAGAAAAGATTTATTTCGGCGAAAAAGATCGCATGTGCTTAGTTGTTGCGAGCATTATCGCTAATTTAGGCATCCCTAATTGTGTAACCCCCCTAAACAAAGAAGATTTAAAATCTAGCGATGAGATCCATCAAAGAGATGGCGACATCATGCTCACAAAAATCAAATCCTTTTTAGTGCATAAGCAGTTGTCTGAAGAAAAAAGGCAAAACATTATTTCTTTATTAGAGCCTTTATTAAGAAACGAAAACAACAACAAAGCCGTCAATGGCGAAAGCCGTTTGAAGCACTGTTTTAGTGAAATCGTGGATAGTTTGGGCTTTTATTATAAAATCGGTCTTAGTACGGATTTTACCGGTAAATTGTTCAATGAAATGTATCGCTGGCTACCTTTCTCACAAGACAAATTAAACGATGTGGTACTCACACCCCCTTATGTCGCCACGCTTTTAGCTAGACTTTCTAAAGTCAATAAGGATAGTTTCGTGTGGGATTTTGCTACCGGAAGCGCCGGGCTATTAGTCGCAAGCATGAATTTAATGATAGAAGACGCTAAAAAGTGTATCACTAGCCCAGAGGAATTAGAACAAAAAATCGCCCACATTAAAGCCAAGCAACTTTTAGGGATAGAAAGCTTACCGGAAATCCATATTTTAGCGGTGTTAAACATGATTTTAATGGGCGATGGGAGCAGTCAAATTTTAAACCAAAACAGCTTGAGCGATTTTGATGTCAAAGTCAATAACGAAGAATTTAAAGCCAACGCTTTTGTTTTAAACCCGCCTTATTCTGCTAGTGGTAATGGTATGGTGTTTGTGGAGCAGGCTTTAGCAAAAATGCAAAGCGGTTATGCAAGCGTGATCATCCAATCAAGTACAGGCAGTGGTCAAGCCAAAGAATACAATGTAAGGATTTTGGAAAAACACACGCTTTTAGCGAGCATTAAAATGCCCCTAGATTTATTCATCGGCAAGAGCAGCGTTCAAACCCATATTTATGTTTTTAGGGTCAATGAAAAGCATGACGCTAAGCAAAGGGTGAAATTCATCAATTTTAGTAACGACGGCTACGCTAGAGCAAATCGCAAAAAAGCCAAAGCCAGCCACAATTTAAAAGACATGCACAACGCCAAAGAGCGCTACAACGAAGTCGTGGATTTAGTCCATATTGGCAAATCGTGTTTGAAATTTTTAAGCGAGGATGACTATTATGAAAGCACTATAGACCCCAAAAACGGGAGCGATTGGAACCAAAACAAACCCACCGAGACCAAACCCGAATTAGAGGATTTTAAAAGAACGATAGCCGATTACCTTTCTTATGAAGTGGGCTTGATTTTAAAAAACCAAACGCCCCCAAAGTGATTGACCCCCTTAGTAGCCAACTCAACGCTATTAAGTGGGGCGAGTTTAGATTAGGGGATTTGTTTGAAGCGAGTAATGGCGATTTTGACATCCAAAAACGCCACATTAATCATAGGGGCGAATTTGTCATTACTGCAGGGCTTAGCAATAATGGCGTTTTAGGGCAAAGCGATATAAAAGCAAAAGTTTTTGAAAGCCATACCATTACTATAGACATGTTTGGTTGTGCATTTTATCGCAGTTTTCCTTATAAAATGGTAACACACGCTAGGGTATTTTCTCTCAAACCTAAATTTGAGATTAACCATAAAATCGGCTTGTTTTTATCCACGCTATTTTTTGGTTACCCTAAAAAATTCGGCTATGAAAACATGTGTTCATGGGCAAAAATTAAAAACGATAAAGTCATTCTACCCCTAAAACCCACCGCTAACACTCAAACCTTTGAGGATATAGATTTTGATTTCATGGAAAAATTCATAGCCGAACTTGAGCAGTGTCGGCTCGCCGAACTTGAGGCTTACTTAAAGGCTGCAGGGCTAGAAAACACCACCCTTTCTAGCGAAGAAGAAAACGCCCTTAACCTTTTCAATGACAACAATTCTGGGGGGGGGGGGGGGGTAATACCCCATGCGGCTTAAAATGGCAAAACTTCAAACTAGGGGATTTGTTTGAAAAAATTATTATAAAGCCATTACCTTATCAAACTGCACAATTACCAAAGGAAAAAACTCCAACGCACGAATTACCAGCCCTAACCGCAGGAATTTTAAATCAAGGGTTAAATAATTTTGTGCCAAAAGAAAATGCTACGATTTTAAAAAATGTTATTTCAATTTCTGCTAATGGGGCTAACACCGGTGCTACATTTTACCAACCCCATGAATTTTGCGTATTACAAGACGCTTACGCTATTGAATTTATTGGCGATAAAAAGCTTAACGATAAAGAATATTTATTTTTTGTATGTGCTATTTCAAAAGTTATTTATAATAATAGTAAATACGAATGGACCAATAAGGCGAGTTGGAATAAAGTTAAAAACGAGTTAATTTCTCTCCCCCTAAAACCCACCGCTAACACTCAAACCCTTGAGGATGTAGATTTTCATTTCATGCACACTCTCATCAACGCTTTAATGAAGCAAACCATTCAAGGCGTGGTTGAATACTGTAGCGCTAAAATTCAGGCCACAAAAAAAGCCATCAGCCAAGAAACGCCGATTCAAAAAGACTCGTTGTTTTAAAAGGGGTTTTAGGGGCGTTGCTTGTGTTACAATTGGGTTTAAAATTTGCTTGATTGAAGAAGGGGTTAAATGGAACAGCCAATCACTAAAGAAGGGACTTTAGCTTTAATTGACACTTTTGCGTATTTGTTTAGAAGCTATTACATGAGCGCTAAAAATAAGCCTTTAACCAACGATAAGGGCTTTCCTACAGGGCTTTTAACGGGGCTTGTGGGCATGGTTAAAAAATTTTATAAAGATAAAAAAAACATGCCTTTTATCGTGTTTGCCCTAGAAAGCCAGACTAAAACCAAAAGAGCTGAAAAACTAGGCGAATACAAACAAAATCGTAAAGACGCCCCTGAAGAAATGCTTTTGCAAATCCCTATCGCCTTAGAATGGTTGCAAAAAATGGGTTTTGTTTGCGTGGGAGTGAGCGGGTTTGAAGCCGATGATGTGATTGCAAGCCTGGCCACGCTAAGCCCTTACAAAACGCACATTTATTCTAAAGACAAGGATTTTAACCAGCTTTTGAGCGATAAAATCGCGCTTTTTGATGGCAAAACGGAGTTTTTAGCGAAGGATTGCGTGGAAAAATACGGGATTTTGCCGAGTCAATTCACGGATTATCAAGGCATTGTAGGGGATAGCAGCGATAATTATAAGGGGATTAAGGGTATTGGGAGCAAGAACGCTAAAGAATTGTTGCAACAATTAGGGAGTTTGGAAAAAATCTATAATCATTTAGAGTTGGCGAAAAATTTACTCAGCCCTAAAATGTATCAAGCTCTGATACACGATAAAGAGAGCGCGTTTTTAAGCAAAGAATTAGCCACTTTAGAGAGGGAATGCATTAAAGAATTTGATTTTTTAAGTTGCGCTTTTCCTAGCGAAAACCCTTTATTGAAAATCAAAGATGAATTGAAAGAATATGGTTTCATTTCCACTTTAAGGGATTTAGAAAACGCCCCTACGACTTTGATTTTAGAAAACGCCCCAATATTAGACAGCACGCCCATATTAGACAACGCCTCCGCATCAGACAACGCCCATACAAAATCAAGCATGATTGTTTTAGAAAATACTGCATCATTGAGCATGTTTTTAGAAAAATTAGAAAATCCTAATGCAAGGGTTTTTGTGCGTTTGGTGTTCAATAAAGAAAAAGAAATTCTAGCCCTAGCGTTTTTATTGCAAGATCAAGGCTATTTTTTACCTTTAGAAGAGGCGTTATTTTCGCCCTTTTCTTTGGAGTTTTTACAAAACGCTTTTTCTCAAATGTTACAGCATGCACGCATCATTGGGCATGATTTAAAACCCTTGTTAAGCTTTTTAAAAGCCAAATATCAGGTTTCTTTAGAAAACATTCGCATCCAAGACACTCAAATTTTAGCGTTTTTAAAAAATCCGGAAAAAGTGGGGTTTGATGAGGTTTTAAAGGAATATTTACAAGAAGATTTAATTTCGCATGAAAAAATCAAAGATTTTAAAACAAAAAACAAGGCGGAAAAATTAGAGCGTTTAAATTTGGAATTAAACGCTTTAAAGCGTTTGCACGAGTATTTTGAAAAAGGGGGGCTAGAAGAAAATTTGCTTGCTTTGGCTAGAGGAATTGAAATGCCGTTCATGAAAGTTTTAATCAATATGGAATTTCAAGGCTTTAAAATTGATGCGCCTTATTTCAAGCGTTTAGAACAGGAATTTAAAGATGAATTGAAAGTTTTAGAGCGCCAAATCTTGGATCTAATCGGCATGGATTTTAACCTCAATTCGCCCAAGCAACTTAGCGAAGTCTTGTATGAAAAATTAGGGCTTCCTAAAAATAAAAGCCATTCTACCGATGAAAAAAACTTGTTAAAAATCCTAGACAAGCACCCAAGCATCCCTTTGATTTTGGAATACAGGGAATTGAATAAGCTTTTTAACACTTACACCACCCCCTTGTTGCGCCTAAAAGACAAAGACGATAAAATCCATACCACTTTCATTCAAACCGGCACAGCTACCGGGCGTTTAAGCTCGCATTCGCCTAATTTGCAAAATATCCCGGTGCGATCGCCTAAAGGCTTACTCATTCGTAAGGGCTTTATTTCTAGCTCCAAAGAATATTGTTTGTTGGGGGTGGATTATTCGCAGATTGAATTGCGCTTGTTGGCTCATTTTAGCCAGGATAAGGATTTGATGGAAGCGTTTTTAAAGGGGCGAGACATCCATTTAGAAACTTCTAGGGCGTTGTTTGGCGAAGATTTAGCCAAAGAAAAACGATCGATCGCTAAAAGCATTAATTTTGGGCTGGTGTATGGCATGGGGAGTAAGAAATTGAGCGAAACTTTAAACATCCCTTTAAGTGAGGCTAAAAGCTATATAGAAGCGTATTTCAAACGATTCCCTAGCATCAAAGATTATTTAAACCGCATGCAAGAAGAGATTTTAAAGACTTCTAAAGCTTTCACTTTGCTTGGGCGTTATCGGGTGTTTGACTTTAACGGCGTTAATGATTATGTCAAGGGCAATTATTTGCGAGAGGGCGTGAATGCGATTTTTCAAGGGAGTGCAAGCGATTTATTGAAATTAGGCATGCTCAAAGTGAGCGAGCGCTTTAAAAATGATTCTTCAGTGAGGTTGCTTTTGCAAGTGCATGACGAATTGATTTTTGAAATTGAAGAAAAAAACGCCCTAAAGTTGCAACAAGAAATCCAGGGCATTCTCAATCATGAGGTTTATGCTTTAAGAGTGCCGCTAGAAACGAGCGCGTTTATTGCAAAGCGTTGGAATGAATTAAAAGGTTAGTTTTTAATTGAGTTTAAGAAAAAATATATTATTATTTCTTTATAAGTAATACTTAACCATGTTAAGCTAATATTAATGTCAAGCGATTATAAAAGAATAAAGGGAAAAGACTGAATGTTGAAAAGAATGATATTATTAGGGGCTTTGGGCGTTGTAGCAAATGCTGAAGAGAGCGCTACTTTTGTGGGAGTCAATTACCAGGTGAGCATGATACAAAACCAAACGAAAATGGTGAATGAAAATGGCCTTCAAAAGCCTTTGATAAAGTTCCCGCCTTATGCAGGAGCGGGCGTTGAAGTGGGTTACAAACAATTTTTGGGTAAGAAAAAATGGTTTGGCATGCGTTATTATGGGTTTTTTGACTACGCGCACAACCGCTTTGGCGTGATGAAAAAGGGTATTCCGGTGGGCGATAGCGGGTTTATTTACAATAGTTTTAGTTTTGGGGGGAATACTTTAACCGAAAGGGAGTCTTATCAAGGGCAATACTATATCAATTTATTCACTTATGGCGTAGCGTTGGATACGCTGTGGAATTTTGTGAATAAAGAAAACATGGTTTTTGGTTTTGTGGTGGGGATCCAATTAGCGGGGGATAGTTGGGCCACGAGCATCAGTAAAGAAATCGCTAGTTATGCAAAACACCATAGCAATTCCAGCTATAGCCCGGCTAATTTCCAGTTTTTATGGAAGTTTGGGGTCCGCACCCATATCGCTAAACACAATAGCTTAGAGTTAGGGATTAAAGTGCCTACGATCACGCACCAGCTTTTTTCTCTTACCAATGAAAAGGGAGACACCTTGCAAGCTAATATTCGCCGGGTGTATGCATTCCAAATCAGCTATTTAAGGGATTTTTAAGGGGCTTTATTTGCATGGAATGTTGATTGTAAAAATGCTTTTTAGCGTTTTTGACAATCTCATCACAAAAAGCTCACCTAAAGCGAGCGGTAATTTTTAGAAAAGCTTTAGGGGGTTTTAGAGGTTGAGAGAGGGATATTTCACAATGCCCCCTATTCTTTTAAGCGAATGGATTTAAAATGAGGCGACTAAAACCCCATTTTTAATTCAATGAAGTCTTTGAGCGTTAATCTTTGAGGGATTTTTAGCCCCTTTTAGATACAATCGCATCTAAACTACTAATTTAAAAGGTGCAAAATGGCAAATTTAGAAAATTTAGACTGGAAAAATCTAGGCTTTAGCTACATTAAAACGGATTTTCGCTTCATCGCTACTTATCAAAACGGCTCTTGGTCGCAAGGCGGATTGGTTAGCGAAAATGTGTTGCAACTCAGCGAAGGCTCACCGGTCTTGCATTATGGGCAGGCTTGTTTTGAAGGCTTGAAGGCTTACCGCTCTCAAAAGGGGAAGGCTTTACTCTTCCGCCCTTTAGAAAACGCCAAACGCTTGCAAACTTCATGCGAAAGACTGCTCATGCCCAAAGTGAGCGAAGAGCTGTTTTTAAGGGCATGCGCTGAAGTAGTCAAAGCGAATCAAAAATGGCTCGCTCCTTACAAAAGCGGGGCGAGTTTGTATTTGCGCCCTTTTGTCATAGGCGTAGGGGATAATTTGGGGGTAAAGCCGGCCAGTGAATACCTTTTTATCGTGTTTTGCGCGCCGGTGGGGGCGTATTTTAAGGGGGGTATAGAAAAAGGGGGGGCTAGGTTTATCACCACAGCGTTTGATAGAGCCGCGCCTAAAGGCACCGGTGGGGTGAAAGTGGGGGGGAATTATGCTGCAAGCCTGTTAGCCCACAAAATGGCCACAGAGCAAGGCTATGATGATTGCATTTATTTAGATCCTACCACGCACACTAAAATTGAAGAAGTGGGGGCAGCGAATTTTTTTGGTATCACGCATGAGAATGCTTTTATCACCCCGCATTCGCCAAGCATTCTGCCAAGCATTACCAGAAAAAGCCTGATGTTTTTGGCTGAAGAGTATTTGGGTTTGAAAGTGGAAGAGAAGGAAATCTCAGTAGATGAGTTGGGTGCATTTAAAGAAGCTGGAGCGTGCGGGACAGCCGCAATCATCACGCCCATTAAAGAAATCATGCATAATAACAAATCTTATTTTTTTGAAACGCCAGGCCATGTTACTAAACAACTCTATGATTTGCTTTTATCCATCCAGCAAGGCGAACAAAAAGCCCCCAAAGATTGGATTTTTGAAGTTGATTAAAATTAATCAAAAAGGTTTTTTTAGGGCTTTTTGAAACTTTTTAGCTCTTTTAAATATTAGAATTTATAGCTGTATGCCGCATAAAATAAGGGCGAAGTCTCAAAGCGTTTGGAGCTAGAAAGCAATCTTGCAGTGGGTAAGATTTTAAACCCCAATTCAATGCGGTGTCTTAAAAAAAGCGTGAGCATAACCCCTCCATTGATCGCTAAGCCCCCTGAAACCACAGATTTTTTAAAAAACTTGAAATTTTGCTTGTCTGTATAAACGACTAAAGCCCCCCTAGCCCCTCCAAACGCCCCTAAATAATGCTTATAACTCCCTAAAGGAAATTCCATGATCACATCCAAACCCACCGCAAGCATGGTAAAAAAAGAATTGGTAGGATCTTTATGGCTTTGGTAATTCACTTTTCCTGATCCAAGATCCCAAGCAAAAACCCCTCTAATCCCAATGTATTTTTTAAAAAAACTTTGCACGCCGGTTTTTAAATCAAGCGTGGCGATCCAATCTTTCATTTCCTTGCCTTGATAGTCTTTAGTGGCCTCTACAGCGCCAAACCCCCCTAAAAAATACCACCCGCTTTTGTGGCGTGTGAGTTTTTGGCGGTTAATGATGCTTCTATAGAGCTTTTCATGGGCTTCTTGGTAATTTTTTTTAGGGGTTTTATCGTGCAAAATAGGCATCGCATCAAGGGGTGAAACAGCAACCCCCCCTATCAAGAAAACACAAAAAAACATGATTTTTTTAAACATTTTAAAAATAGTTAATCCTTTATTCAATAGAATGCTGTTTAATTTTTTCGCTTATCATTGTGTTAAAATAGTCGCTTTAAAAAACAAAATTTTGTTAATAGATTTTATCTAATCTAAGAGAGAATATATTCTAATGAAGACAGAGAAACAAAAATTTTTAGAGATGCGTAAAGATGGATCGGACTCTGTGCTGATTTTAAGAGGGGATTGGGATTTTAAAACGAGCGTGTTTCGTTTAGATGAGTTGAAAAAAATCTTATTAGATCATCAAGGGTCTTTAAAAATGGATTTTTCAGGATGCCAAAAAGTGGATTTTGTTTTTGGCATGTTTTTATTTGATTTAGTTAAGGGGCGTTCTTTAAACATCGAATTGTGCAATGTGAGCGAGAATAACGCATGCGCTTTGAAAGTGGTTAAAGACTGGCTTGAAAAAGAAGAAGATTTAGAGTCTAAAAAAGCGCACAAAAAATACGAACTTCTGATCACTAAATTAGGCAAGAGTATCGTAGAAACTTACAACACCTTTTTAAACGCGTTCAATTTTTGCGGCATGATTTTGTTTTATTTTATTAAGAGCGTTTTTAACCCCAAACGCTTTTGCATCACCCCCTTGCTCTATCATATCAATGAATCCGGTTTTAAAGTTTTGCCGGTGAGTATTTTAACGGTGTTTATCGTGGGGTTTGCCGTTGCTTTGCAAGGGGCTTTGCAGTTGCAAGAAATGGGTGCGCCTTTAATGTCGGTTGAAATGACGGCCAAACTCGCTTTGAGAGAGATTGGCCCTTTTATTTTGACTCTTGTGGTGGCCGGGAGGAGCGCGAGCAGTTTTACCGCGCAAATTGGGGTGATGAAAATCACTGAAGAATTAGATGCGATGAAAACCATGGGCTTTAACCCTTTTGAATTTTTAGTGTTACCCAGGGTGTTAGCCTTAGTGATTGTGTTGCCTTTGTTGGTGTTTATTGCCGATGCGTTCGCTATTCTTGGGGGCATGTTTGCGATTAAATACCAATTGGATTTGGGCTTTCCAAGCTATATAGACAGATTGCATGACACAGTGGGTTGGAACCATTTTTTAGTAGGGATTGTCAAAGCCCCTTTTTGGGGGTTTGCGATTGCAATGGTGGGGTGCATGCGCGGATTTGAAGTCAAGGGGGATACCGAGAGCATTGGGCGCTTGACCACCATTAGCGTGGTGAACGCTTTGTTTTGGATCATTTTCTTAGACGCTATTTTTTCTATCGTCTTTTCTAAGTTGAATATATGATGAACGCTACCAACAACCAAGTCTTAATTGAAGTGAAAGATCTCCATAGCGCTTTTGGAAGCACCATTATCCACAGGGGCGTGAGTTTTAGCGTGCATAAGGGCGAAGTGATGGCGATTTTAGGGGGGTCAGGGAGCGGTAAAAGCACGCTTTTAAGGTGCATGATTTTACTCAATCGCCCCACAAAGGGGGAAGTGTTGCTTTTTGGGGAAAATATATGGAAACTCAAAGAAGAAGAACAGCAAAAGATTTTTAACCGCTGCGGCATTTGTTTCCAGTTTGGTGCGCTCTATAGCTCTTTAACGGTTTTAGAAAATGTGGGCATCATGCTAGAGCAATACGGCGCTTATTCCAAAAAAATTGTTGAAGAAATTTCTAAAATGTGGATTGAAAAAGTGGGTTTGCCTCCTAGGGCTTATCACCTTTACCCCTATGAATTGAGTGGGGGGATGAAAAAGCGCGTGGGTATCGCAAGGGCTATGGCGACTAATCCGGAGATTTTGTTTTTAGATGAGCCAACAAGCGGGCTAGATCCTTATAGTGCAGGTAAATTTGATGAATTGATTATGACGCTCAAAGAGAGCTTGCAGCTTACGGTGGTGATGATTACGCATGATTTGGATTCTGTGCATGATTGCGTGGATCGGTTTATCATGCTCAAAGACGGGTTATTAGATTTTAACGGGGATTTAAAAGATTTTATTAAAAAAGCCCAAACTCAAGGGCTAGATGAAGGCAATTTATTCAATTCAACACGAGGAGAGAAATTTTGGAAAGGCATGTGAATTACACTTTAATCGGCGGGCTCTTCTTTTTATGCTTAGTTTGCATGGTAGGTTTCATTTTATGGCTAGGCCATTTGGGTTTAGATGATGGGAAGTATTATGAATATGTGGTCTATACGGACAAAGACTTGGGAGGCATTGCAACCAACTCGCCCGTTAATTACAAAGGGATTCAAGTGGGCAATGTCATCAAGGTGGGCTTTGCAAAGGATAAAGTGGGGGTGGTCCGTTTGGATTTGATGATTAAATCCAGCGTTAAGATCCGTAAAGATTCTAAAGTGGCGGTTTCTTCTAGAGGGTTTATGGGGTTAAAATTTTTAGCCTTAGAGCAAAGCCACAATGAAGAATTTTATGGCAGTAGCGATAAAGGGGAGCGGGTTTTAATTTTTAAAGAAGGGCTTATGGATCGCTTGAGCGGAGACGCTAACCAAGTGATGCAAGAAGTGATGAAAGCGATTAAAAACGTGAACAGGATTTTAGACGATCAAAATGTAGAAAAATTCAAGCACATTCTCGCTTCAGTGGATGATCTCATCGCTAATTTGGATTCAAGAAAGACTCAATTTGATTCACTGATCAGCAACGCTAACCATCTCGTTTCTAATGTCAATAACGTGGCTTTAGATGTGGATAAGCGCCTAAAACAAGGGCAATACGACTTTAAGGCGATGTTCACCCCACTAATCATGCAAGCGCAATTGAGCTTAACAAACATTGATAATTTTGTGGAAAAAGGCTCTGCTTTGATAGACAAATTTGACGCCAACCCTTATAAAACGATTTTTGGAGAAAGGAAATAATCATGAGGGCTACAGCCATAAAAATCTTTTCACTCTCATCAGCGTTAGCCCTATTGCTTCAGGGTTGCTTGAGTATTAATTTAAAACAAATGCTCCCAGAAATTAGAACTTATGATTTGAACGCAAGCTCTTTTGAAATCACGCAATGCGCCAAACCTTTGACTGAAGTAAGGCTCATTAGCATTTTGAGCGCGGATTTATTCAACACTAAAGAAATCGTGTTTAAAGCCAAAGACGGGCAGATCACGCATGGGAAACACCAAAAATGGATAGACTTGCCTCGCAACATGCTCAAAACGATGTTCATGCAAGAAGCGCAAAAAGCGTGCTTGGGCGTGGCCTTGCCCCCTTATGGCGCAGGCGCACCCACTTATGCGGTTCGTTTTACGATTTTATCGTTTTCTCTTTTAGAAAAAGAAAATTCTACTTATAGGGCAGAATTTGCACTCGGGTATGACATTAGCGTGAAAGGCGCTTCGCATTCTGGAGTGATCATTAAGCATGAAAACATTTCTAGCTTAGAAAATAAAACGACTAAAACGAGCAAAAATGACAATCAAGATTTTCAAGAAAGCGCGATACAATCCCTCCAACATGTCAGCACACAAGCGATGCAAGAAGCGATTTCTTTGATTAAGAAAGCCATTGAAGCGCAAAGCGTAAGCCCGTTAAAAAATTAAAATAAGGAGGAACTATTTGAATTTACGATTGGCTGGAGCAAGCGTTTTAACGGCTTGCGTCTTTTCGGGGTGTTTTTTCTTAAAAATGTTTGATAAAAAACTTTCTAGCAACGATTGGCATATCCAAAAAGTAGAGATAAACCATCAAGTCTATGACATTGAAACCATGTTGGCCGATAGCGCTTTTAGAGAGCATGAAGAAGAGCAAGACGCTTCTTTAAATACCGCTCTACCTGAAGATAAAGCAGCGATTGAAGCCAAAGAGCAAGAGCGGAAAGAAAAAAGAAAACACTGGTATGAGCTTTTTAAAAAGAAACCCAAGCCTAAAAGCTCTATGGGGGAGTTTGTGTTTGACCAAAAAGAAAATCGTATTTATGGGAAAGGCTATTGCAACCGGTATTTTGCCAGCTATGCATGGCAGGGTGATAGGCACATTGAAATTGAAGACAGCGGGATTTCAAGGAAAGTGTGTAGAGATGAGCATTTGATGGCGTTTGAATTGGCGTTCATGGAGAATTTTAAGGGTAATTTTATGGTAACTAAAGGTAAGGACACGCTTATTTTAGACAACCAAAAAATGAAAATCTATTTGAAAACGCCTTGAGTGGGTTGTTGATTTCAAAACAGTCTAAAATCACTAAATTAGGGATTAAAAAGAAATTTTTAAGTGCTTTTTAAGAGATTACCGCTTGGCTTTTTGCAAGCTCTTTTATAAACTAACTTAAAGAATGTTTTGAATGTTTTTTATCATCAACAATAAAAGAGTTTGTCAAAATTAAAGAATATTAAGTTCAATAAGGCTTATTGGTATTTGATGCAAACAGAGCCAAAAAGTTTTTAAATCCTTTTAGCTTTTATTATTAGCACTTTTATCAATAATAGATCAAAAAACACCAATCCCCCTTAAAAGGGACTTTAAAGTTAAAAAGAGGGTTTAGGGGTTTTGTCTGTCATTATAGGGAGTTCTGGATAAATGATTTTAGGTTTTTTACCTTTTAAGGCTTCAAAGAAAGTTTCAATCTTTTTCGCTTCCTCATCGCTGATTTCAATACCTAACTGGATAGATCCCATTTCTTTGATCGCATCTTTGACATCCCAAAATTGCCCGTTATGGAAATAAGGCATCGTTTCGGTGATATTCCTTAAAGTAGGCACTTTCACAAGCCCGTTTTTATCGCCCTTGAAATCGCCCACATTAGCGAATTTATAAGGTTTGACTACCCCAAAAGGCTGCATTGTTCCACCAAGATTGATCCCATTATGGCAAGCCACACAGCCCTTAGAAATGAACAAATCCAGCCCTTCTTTTTCGGCTTTGCTGAGCGCTTTAGGATTGCCTCTTAAAAAATCATCATAGCGGCTTGGAGTAATGAGCGTGGCTTCAAACATAGCGATACTATCAGCGATCAATTTAAAATCAATTTTAACTTTAGAGCCATAAGCCTTTCTGAAGAGTTTGACATAGCCTGGCATGGAATTGATTTTTTCTACCACGACTTTTGGGTCAGCCCCCATTTCAAAAGAAGACTGGATTGGCCCTTGCGCCTGCTCGTTTAAATGCGTAACCCTACCATCCCAAAACTGCACATCGTTAAAGACGGAGTTATACACCGTTGGGGAGCTTAAAAGGTGGGGGTTTTTCTTCCATTGAGAGCCTACTGCACTTGGGACTAAATCCACCCCGCCTAAGCCTAGATTATGGCATGTGTTGCAAGACACAAGATAGGAAGTGGAAATCCTAGGATCAAAATAGAGCATTTTGCCTAATTCCACTTGAGCTGGGGTCATGATCTCGCTGTTTTTAGTGCCAATACCCACATCTCTGGTTTTTTTAATCTGGTATTCTTTGAGCGCTTTGCCTGTAGGCATGGGTTCTAATTGGCTTTCTCTGGCTTTTTTGATCAATTCTAAATCGTTCAAGGCATGAGCGCAAGAAAAAGCCAGGCAAGCACCTAATAAAATGGATTTTTTCATGATAAACTCCTAAAATAGCATTATAATAAGAAAAACTTTCTTATTATAACCACCATTTTAAAATAATTTACCACTAAACAATCCAATAAAGAGTTTTTTAAAGAGCTATTAGTATAATGGCATTAAATCCAAATAGGGGTTAGACAATGAAAGAAACTAAAGCTTTTACGCATTTGCACTTGCACACAGAATATTCGCTTTTAGATGGGGCCAATAAGATTAAGATTTTAGCCAAACGCATTAAAGAATTGGGCATGAAAAGCGTGAGCGTAACCGACCATGGGAACATGTTTGGGGCGATTGATTTTTACACGAGCATGAAAAAAGAAGGCATCAAGCCTATCATCGGCATGGAAGCGTATATCCATAATGACGACAATCTCGCTAGTAAAGAAACCAAACAACGCTTCCATTTGTGTTTGTTCGCTAAAAACCAAGAGGGCTATGAAAATTTGATGTATTTAAGCTCTATGGCGTATTTAGAGGGGTTTTATTATTTCCCGCGCATCAATAAAAAACTTTTAAGGGAGCATTCTAAAGGGATTATCGCCTCTAGCGCATGCTTGCAAGGGGAAGTCAATTACCATTTGAATACCAATAATGAGAGAAATCGCAGGTATGGGGCTAAGGGCTATGATGAAGCCAAAAGAGTCGCTTGCGAATACCAAGAGATTTTTGAAGACGATTTTTATTTAGAAATCATGCGCCATGGCATTTTAGATCAGCGCTTCATTGATGAGCAAGTCATTAAAATGTCTTTAGAAACGGGGTTAAAAATCATTGCCACAAACGACACCCACTACACCATGCCTAATGACGCTAAAGCCCAAGAAGTGGCGATGTGCGTAGCGATGGGTAAAACCCTAAACGATAAGGGGCGCTTGAAACACTCCGTGCATGAGTTTTACATCAAATCCCCTGAAGAAATGGCGAAGTTGTTTGCAGACATTCCAGAAGCGTTAGAAAACACCCAAGAAATTGCGGATAAATGCGTTTTAGAGATTGATTTAAAAGACGATAAAAAGAACCCCCCAACCCCCCCAAGCTTTAAATTCACCAAAGCTTACGCTCAAAACGAGGGGCTAGATTTTGAAGATGACGCTTCTTATTTTGCCCATAAGGCTAGAGAGGGTCTGAAAGAACGCTTGATTTTAGTGCCAAAAGAAAAGCATGATCAATACAAAGAGCGCTTAGAAAAAGAAATTGGAGTCATTACGAACATGAAATTCCCAGGTTACATGCTAATTGTGTGGGATTTTATCCGTTACGCTAAAGAAATGGGCATTCCTGTAGGGCCTGGTAGGGGGAGCGCGGCCGGGAGCTTGGTGGCTTTTGCGCTAAAGATCACGGATATTGACCCCTTGAAATACGATTTGCTTTTTGAAAGGTTTTTAAACCCTGAAAGAATCAGCATGCCTGATATTGATACGGATTTTTGTCAGCGCCGGCGCAAAGAAATCATAGAATACATGATTGAAAAATACGGCAAATACAATGTGGCTCAAGTCATCACTTTTAATAAAATGTTGGCTAAAGGCGTGATCAGAGATGTTGCAAGGGTTTTGGACATGCCTTATAAAGAGGCTGACGATTTTGCCAAACTCATTCCTAACCGCTTGGGCATCACGCTTAAAGGCTATGAAAAAAATGGCGAGTTCATAGAGGGGGCGTGGGAATTAGAGCCTAAAATCAAGGAATTAGTGGAAAGCAATGACATAGCCAGACAGGTGTGGGAGTATTCGCTCAATTTAGAGAATTTGAATCGCAACGCAGGCGTGCATGCCGCAGCGTTAGTGGTGGATAGCCAAAAAGAATTGTGGCACAAAACTCCTTTATTTGCCTCTGAAAAAACCGGCGGTATCGTTACGCAATATTCCATGAAATATTTAGAGCCGGTGGATTTGATCAAGTTTGACTTTTTGGGGCTTAAAACCTTGACCGTGATTGATGATGCACTCAAAATCATTAAAACCCAACACCAAATTAGCGTGGATTTTTTATCGTTAGATATGGACGATCCGAAAGTGTATAAAACGATCCAAAGCGGCGATACGGTGGGGATATTCCAGATTGAATCCGGGATGTTTCAAGGGCTTAACAAGCGCTTAAGGCCTTCAAGCTTTGAAGACATTATCGCTATCATTGCACTAGGGAGGCCAGGGCCCATGGAATCAGGCATGGTAGATGATTTTGTCAACAGAAAGCATGGCATTGAGCCTATCACTTATGCGTTTAAAGAATTAGAGCCGATTTTAAAGCCCACTTACGGCACGATCGTCTATCAAGAGCAAGTGATGCAAATCGTGCAAACTATCGGCGGGTTTAGTTTGGGCGAAGCGGATTTGATCCGCCGCGCGATGGGGAAAAAAGACGCTCAAATCATGGCGGACAATAAGGCTAAATTCGTAGAAGGGGCTAAAAATTTAGGGCATGATGGTCAAAAAGCGGCTAATTTGTGGGATTTGATCGTTAAATTTGCCGGCTATGGTTTCAACAAATCCCATTCCGCCGCCTATGCGATGATCACTTTCCAAACAGCGTATTTAAAAACTTACTACAAGCATGAGTTCATGGCAGCGATGCTCACTAGCGAATCCAATAAAATTGAATCCGTGGCGCGCTATATTGATGAGGTTAGGGCTTTAGAAATTGAAGTGATGCCTCCGCACATTAATTCTTCTATGCAAGATTTCAGCGTGGCGGAGTTTAAAAATCAAAAGGGCGAACTAGAAAAGAAAATCGTGTTCGGTTTGGGCGCGATTAAAGGGGTGGGGAGCGAGCCGATTAAAAACATCATTGAAGAAAGGACTAGAGGGGATTATAAGAATTTAGAAGATTTTATTTCACGAGTGGATTTTTCCAAACTCACTAAAAAATCTTTAGAGCCATTAGTGAAATCTGGGAGTTTGGACAATCTGGGCTACACCCGAAAAACCATGCTCGCTAACTTGGATTTGATTTGTGATGCAGGGCGCACTAAAGACAAGGCTAATGAAATGATGCAAGGGGGCAATTCTCTTTTTGGGGCCATGGAAAGCGAAACAAGAGAGCAGGTCGTTTTGGATATGGTTGATTTGGGCGAACATGACGCTAAGGTGCTTTTAGAATACGAGTATGAAACTCTAGGTATCCATGTTTCAGGCAACCCTTTAGATGAGTTTAAAGAAGAGGTTAAGGGCTTTAAAAATTTAGTCAAAAGCATTGACATTGAAGAGTTGGAAATCGGCTCGCAAGCTTACTTGCTGGGTAAAATCATGGAAGTTAAAAAGAAAATTGGCAAACGAAGCGGTAAGCCTTATGGCACAGCGGACATTTTGGACAGATACGGCAAGTTTGAACTCATGCTCTTTGAAAAGCAATTAAACGCTTTAGAAGAGTTGGATATTAACAAGCCTTTAGTGTTTAAATGCAAGATTGAAGAGCAAGAAGAGGTGGCGCGATTAAGGCTTTTTGAAATCTTGGATCTAGAAAGCGCTAGAGAGGTTAAAATCCCTAAAGCCCGCTATAAAGACCCTAACAAGCAAAAAGAAGATGTGCGCGAAATCCCCCCCATGGAAATGCTCGCTTCTAGTTCTTGCTCTTTGGCGATCGTGTTAGAAAACGACGTGAAAAAAGAGTTTTTAAGACAAATCAAAGAGAGCGCTTTAAAACACCAGGGCAAACGCCCCTTGTATTTGATCATCAAAGATAAGGGCAAGCAATGCAAAATCCAAAGCGCTCTATTGGTCAATGAAAAGATTAAGGACGATTTTAAAGAGTTGGAGTGGAGGGATTTAGCTTGAGGATCAACCAGTTTTTAGCCCATTACACCAAACACTCAAGAAGAGAGGCTGAAAAATTGGTTTTAGAGGGGCGCGTGAAAATCAACCATGAGCATGCCAAACTCGCTAGCGTGGTTAAAGAAAACGACAAGGTGTTTTTGGATAAACGGCTCATTAAGCCCTTAAAGAATAAAAAATTCAGCGTGCTGGTCTATCACAAGCCAAAGGGCGAGTTGGTGAGCAAAAACGATCCTTTAAAGCGGCGCGTGATTTATGAAAGCTTGGAAAAAAAATATGCGCATTTTGCACCGGTGGGCCGTTTGGATTTTGCGAGTGAAGGGGTGTTATTATTAAGCGATAGTAAGGCGGTGGTGAGCGCTTTGATGCATGCGAATTTGGAAAGAGAGTATCTGATTAAAATTCAAGGTTTTGTAACAAGAGAGATGGAAAACGCTATGCAAGAGGGCTTGAAATTAGAAAACGCCACTAAAGGAGCGCACCAAAAAACCCCAATTAAAAGCATGGAATTTGCCCCCTTTATTGGTTATGAAATCATCAAAAACCATGCCAAATACTCTAAACTGAGAGTCATTATCAATGAGGGGAAAAACAGAGAGTTGAGGCGTTTTTTTGCGTTTTTTAACGCTGGAGTGTTGGATTTAAGGCGCGTTCGTTATGGTTTTGTGAATTTGAACGCTTTGCCGGTAGGGAAAATGCGTTTTTTAAACCGCCAAGAATACAACGAGTTGCATGCGTTTATGGCCAATGTTAAAGGGGATTAGCTTGTGAGTTATGCTATACTTTAAGGGTTGGGGGAAATATAAAAATTAAGGATTATCATGTTAGAAGTGATTAACGGAAAAAATTATGCAGAAAAAATCGCTCACCAAGCGGTGGTGGTGAATATTGGGGCGAGTTGGTGTCCGGATTGCAGAAAAATTGAGCCGATTATGGACAATTTAGCCAAAACTTACAAAGGCAAGGTGCATTTTTTTAAGGTTTCTTTTGATGAGAGCCAGGATTTAAAAGAAAGTTTAGGCATCCGCAGAATCCCCACTTTGATTTTTTACAAAAACGCCAAAGAAGTGGGTGAAAGGCTTGTAGAGCCCGGCTCTCAAAAACCGATTGAAGACGCTATAAAAGCGTTATTGTAAGGGGTATTATAAGGGGTATTATTAAAGATCCTTATTGTAAAAATAAGGGCTTAAAAATCTTTTTTAACCCCCTTTTTAGTCTCTTTTCTATAATCCCTTTTTGGGGGGCTAACTTCAAAGAACTTTTATATGATTTCTTTATCTTAAAAAATCGTTTTTATCGTTTTTAATAAACATGTTTGCTAAAAAAGTTCCTCTAATTAAGCTAAAAATGAGCGAATGTGTGGTATTAATGCTTACATTGTGAAATTTGTAGGGCTAAAACTTGTAAAATGTGAAAAAAAAGACACATAAAATGCTAAAATCCGCAAAAACACTGTGTGTTTAGATTAGAAGTTTAAAATTAGAAACAGATGTATCTGTTTTAAATTTTGAATAGGGAGTTTCTATCATTATGGTATTGAAAACAAAATTAAAAATTATAAGCTCGGTGATTTTGAGTGCTTTATTGTGGGTGGGTTGCTCGAGCGAAATGGCAACTTATCAAAATGTGAATGATGCCACTAAAAATACAACTGCAAGCATTAATAGCACGGATTTATTGCTAACCGCTAATGCGATGCTAGATTCCATGTTTAGCGACCCTAATTTTGAGCAACTCAAGGGCAAGCATTTGATTGAAGTTTCAGATGTGATTAACGACACCACTCAACCCAATTTGGACATGAATCTTCTCACGACTGAAATCGCACGGCAATTGCGGTTGCGATCTAATGGGAGGTTCAATATCACAAGGGCGAGTGGAGGCAGTGGCATTGCAGCGGATAGCCGAATGGTGAAACAGCGCGAAAAAGAAAGAGAAAGCGAAGAGTATAATCAAGATACCACTGTAGAAAAAGGCACTTTAAAAGCCGCTGATTTATCTTTAAGTGGTAAAGTATCCAGTATCGCAGCCTCTATTAGTAGTTCTAGGCAACGCTTAGACTATGACTTCACCCTAAGCCTTACCAACAGGAAAACGGGTGAAGAGGTATGGAGCGATGTTAAGCCTATTGTGAAAAATGCTAGCAATAAGCGTATGTTTTGAATTTATATTTTTGAAAGGATGAGCGATGAAAAGTCAAGTTAAAAAAATTTTAGGAATGAGCGTGATAGCAACGATGGTGATCGTAGGTTGTAGCCATGCCCCAAAATCAGGAATCAGTAAAAGCAATAAGGCTTACAAAGAAGCGACTAAAGGCGCTCCTGATTGGGTTGTAGGGGATTTAGAAAAAGTGGCGAAGTATGAAAAATATTCAGGCGTGTTTTTAGGAAGGGCTGAAGATTTGATCACTAATAATGATGTGGATTATTCCACTAACCAAGCTACAGCGAAAGCTAGGGCTAATTTAGCGGCGAATTTAAAATCCACTTTACAAAAAGATTTGGAAAATGAAAAAACTAGGACTGTAGACGCTTCTGGTAAAAGGTCCATAACCGGCACTGACACGGAAAAAATTTCTCAATTAGTGGATAAAGAGTTGATCGCTTCTAAAATGCTTGCCCGTTATGTCGGTAAAGACAGGGTTTTTGTTTTAGTCGGTTTGGATAAGCAAATTGTGGATAAGGTACGCGAAGAACTAGGCATGGTTAAAAAGTAGGGCTTTAATGAAACGCCTTGCTATCGTGCTTATTTTGGTGTTGGGGGTTATGTGGGGGAAATCCTTGCCTAAATGGGCAAAAGATTGCTCAAAAGAGGTGCAGATTGAAAAGACCCAAACCAAAGATGAAAAAATTTTGGTGTGTGGGATGAGCGATATATTGCTTTCAGACATGGATTATAGCTTGTCCTCAGCTAGACAAAATGCCTTAGAGAAAGTGATGGAAGCTTTCAAGGGGGATAAGATAGAGATTAAGGCTAGTGAGCTAAAAGCCACTTTCATTGATACGGATAAAGTTTATGTGCTTCTAAGAATCACTAAGAAGCACATCGCTTTAATGAATGAGTAAGGATTAATGATGAAAAAGATTATTCTTGCATGCCTAGTGACTTTTTTAAGCGCAAATTTAAGTGCAGAGCCTAAGTGGTATAGCAAGGCTTATAACAAAACAAATACTCAAAAAGGCTATCTTTATGGGAGTGGTTCAGCCACCTCTAAAGAAGCTTCTAAGCAAAAAGCGTTGGCGGATTTGGTGGCGTCTATTAGCGTGGTGGTCAATTCACAAATCCATATTCAAAAAAGTCGTGTGGATAACAAGTTAAAATCCAGCGATTCACAAACGATTAACTTAAAAACCGATGACTTGGAATTGGATAATGTAGAAATTGTCAATCAAGAAGCGCAAAAAGGGATCTACTACACTAGAGTAAGGATTAATCAAAACTTGTTTTTGCAAGGCTTGAGCGATAAATATAACGCTCTTTATGGGCAATTCGCCACCTTGATGCCTAAAACTTGCAAAGGGGTTTTTTTACAACAATCCAAGAGCATGGGGGATTTACTAGCCAAAGCGATGCCTATGGAAAGGATTTTAAAAGCGTATTCTATTCCTGTGAGATCGCTAGAATCTTATGAAAAAATATATTACCAAAACGCTTTCAAACCTAAAGTGCAAATTGTTTTTAATGACAATAGCGATACAGAAATTAAAGACGCTCTCTTAGGCGCTTACGCTAGAGTATTGACCCCTAGCGATGAAGAAAAACTCTATCAAATCAAAAATGAAGTTTTCACAGAAAACAACAATGGCACCACACGCATTAGAGTGGTTGTTAGTGCAAGCGATTGTCAAGGCACGCCTGTATTGAATAGAAGCCTTGAAGTGGATGAAAAAAATAAGAATTTTGCTATTACGCGCTTGCAATCTTTGCTTTATAAAGAATTGAAAAATTACGCTAACAAGGAAGGGCAAGGCAATACAGGGCTATAAGTAGGATTTAATCCCGCTTTGTGCCTTGTTTTTATAGCGTGTTTTGTTGGATGTGGCATTTTTAAAATAATTCTCTAAAGATTTTTGGCTCTTGTTTCCTACCAAATAGACTAAACAAACTAAAACCTTTTAAATGTTTAAGCGTGATACCCCATTATAAAAGCGAAGGCTTGCCCGTATACACAGCAAGCGGTAATAAACCTTGTAGCTATAGACAGCCCAAAGTTATATAGAAGTGAGCTTGATCAGAGACAGAAGTCAAAGCAAAATGATACCCAAACATTTAAAAGAATTGATTAAAAATAGCACCGATATTAGGGAGAAATTCAGTGTTTTTGTAGCTCCAAATACCCATGATGATGCCAAAGAATATGCAAAATTCGCCCAATTCAAAGACAATATTAATATATGTTGTTATGCTATCAATGATTTTATCAAAAAAGTAGAAAACAGCGCAGAGTTGTTGCAACTCAATGACCATTGGAAAGCTTGAAACGCAAAGCTTTCAAATCTAAGCCTTGCCTAAAAACCCTACTGAATTTAAAAAGTATAGACATAAGGCGAATTAAATGAAAAACCCATTGAAGAATACCCCAAAGACACCGCGCTAAACAACGATCCAAGAGAAAGTCGCTAGAAGCTTTCAAACAAGATTTGGAAAAAGTCCCTGCATTAGAATGAAATAATATAAAGATAGACGCATTAAATCGCTCTTTAATGGTTAGCATTGTTGTTTTTGGTGCGCTTGATGCAAGCTCTTTTGTTAGTTCCTAAACAAAGCCTTTATTTTTCTTGCCAACCCCCCCATTAAAGTATAACTGAGTTCAATATTGTTTAAATTATAGGGGAGAAAGTTTTGTATCACAACCACGCTATCATTGCCATAACCTTCAAACTCGGCATTGTCTTTGTTGTATGCCATCACATACACAGGGTTTTGAGAATAAAAGGTTAAGCCGTTGCCATCAATATTAGCCGTGGTGAATAGTTCGGTCGCTTTTTCTAAAATGGTGCTTTGGAGTATGTAATACCTCCCATAGACGCTTTGTGGGGTGGCTGTATCGCCTTTGTCTTGCTCTTTAGTTTGTGGGTGGGTTAGGGGGTTTTCATAGGGATTTTGGGTGTTTTGGGTTATTGTTTGTTCTTTGGTTTGTGTGCCTTCTAATAGCCCGGTTTCAAACCCGGCTTCTATAAAAAAGCCGTCTTTTTGGTTTTTTTGAAAGGCTTCTAAAGGATTGAACAGGCCAATTAAAGACAAACAAATCGTTTTGCTAACGAGTTTTAGCATGATTTTCCTTGATTATTTTTAGTATTTTGTCATAAAATAAGATGATAACTTATGCAGACTGATATTTTTCATTATACTATCTTTTTTAAAATATTTAAATACTATTTGGGATAAATATCTAAACTTGTCATTTTATTCAAGCACTATTAAAACGCTCGCAGATAAAAGCCTTAAAAGTAGCGTTAAGAAAGGGATTTTAAACCACCATTGACGCTAAAATACATTAACGCTAAAATAAGACAAAAAGAGTTTGCACTAATTCATGCAATAACTTCTAAAAGCGTGGGTAGAAGCGGATCTTTAAAGTTTAAAAGATCCACCCGTAATTGAAAAACACTTTAAAATGACTGCCCCCTTCATTAAGGGTGATAGAATTGGTATAAGTGCCATCGCTAGAAACGACTCTGGATTTTAACTGGACCAAAGGAACGCTAATGCCTACAGAATATTTAGAATGCTTGTAGCGGTAATTCAACCCGCCGGTCACATTTAAATTACCGCTCCCTTTGTATTGGTTCAACAAATAATAGCTATTGTATAAGCCCCTTAACCCCCCAAACACCCCAAGAGATGAAGTGAAAACTTTTTTAGTGAGGTTGTTTTTAGGGTTCTTTTCGTTAGTGTAATTGGTGATGAAATCAAACAATACATCCATTCCCACCCCATAGCTTAATTGCTGGATTTTTTCGTTATTGGCTTGAGCGTAGTTGTATTTGATGATGCCATAAGAAGATAACCCTATATAGTCATTAAAATACTTTTGATAGCCCATTTTAAGATTAACGCCTAATAGGGGGGCTCCAAAGGGTCGTGAGGTTTTTGAAGTGCGGTAAGTAGTGGTGCTAGATCTAGAAGATGAAAGGCTTTGACTGATCGCGCTAAGCATAGTGGTAGCGAAATCTTGCGTGTTCAAACTAGCGTTTAAATAGTTGGGTTGACTGCTCAAATTCGTAAAATCCACCGGTAGGGCGTTTTGATCGATGAGCTGCTGCCAAACAGCGCTGGTAACGCCTATAAGTCCAGCGGGGACTTGAGAGCAATCAGTATAAATGGAGTTAGGATAGCTGCTAGGGAAAGCGGGCTGGCCTTGACCGCCAAAACGAGAGCACACATCATAAGTAGAGCCATCGGTGTCTCGCACTTCTTTCCCATTGTCAAACACTTGCACTTCTTGCCCGTTCACTTGCTCTATCTTCCCGCCTTCACACCGCTCCTCTGGCCCGCTCCCCTCTTGGCACATGCGCACCCTTTGATAGGTCATGTTCCCGTTATGCGTATAGCCTAAAGTGTGGCCGTATTCATGGATAATGTCTCTTAATTGCATGATGGCGACTTTATTCAATTCTTTACCAAACAATATTTCAGGGTCTAAGAAAGGAGACAAAATCCCTAAAGCGCCATAATTGGTGCCATCATCGCCCGGGCCATTGGGACCACCATATTCAGATCCTAGCCCCAAATCCCCTCCTCTTGGCGGCAAGAGATTCACATAAATATTATTCGTAACTCTATAACTATAGATAACATCTTGTGGCGTTAATATCACTGAGCCTACTTGCCCGTTTTCTATATTGTATTCACCTTGAGCGTATTTAGCGATCAATTTAGGATCAACAAGCCCATCGTTGTAAGGATTCACGCATTTAGCGTAATCAGAAAAACATGGCGCTGATAAGTTGTTGTCGCTAAACTGGAAAGGGGCGTTTTTAACGGCATCTTCCCACGATTTAGAATCAAACACCGCCATCATATTGAGCATTAAATTCGTCAAATTTTTAGCGTCTTGAGAGGTGAAAGGCGGCACTTTAGCCACACAATTTGCTTGGTTTTCGTATGCAGGGCATGGAGGTTTAGAACCAGTGCCGTTACCGCTAGAAAATTGGTTGTAATTGATATAAGTCATTTGAAGATTGGTTGTAACCTTACTGAGCTTATCAAACAAATTCTGCGTGCTGGCATCAGAAAATTGCGTAGTGGTGGTTTGGAGTTGTTGGAATCCATCAGCGTTAAGTTGCGGGTCGTTAAACAAGCTTGCCGGCAGAACGATTTGAGATTGTTTAGGGATCGTCTCTATCACGCCCAAACTGACTACATTGCCTTGATCGTCCGTATAGCTAAGCTCAATGTTGTTTAAATTATAAGGCAGGAAGTTTTGTATCATAATCAAACTGCTATCCCCATAGCCTGCTTCTTCAGCGCTTTCTTGATTATAGGCGGTTACATACACAGGGGTTAAAGAATAAAAGGTTAAGTTGGTGATATTATCCTCTGCAAATAACTCGGTCGCATTTTTTAAAATGGTGCTTTGGGAGATGTAGTATTTCCCATAAGTGCTTTGTGGGGTAATGGGTTTTGGTTTTGGTCTGGGTTTAGGCTGTTCTTTATTTGGGGTTTGGGCTATGGTTTGTTCTTGCGTTTGTGTGCCTTGCAACAGCCCGGTTTCAAACCCAGCTTCTATAAAAAAGCCGTCTTTTTGGTGTTTTGGGTAGGCTTCTAAAGCGGTGAATGAGCTGATTAGGGATAAACAAATCGTTTTACTAGCGAGTTTTAACATGCGGTCTCCTTATTGTCTTTTTTAACATTTTTACTCAAAAGTAGTTGATAGTGTGTATATATTTTAAACTAGCCTATTTTACCCCTTTTTGAAAAATTGCAGCATGGTTTTTTGTAAATGCAGGTATTAAACAGCGCTAATGGGTAAAAAAGTCTTAAAAAGTAGCGCTAAAGAGAGGTTTTTTAATCCCTTGTTAAAGCGTTTCATTTCCCCAAACAAAATTCGCTGAACATGCTATCAAGCATTTGGCTGGTTTCATAAGGGCGGGTGAGCAAGTTTAAATTTTCTATCGCGCTTAAAATGTGGTAAGAAAAAAGCTCTAAAGTTTCTAAATGGTTTTTAGCGTTTTGCAATTCAATAATGGCGTTTTCTAGGGCGTTTTTTTGGGCTAGGGAAGTGAGTAAAAGCTTGTTTTGAGTGTCTAATTTGGGGAAAAAAGCGCTGATTTGTTGGCTCAAATCTTTTAAGCAGGCTTTGGAATTTAGGGTGTTTGTCTCTAGTAAAGAATAAGGGATTTGAAGATGGGATTTTAAAATTTCAAGCTCTAGCTTGGGCGATAAATCGTTTTTATTCAAAACAACAATGCAAGGCTTTTTAGCGCGATTAAGGGCATCAATGATAGTAAAATCTTCTTTTTCTAAGGGTTTAGAAAGATCAAACACGCCTAAAATGATGTCGCAATTTTCTAAACTTTTAAGGCTTTTTTCAATCCCTAGCCGCTCTATTTTATCCATGCTCTCTCTAATACCGGCGGTGTCAATCAAGCGCACCTTATGCCCTTGTAGTTCGATGACTTCTTCTATGGTGTCTCTTGTCGTGCCTTTAATGTCGCTCACCAAAGCCCTTTCTTCTAAAAGCATGGCGTTTAATAGGGAGCTTTTGCCCGCATTAGGTTTGCCAATAATGCTTAAAGCATGCCCTTTGTTTTTTTGTTTTTGCATGTTAGAAAAATCCAATAAGTCTTTAAAAGAGGCGATTTGTTTTTCTAAATTTTGAGACACTTCGTTTAAAAAATCGCTAGGAATGTCCTCTTCGCTATAGTCAATCAAAACTTCTGAACTCGCTAGAAGCTTTAAAAGATTGTTTCTAGCTTCTTCAATAAAGATTTTCAATTCGCCTTTAAGTTGCCTGGCTAGGGCGTTTAAAACGCTTTCATCTTCACAAAGGATGAGCTGGACACTCGCTTCAATCTCGCTCAAATCCATTTTGTGGTTTAAAAAGGCTTTTTTACTAAATTCCCCGGCTTTAGCAAGCCTGGCTCCTAAATTCAAACAAGCTTGAAGGATGTTTTGGGTTAAAAGGGGGCTTCCGTGGCATTGGATTTCGCACACATCTTCACCGGTGAAACTATAAGGGGCTTTGAAATAAATGACTAACGCTTTGTCCAATAAAATGTTATTAGAAAAAATATCGCACACATAAGCGTATCTGGGGGTGAAATCTTGTTTTTGGGTGAGTTGTTTGAGGATGTTTAGGGCGTTATTGCCGCTGATTTTAACAATGCTAATCGCTCCTTTGCCTAAAGGGGTAGCGATAGATGCAATGGTGTCATTCATTGTTAAAGTCGTTGATGACGATGTATTTTTCATCGTTTAAGTTGGTTTTGATGGAGACATATTTGTTGGGGAACGCTTTTCGTAATTTTTTTAAAGCGATATAGGTTAAAACGCCATCAGGGGCTTTCATTTGCCCTTTGCCCACTTCATGCACGGTCATGATCACGCTTTGGAGTTGGGTGTCCATCACCTTTTCTTGGTTTTGCAAAAAAGTGGAGATTTCTAAGCGGATACTATAGCCATAAGCAGGGTGGATCCAATTAAAAAGCAAGTAAGAAAGGGCTTTGTAACGATAGCCTTTCTCGCCAATTAAAAGAGCGGAGTCTTCGCCATCAATATTAATCAATAACACCCCCGGCTCATAAAGGCTGACTTCCACTTTGTTGATTTTATAGGGCAAATGAGAGAAGAGTTCTTTTAACTCTTGCTTGATCGCATGGAGTTTGTCTTCATGATAAGGCTCTTCTTTAGGGGTTTTTTTAGGGGGTTTAGGGGTGATTTTTTCTTCTTGCGGTGTTTCTAATTGTTTTTTTTCTTCTATATTGTGATTTTGATTATGATTTTGATGATCTTCTTTAGCGCTGGTTTCTTTAAGGCTATTTTCTTTAGTTTCTTTAACGCCTACTAAAATGATGGCTTCTTTTTTACCGATATTTAAAAAACCTTTAGAGGGCATTTGAATGACTTCGTATTGCAAATTAATGATGGGGCAATTCAAGCTTATAGAAGCCTGGATAAGGGCTTCTTCTAAGGTTTTGGCTTTGATTTCAATAGGATTTTGCATCAATGTTCCTTTTTGTTTTGCACATGCGCTCGTTTTTTATTCTCTAAGACTTTATTGATGATGAGTTGTTGCAACACCGAAAGGATGTTGTTCGTGGTCCAATACAAGACTAATCCTGCAGGGAAAGTGATCAAAAAGATTGTGAATAATAGGGGTAAGAGTTTAAAAATCTTTGCTTGCATGGGATCAGTCATGGTGTTTGGCGTAACGCTTTGGTGCCAATACATAGACGCTCCCATAAGAAGCGGTAAAATAAAATACGGATCCATGATGGATAGATCGTGAATCCATAAAATCCACTCTGAGCTTTTCAATTCCACAGCGTTATAAAGCACTCTATAAATCGCAAAAAATACCGGGATTTGCAAGATCAAGGGCAGACAGCCGCCTAAGGGGTTAGCCCCATGTTTTTTGTAAAGCTGCATCATGTGGGCTTGCAACTTTTGGGGTTCGCCTTTGTATTTTTCTTGGAGTTCTTTCATTTTGGGGGCTAATTCTTTGAGCTTTTGCATGCTCACCATGCCCTTATAACTTAAAGGATAGAGGATAATGCGCACAATAATCGTTAAAAGAATGATAGCCCAACCCCAGTTGCCCACAAATTGATACAAATAATCCAGTAAAACAAACACGCCTTTAGCGAAGAAAGTGATCAAGCCATACTCTATCGCATCAGTGAGCATGGGTGAAATCGCTTTCAAAGAGCGGTAGTCTTTAGGGCCAATATAGCCATGCAAAGCCGCTTCGTTTTTAAGAGAAATGAATCCTAAGGGGTTTTTAGTACCGGTTTCTGGATTGATTAAGACTTCAAAACCTTGAGGGTCATCGGTAAAAAGCAAGGTGGTGAAATACCTATCCACGCTGGATAAAAAGAGGATATTAGAAAAGCGTTTGATTTCTTTAGCGTCTTTATCTTCAATTTTTTCAATTTTTTTGTCGTTGTTTTCTAAAAGCACGCCCGAAAAGGTGTAGCTGTCCAAATCAGCCACCGGTCTGTAACCATTGGTGATCACATAGCTAGGGATAATGTTGTTAGGCGATTTGAATGCAATTTGCAAATCATAATGCAAATCATCATAAAAAGTTAGAGTTTTAATGATAACCAGATCGCCTAAATCTTGGGTTAAAACAAGCTGTTCGTTAGGCCCAAGAGTGGTTTTTGAAGCGCTATAAGGGGTGTTGAACGCTTTATTATTGAGCGTAGGGTCTAAAAAGCGCACTTCTAAAGGCTTTAAATTATCGCCTAAAAGGGGGAGTTCTTTCAGGGGGGGTTGCGCGTTTTCTTTGGAGCTAAAAAGATGGCTCACATGCTCAAAAAAGCCCTTTTGTTTGGGGGTTAGGTATTTTTTATCTTTGAGATAAACCTGTTTGATACGCCCTAAAAAATCAATTTCAATCCTGGCATGTTCAAAAGAAATGGCGCTTAACAAATTCTCTTGGGGAATGGTTTGAGTAGCGCTAAAATTTTGGGTGGCGGTGGGTGCGTTGGGGTTTAAAGCTGTGTTGTTATGCGTTACTTCTTGCTTGGTGGTTTCGGTTGTTGTTTTGTTGGGTTTTTGGAAAAAATAGCTATAAAGAGTGATAAACAAAAAAGACAAAGCGACCGCTAAAATCAAGCGTAAATTAGTGTTATTGTTTTTATCCATTGTGATTAAACCTTAATGATGTAGTAAGTTGTGCGGCTTTTGGTGGGGATAAGCCAAAAAGTGATGGTTTTAAAATTCCTGTTAAATTGGAGCAAACTAGGGCGTTTCAAGCGAGTGGTAGGGTAAGCAATGCCCCCAGAGCAAAAAGGGTTGCATGAGAGTATCCTTAAAATGATCTTGCCCATAGCGATCAAAGGGTTTTCAAAAGAGAGCAACCATAGAGCGTAGTTGGAGCAAGTGGGGTAAAACCGGCAGCTTGAAAAAGTGAAAGCCGAAAAAAAACGCTGATAGCCCTTAACTAACGCTATAAAAATCGCATTCAAAAAAGGCGTTTTATGGTTTCGCATAGGTATGAGTCGTTCCTTTTTTCAAGTCTTTTAGGGCTTTGTTCATATAGCCTTTAATGGAAGTTAGCGTTTCTAAAAAATGTTTTTCTAAAGCCCAAAAATCCAAATGATAACAATCGCCTCTAGGCACAAACACCAAAGCAAGTCCTTGACAAAGAGCGGCATGCCTTGATGCAAGCGATCGCAAACGGCGTTTAATAAGGTTGCGTTTTGCGGCGTTACCGACTTTTTTGGACACGCTTAAACCTAACAAAAAAAGTGCTTCTTTGTCTTTAAGCCTACAAGAGAGCGGATCTTTAAGGCCCTCTTTTTCTTTTGGTGGCTCTTTTGATAAATCCAAAACAAAGAGTGAAAAAAAAGGGTTGTGTTTTTTAAAACCCTTTCTATAAACCCTATCAAACTCGCTCTTATTTTTTAAAGAGTCATAGGGTTTAGACGGAAAGCTTTTTTCTGCCCTTAGCTCGTCTGGCATTAATCACCTTGCGCCCGTTTTTGGTTTTCATTCTCACAAGAAAGCCATGGGTTCGCTTTCTTGGTGTGTTGTGTGGTTGGTAAGTGCGTTTCATTTAAAACTCCCTTGATAAAAATTAAACATAAGCTTATATTATAGCTAAAGAATGCTAAAAATTCACTAAAACTACTTGTTTTGATTCTTTTTATCTTCAACAAGAATGTAAAGTTGCTTCAGATCGTTAGTTTGCAACAAATCCACCACTTTGATAAAGTTGTCCAAATTGCTTTGCTTATCGCCTTGCAAGACAATAGGGGTATCTTTAGCCAGAGTGGAAACCTTGTGTTTTAAATTTTCAAAGCTGATTTCTTTATCGTCAAAATAAAAAGAACCCTTATTAGAAATAGCGATGGTTACTTGTTTTTTGTCCAACACATCTTTAGAATCAGTGCTGTCTTTATCCACTTGGGGAATGCTAATAGGGAGCTTTGAAGTTTGCACAAAAGATGCGGTTGTGAGCACAATCACCAACAAAACAAGCATGATGTCAATGAAAGGCACCACATTCATGGATTCTACTTTTTTCACCGCTTAATCCTTAGACCTTGTTATAAATCTCATGCGATTGCGTGTCAACCGGATGGTGGAAAATATCCCATTTGGTCACTAAAATCTCGCTTTTTCTCACGAGCAAGTTATAAATCACAATCGCAGGGATCGCAACCAATAACCCCATGCCAGTCGCTTTTAAAGCAAGGGCCAAATTAGTCATGATCGCCTTAGTGTCAATGCCAGAAGCGGAGCCTAAATCCATAAAGGTGAGCATGATCCCCATAACCGTTCCTAAAAGACCGATATAAGGGGCGTTTGAGCCAATCGTGGCCACTAGAGTCAAGCGTTTGTGCAAGGCTAGTTCTAACTTGCGCCTGTCTGTGTAGTCATCTACACGAAGAGTGGCAAAAAACCACAACCTTTCTATAGCGATCGCTATAACGATGACGGATAAGAAGATTAAAAACCCTATAATCCCATAATCTACCATTTCTTTCATTGTTATCCTTTAAAGTGGTGTTTTAAATCAGCAAGAATTTCTTTATTGAGCGCTTTTTCTTTGAGACTTTGTCTTTTGTCGTGCAATCTTTTTCCTTTCACTAAAGCAATTTGGATTTTAGCTCTATTCCTTTGGTTAAAATACAATTTCAATCCTACAATACTCAAGCGTTCTTTAGACGCTTCAATCTGCCATTTCAATAATTGCTTTTTATGTAAAAGCAACTTACGCTCTCGCCTTTCATTGGGCTTGTAATACGCATGGATTGTATCTAAATAGGATATATGAACACCAAATAAAAAAGCTTCTCCTTTGATTATTTTAACAAAATTATCTTTTAAATTCACCCTAGTTTGTCTCAAAGCCTTCACTTCAGAGCCTAAAAGCGCTAATCCTGCTTCTAAAGTCTCCAAAATTTCATAATCAAAATAGGCTTTTTTGTTGCTGGCAATGAGTTTCATGCAACCCCTTTTGGAGTGGGCTTTAGCCTAAAAAACGCACTCCCACTCCCGCTAAAAAACCATTCCTTACCTAATTGGCTTTCTGTATCCTTTAAGGCTTGGTTAGTGAGTAAGGCCGGCTTTAAAAGATCGTTTAGTTCGCTTCTATCATAAGTTTTTAAACATTCTAAACTCGGTTTTTTAAGCCATTCTTTAGCTTGAGAAAAACAAGTTTTGGGCTTATAAGCTTGATAAACGACTTTGGTGCTGCAAAAAACATTATCCGGCACATAGATTTCTAGGCGATTTTCTAAAGGCTCTTCTTCAAAATTTTCAATGACTTCGCCATAAGAAGTAGCGTTAGCGCTCTTGTGTTGCGAGATGAAAAAATTAGTGTCCGCGCCCACTAAAGAGCCGATAGTATAAAGCTCTTCTAAATTCAAGTGCAAATCAAAAATTTGATTTAAATGATGCAATAGCCCCCCAGCATCAGCACTCCCACCGCCTAACCCGGCTTGAGTGGGGATGTTTTTTTCCACTTCAACCGCTAGGGTGTCTAGGGATTTGATGATAGGATTTGGGGGATTTTTTGATTTTAAAAAATTTTTTAAAATTTGGAGGGCTTTAAAAAGCGAGTTTTCTTCTAAAGGGCAGTCAAAATTCCCTTTTAATGAGAAAGATGAGGCGTTTTTAACGCTAATAATGTCTTTGAGCTGGCCTTTGACTAAACACATGCGAGAAATGAGCTTGTGATAAGCCCCTTCTTTGTGAAGGATTTTTAAAAAAATATTGACTTTAGGATAAACTTCAAAAGCATGCGTCAAGGCTTAATAACCTTTTTGATGTTTTCTAACAAGCTTTCATCTACGGAAGCAGAAGCTTTTTGGTTTTCGCTCACAATGGCCTCTTTAAGCTCAGCGCGCAAGATAAGGGTTTTTTCAGGTGCTTCAAATCCTAAACGCACGCTCCCTCTATCTATGGAAATGACTTTAATATGAATGTGATCGTCAATGACAATCCCTTCATTAACTTTGCGGCTGAGTATGAGCATCTTTAATCTTTTTTACAGAGAAGCGCTAAATGCAACGCTCTCTATAATATCGCCTTGTTTGATTTTATCCAAAACGCTAAGGCCTTCTGCGTTAGCGATCTTGCCAAACACGGTATGCTCGCCATCTAAATGGGGCAAATCCACAAAACACAAGAAAAATTGACTCCCCCCTGTGTCTCTTCCGGCATGCGCCATAGAAATAGAGCCTCTTTGGTGCTTGTTGGGGTTATGAGCCACTTCGCATTTAATGCGATGCCCTGGTCCGCCTGTGCCTGTGCCATAAGGGCAACCTCCTTGAGCCACAAAGCCGGCAATCACACGATGGAAATTAAGCCCATCATAAAAACCCTTTTTAGCTAGAGCTACAAAATTACTCACCGCTTGGGGCGCGTCTTTGTAAAAAAGCTCTAGGGTGATATTGCCTTTACTGGTTTTAATCGTAGCGTAAGCGTTTTTTGCAAGCTCTTCCTCTTTAATTTCATAAGTTTTAATGGGATCCATGATAAACCTTTGCGATAAACTTTTGTTATTCAAATTTTTTATTATAGCAATAAATTAAAACAAATGGTATTTTAGCCGATGATACTTTGGGATAATTTTGAAATTTAAGCGGTAAGTTGATGCAAGTTTAGTCATGGCGTGTTGGTGTAAAAAATTGGCGGTTGGTTGTTGTATCTTTTTATTGTCATGCGTGATGAACGCTCATAATATTAAGCTTGTTAGAAACGATCCGCCCCTAGATCTAGAACTCCCCACATGGGTTTATTCTGTTGCGTTATTGAAAGTGTATTTTAGCGATGGGACTTATAAAGAAGGCTATGCGACTTTGTTAGAAAACGGGCGTTATATCGCTTCTTCTGAAACGCTCTATTCCAATGGTTTATACCCTAAAATGATTTTAGCCAAGATGCAAGACAGCAGCGCTAAAGAGTTGATTTGTATAGCCAGCTTGCACCTTGAAGCGATGGATAGGGATCAAGGGCTTTCGCTTTTAAAAACCGCCGATTTTAGAGACGATTATTGCCATAAAAGAGAAGAGAGCTACTATCATGCAAGGATTTACACCAAATACGCTCAAACTTTTTATTTAAGCTCTTACATAAATAAAAAAACACCCAATTCCGAGCTTTACTACCCTGCACTGAATGGTGAAAATTCTTTTTCTATACAGACGATGGACATTTCTGTGGCTGAACTTTTAAAGTCTAAAAAGTTTCTTTCGCTGGATAGCTCTTTTAAAAAAGGGAGCGTGTTGTGGGGAGGGAGGCCTTATTTTAGCGAGATGGGGGAGTTTATGGGAATGGCTAGCAACGCCTTAGGGGATCAAGAAAATCTGGTAATTATCCCTAGAGAAAAGATCGTGCAATTTTTGAACGCTCTAAAAAATCAAAACATTTTTCCAAACATTCCCTAGACACTTATTTTTAAATCTTTTTGCTTGTTTTTAATTTAAAGTTTTTTAATCTTGCTTGGTTTTAATTTGTTAAGTCTTATTTTTTCTTGTGTTTAGGTTTTAGTTTTGGTTGGGGTGGTCTGATCTGATTGTGATTGAATGCGTTTGGATTTTAGTTTTTTAAATCTTATATTTTGGTGATTTTGTTTTTTGTTTGTGCTTTGTTTTTCTTAAGTCTTATTTTATCTTATGTTGGCATTTCTTGTTTGTTTTGCTTCTTGTTTCTTAATGTTTAAGTTTTGCTTTTGGTGGTCTGATCTGATTGTGATTGAATGCGTTTGGATTTGAAAAAAGCTTTTTTCATCAAGTATTGATGCTTAAAGCCTTATTTTAAAGTTTTAAGTTTTATTTATAGTGAAACTTATAAGAAAACAGGGGATTATTTTACGATACCCTGATTCCATAACGCTTTAAAAATTATCGTTTGATTGAAATCAAGCTTTTTGTAACCAACGCTCAATAAAACAGAATTAAAAACAAAAACCATAGCCCACTAAGCAAAGAGCCAACGCCAGATAAGGGAAAAGGCTAACCGAAAACATGGCGGATAAGAGTTGCGTTAACTGGCAAGTCTTTTGAACAGGAAGCGCTTCAAACAGCCTTTCATCGGTTTTAAGCCTGTTTTTTATCAGCCATTGGTATTGCTCCCTAAATAGCCTTTCTTGTTTGAGGTAATACGCATCTAAGAACCAAAAACATAGAAGTAGCACCCCTAAAACGCATAACCCATAAAAATTAGAGATCGCTTCTATTTTAAGGGATAAAACCCCAACAGAAAGAGCGAGAGTCCATTTTTTGCATTCCAAAGAGTTTTGCGCCATTTGGTTGATAATGCCTTGCAAGATTTTAAGCTCTTCTACAAGGATTTTTGCTCTGTCTTTTGGGTTATGATTGTCCATGTTTATCTCCATATTCGCCTGATTTATCTGTTAAAATTAAAAGTCCAAGCACCTTTGTCGGTTTGTATTTCTGCTTCTATAATATCGCACCCTTGAGAAATACCCTCTATTTTTTCTCCAAACTTAAGGGTTTGAGATTCCATCATCACACCCTTTTGCTCTAATTGAGAAATTTTATTTTCTATGTTTGCCAACCTTTCCTTTTGATTATCTTCAAATGTCTTATAAACGCTTTCCATATCTTTAAAATCTTGTATAGAGATTGGAGTAACTTGACTTAAAACACCCATTTGAAGTGCCTCTCTTACTGGAACAAAATTGACAGCACAATTACCCCGATTAAGCTTCACGCCTTGAATAGTAACGCTATCCACTTTAGAGTTGATCTGAAACTCTCCTTTGCTATTCACGCTCATCTCAATTGGCGATTCACCGCTACCACTATTCCCACAGCCCACTAAATACAACGCCAAACAGCTTGCACTCAGTAATTTTTGATAAGTTTTCATTTTGTATCCTTTGTTATAGATTAGGAGAAATTTTTTTGCACAAACTATCAAGAGAGATAAGTTTAAACATCCTTAATAAGTTTGTGGCATCGTAAGAAACGTGCATGGCTTTAATGCGTGACTCTTTTAGAGTGGTGCTAGCTATAAGAGTGTTAGCGATTTTTAATTCTTCATAGATCCATGCGAAATAAGTGATTTGCGATAGCCCTTGATTAGAAACGCTGTTTTCGCTCTGTAAAAACACGAAATAAGGGCATTTTTCAATCATATCTTGTAAAGACTCCCTGAGAATGAGCGTGAAAGCGTCTTCAATCTCGCTTATATCATCGTATTTTTCCAATTCGTTTAAGACATCGTTTTTATAATCCCAAAAGAGAGAGTCTATAAACACTTTGCATTTTGTTTGGATTTCTAAATAGTTTTTAACCTCTAAAGCCTTATTTCTGTCTACATGCGAATGCGATAGGAACACTTGAGCGGTTTTTAGCTGCGGTTTGAACGGGCTAAAAAAGGCTTCTTTAATTTCATTGTGGTTTAAAATGATATTGTCGTTAGAATATTTGGCGTTTTTAATGAGTTCGTAAATTTTTCTAGCTACTTCACTAGCTTGATGGGTTTGGTTAGAAAGAGAATAGCGTGTGCTGGGTTTTAAAATGCTTTGATTTTCACTACTGCTTAAATCAACCTTAAAAGCTTTCATGATATAATATATTTTCCTTTAATATTTTTATCAAATTCTCAAATATAAATACAATTTAAGTTTCCCTTAAAATCTTTTGATTATAGTAGACTTAGACTTAGCTTAAGAGTGCCTAAATTTTGGGGTTATAGGGGAGTTTGGAGGTTAAAAAATCATCATGAATGAAAGCTTTTTGACACGCCAAAAGAGTGCGTTAAAACACTTAATAAGCAAAATTACCTTAAAGGTAAAAAACAATAAAAGTCATTAAAAAATCTCTTCGCATGCCTTTTTGTCTTTATGCAATAAGCATGCTTTTTGCAGCTCTATAAAACGCTTTTTCCTTTCTTCTTCGGCGCTAGGCTTTTGAACAGAATGCGGGGTTTTTGAAGTAGGGGTGAATTTGGGCACATACCCTAGCTTATTGGCTAAATAAAAACCCAAAGCCGCCACTAAAATAAAAATCCAATCCGTTTTCCTTATCTTAGGGCAAAATTTACACGCCATGATTTAATCCTTAAAACATTTAAAGTATAATACACTCTTATGGTCAAATTTTAAGTTCAGGAAAAATTGCATGTGGAGTTTCATTCAAAAAATCTTTAAGGCTTTAGTGATTATGCCTTTAGATTTTATCACGAAGTATTTCAAGTCGTTTGTGCTATTACTCATTGTGTTAGTCTTTTTTAGCGCTAAAGAAAGCGCGCCAAGCAACCCACCCAACCTCGCCAAACTCTATTTGAATGGGGCGATTTTTAGCGCAGAAGATTTTGACAAAGAAGTGGATAAGATTTTAAAAACCCCTAGCATTAAGGGCGTTTTATTGTTGATTGACTCTCCTGGTGGAGCTGTGTCAGCGAGCGTGGAATTGAGCGAAAAAATCGCTGATTTGAAGCAAAAAATGCCCGTTTTAGCGTATGCTAGGGGGGTTATGGCGAGCGGGAGTTATTATGCGGGCATGCAAGCGAGTGAAGTTTATGCCTCTAAAGCGAGCTTGATCGGCTCTATTGGGGTGATTTTTTCCGGCGCGAATGTGGAAGATTTGCTCAATAAAGTCGGCGTAGCCACTCAAGGCGTGCATGCGGGCGAGTATAAAGAAATAGGCACTTTCACTAGGGCGTGGAAACCGAACGAAAAGGATTTTTTGCAAAATTTAGTCAATGAGCAATACCAAATGTTTGTGAATGATGTCGCTAAGGCCAGAAAACTAGACGCTAAGGATTATAAAAATTTTGCTGAAGGGAAAGTTTTTAGCGCCCAAAACGCTCTAAAATTAAAGCTCATTGATAAAATCAGCACGATTAAGCAAGCCCAAAATCGTTTGATGGAATTGAGCAAGGTTAAAAAAGCTTATTGGCTAGAAAAAAGCCCTATGGAGCGTTTTATTGAAAAAGCCACGCAATCAGCGAGTCATATCATCACGCAAGCGCTTGGCTATCAATTATTAATGAGATAAAAATGTTAGAATTTATTTTAAAGATTCAAGCCAAAGACGCTAAAGGTCTGGTGAGTGCGATTAGTAGCGTTATCGCTAACAAGGGCTATAATATCGTTAAAAACGATGAATTTGTTGATCCTTTAAAACAACGCTTCTTCATGCGGCTAAAAATCCAAAAAGAAATTACACCCTTGAATGTTGGAATCAAAGAACAAGAAGAGCGATCCTTAAAAACCGCCCTTTTTAAAGCTTTAGAAAATTTTAAAGAGCTATCCATTGAAGTCATTTTAACGCGCAAAAAAAACATTGTTTTACTCGCTACTAAAGAGAGCCATTGTTTAGGGGATTTGCTTCTTAGAGTGTATGGGGGGGAATTAGACGCTCAAGTTTTAGGCGTTATCGCTAATTATGAGATTTTACGCCCTTTAGTGGAAAAATTTGACATCCCTTATTTTTATGCGCCTTGCACTAACCAAACTTTGCATGAAAAAAAAATTTTAGAAATCATCAAAGACTTGGAATTAAAGCATAAAGTCAGCGCAGACTTGCTCGTTTTAGCCAAATACATGCGCATTTTAAGCCATGATTTTACAAAGCGCTATGAAAACCAGATCCTAAATATCCATCATAGTTTCTTGCCCGCATTCATTGGGGCTAACCCTTACCAGCAAGCGTTTGAAAGGGGCGTGAAGGTCATTGGGGCCACGGCGCATTTTGTGAATGAAAGCCTTGATGCAGGGCCAATTATCATACAAGACACTCTGCCCATTAACCACAATTACAGCGTGGAAAAAATGCGCCTAGCGGGTAAGGATATAGAAAAACTGGTTTTGGCTAGGGCGTTAAAACTCGTTTTAGAAGACAGAGTCTTTGTGCATGAAAACAAAACGGTGGTGTTTTGAATGCTTCCATTAGCGTGCTTTAGGATTATTGGGAAGAATTCTCTTGATATTTTGTTTTAGTGGCGATAGGCTTTGGTTGGGTTGTTTTAGTTTTTAACTTTTTTTGGGTTTGGATTGGGTTGTTGTTGGGTTGTTGTTATGGGGGTTTGTGTTTTTTTAGCGATTTTATAGCGTGCATTGGTGTGTTTTATTGGTTCTTGTATCGTTATTTCTTGGTTTCTTTTATCTCTATAATAATTAGTGTAAGATACCAATACAATAAACAATTTGAAAGGATAGCCAATGTCTAGTGGTTTGAGAAATGTTTTCATCAGTGCCGATAACAATAAAAGCGCATATAACCAATTCTTGAACAATAATTTAGAAAGGATTGTTGATCTAATATTTTATTGGATGCAAAAATTCCTAGCAATCGCTGTTCTTTTTATGGGAGAGGAACTTAAATGAAGGGGAAAAATACACAAACAAACTCTATCATAAAGGATTTATCTTATAGCTTGGAGCGCGTTTTGCAAGAAGATCCGGCGGCTAGGAATAAGTGGGAGGTTTTCTTGCTTTATCCAGGTATTCATGCGCTGCTTTGCCACCGATTAGCGCATGCGTTGCACAAGCGTGGGTTTTATTTTATTGCACGCGCGCTTTCTCAGCTGGCGCGCTTGATTACTGGGATAGAAATCCATCCGGGTGCTAAGATTGGGCGAGGGCTTTTTATCGATCATGGCATGGGCGTGGTGATTGGCGAGACCACAGAGATTGGAGATGATGTTACCATTTATCATGGCGTAACTCTAGGGGGCACGGGAAAATTTAAGGGTAAGCGCCACCCTACTTTGGGTAATCGTGTGGTAGTGGGGGCGGGGGCTAAGGTTTTGGGCGCGATTTGTATAGGCGATGGCGCAAAGATTGGGGCTAATGCCGTGGTGCTTTCAGATTTGCCCACAGGCTCTACGGCTGTGAGCGCTAAAGCTAAAATCATTATAAAGGATTGTTAGGTTTTAGATAAGTAGTTGATCTCATTTGTGCTATGGTTGGTGGGTTATTTTGACCCTAAAATTTATAAAGAAGAGGTTTTTTAAAGATGAATAAAAGTAAAAAAGAGTTATTTTTAGAACTTGCTCAACCTGATAACAATGGGGTGAGTCGTTGGGTAAGCGTTACAGAATTTGTAGGAAAATATCAAGGATTACAGCTAGGTAATGGGGGGAGTTGGTGCAGAAAGAACTCATCTATAGCTAAAGAATTTAACTTAGAATTTGATAAGGAGCAAACTCTAGGAAATTCTATTGATAGAATGCGTTTGAATGGCTATAATACCGAATGTGTTTTTAACCAAAGTATCCGTCAAGACATTAAAAATTACTATAGCCAACAATGTTGTGCGATGTGCGGTGTGCGTGGCAACTCTGAAAACACTAAGATAGAGGTAGATCATAAAGATGGTTGCAAGGATGATCCAAGAGTTTCTAATTTAAGCATGCAGGCTTTTGATGATTTTCAAGCTTTATGTAAGGCTTGTAATGACAAGAAACGCCAAATTTGTAAAGAATGTAAAGAAACTGGCTATAGATTTGATGCAACAAAAATTCCTGGCAATCGTTATCCTTTCTACGAGGGGGAGGCTGAATATGATGGCTGTGTGGGTTGTTACCAGTATGACCCCATACAATACAAGAAAATTTGTAATGACAAGATATATAATGAAGGGTATCAAAAAGGCTATCATGAGGGGTATCAAATTGGATACCATCAAAAAACCACTCTATAGTTGTTGCAATGAACTACATCGGCTCTAAATACAAGCTCATTCCCTTTATTAAAGAAAATATCCATGCGGTTGTGGGCAATGATCTCTCTGGCGCGGTTTTTTGCGATCTATTCGCTGGGACAGGCATTGTGGGGCGCGCGTTTAAGGGCGTTGCAAAAAAGATTGTTTCTAATGATTTGGAGTATTATAGCTTTGTTTTGAATCAAAATTATATTGCAAACATTCAAGAGATCCCTAACAAACAAGAGCTTATTGATAGGCTCAATAGCGTTGCTTTAAAAAAGGGCTTTATTTATTCGCATTATTCTTTAGGGGGGAGTTCAAGGCAGTATTTTAGCGAAACAAACGCTCAAAAAATTGATGCGATGCGCTTGAAAATTGAAGAGCTTAAGCGTTCTCAAAATATTGATAGCCATGCGTATTATTTTTTGCTCGCATCGTTATTGGAGAGCGCGGACAAGGTGGCTAACACCGCTTCAGTGTATGGGGCTTTTTTAAAACACCTTAAAAAAAGCGCTCAAAAAGAACTCATCTTAGAAGGCGCTCATTTTGATTTGAGTTTAAACGCTAACGAAGTGTATCAGCAGGATTCTAGCGATTTGATTGAAAAGATTTCGGGGGATATTTTGTATTTAGACCCCCCTTACAATGCGAGACAATACGGGGCGAATTACCATTTGTTAAACACGATTGCTGCTTATACGCCCTTTATCCCAAAAGGTAAAACCGGCTTGCCCCATTACCAGAAATCATCGTTTTGCTCTCGTGCTAAAATCTTAAACGCCTTTGAAAACTTGATCAAAAAAGCACGATTCAAATACATTTTTTTAAGTTATAACAATGAAGGGCTTATGAATGAAATAGAGATTAGAAATATCTTAAAAAAATACGGCGCTTACTCTTTAGCCACCAAAACTTACATGCGTTTTAAAGCGGACAACGCGCGCGCCCACAAAGCCACGCACACCAAAGAATTTTTACATGTTTTGATTAAGTGATTTTAAAATAGTTGAATTTATAAGGGATTGTGTTTTGAAAAAGGGGGAATACAAAATATTGAAAAGATTTTGCAAAAAGACAGCGCACCCACAAAGGCATTAAACAAAGCTAAAATTCCCATTTTATCCCGACAGCACGAAAAACTCCGTCCTTTAGGGCGAGAAGATGCAAGTAGTGCATAGCCGTTAGGCTATATTTAAACTAAAAGATAGCAAAGTATCTCTAGTCTTTTTGGGGCAGGGAATGTCCATGCAGACTTTAAAGAACAAAGCCTTTCATGTTAGTGTCCGTTGGTTAGTGTCCGTTGGGACGCTTTAGTTAGGAAGCCTCTTGCTTTAGGAAGGGGCGGTTTCACAAAAACTAAGCCGACTAAAGACAAGAATAATATCCAATAAGTTGCCATGCTTGTAATAGAGAGAAAACTAAAGCCCCATTCTTTGTTTTGATGTGAGCATGCAGGTTTTGGCTATCTTTACAGGATTTCTTATTTTCTGTATTTTTCTTTAGCGAATGCCTTTGATCTTAATCAAATTGTTGGCTTTAGATTTAGTGTTGAACTATGTGTCAATTCTCTCTTAAAGAGAGAATTGCACCACCTAGTAAGCGAACACATAGTTTAAGAAAAGGCTATAGAGCCTTCTGTATTTGAGCTCAGCCCCCATGAAAGAATAGTAATTGGTGTTAATGGTAGGGATTTTCACGCCTAATTCAATGCCATGCTGAGCGCTATGATCGCTGTCTTTTTTCTTGGGTCTGGCGAGATTCATCCTCAAGCCCAAATTGAATAAAAATTGGAAATTAGCCACATTCATCTTAGCGCTATAGATATTACCCATCATGTTCAAATTCACATACTCAGAATTGAGCCACGAAGTCCCGGCTAACGCAAAGCCTCCAAAAAGCCCCACAGAAAGCTTGTTGTTCTTGCCTAAAAAGTTGGTGTTTTTGTCGTTGATGAAGTTATAAAGAGCGTCCATGCCCACGCCATAAGTCCACACATCAGAAGCGGAGTTGAAAAAGTTAGATTTGATAAAGGCGTGGTTGTAATCAAAAAAGCCGTAGTATCTTAACCCCCAATTCCTTTTTTTACCAAAGAATTGTTTGTAGCCCACTTGCACGCCAATGCCGTTCATCGCGCCGTTGTTGGTTTGAGAGCTGACGATGCCCACTTTCCTAAAGGGGTTTTTACCTAATTCTTGCCTAATGGTTTGGAGCTGGTCGTATTTGTTGGTATCCAAAGAATAAGTGAGCAAACCTTCTGGGGAATTAGGGTTTTGAACTGCATGCGTCATGTTTTGGAGAGACTTAGCGTTAGGCAAATGAGAGAGATTGCTGTTGATCGTTTTTGAGTCCTTGTTTAGAGCACTAAGGGCTTCTTTAAAATTCAAAATGGTTTGAGCCAAAGCTTTTTCTTGATTGACCTGGTTGCCATAATAAGCGGTGTGTTGCTCCAAAGAATTGAGAGTCTCTTTCACAAACGCGCAACCTGAACCATAAGTGTTGTCGTTAATCACGCCAGCCGATCCTGCGGTGCATTCTTCTAAATCGCCTTGGATAGGCCCTTGAATGCTGTGGAAATTGTTCGCTACTTGTTGGGCTAGGCTTAAAATCTCTGCTTGAGCGTTCGCTCTGTTGAGCATTTCTTGAGCGAATTGTGTGTCTTTAGAAGTGTAGGGGTTGAAATTATCTGGTTGCGTGATTTGGGTGTTTTCATTAGCGTTGAGTTGTTGGGTTTTTTCTAGGGCGGTTTGAGCGTTTTTAATCATCTCGTTAATAGCGTTAAAACTATCGCCAAAAATATCCATCACAGTCCCGGTCTTGCCGCCAAAACCCCATGCCCCACCGCCACCATTCACATGCGGGTTTTGAGTGGTAAGGACATTGATGATGGTAGCGGCTTGTTGCAAAAGGTTTTCAGCGTCATTGACACTGCTAATTCTTAGTTGAATTGGGATTGAAGATCCGCCTGAATAATAATTGCCGCTTCCATTTGCATAAGTGTATTCTGTTGTGGGGTTTCTTGTGAAAGTTTGATTGATGCTGACTACCATTTTTTTAGATCCGTTCAAGGCAGGCATACCGCCCCCTTGATTTTGGTTTAGAGCGGTTTGGATAGTTTGATAAGCGGTGTTGAGAACTTGGTATTCGCTGCTAGATAGAATGCCATTAGGCCCTACATTACTCGCTCCATTGCAATTGGTGGTGGTCGTCCCGCTACCGGTGTTGTAGCTGTAGTTTGGCGTGTTATCAAACGTTCGAACGCCTCCATTCTCTAAATGTTCTGGGCCAAGATTAGGGCCAGGGCCACAGCTAATGCCAAAGGCTATGACTTGCCACATGCCCACAGCGGCATTGAGCGCTAAAGCCACAGCTTGATAGGCCGGGGAAGTGGTGGTACCGCTAGTGAGATTAATGGCACTAGAGCTTAAATTGTTGATCGCACCGGTGATCGCGCTGGGCGTGCTGGCTAGATTGACTAAGGAGTTTAAGTAATTGTATTGGTTTAAAAGGTTGTTTAGTTGTTCAACTCTATTCTCAAGGCTTTGTATCGCTCCGGTGTTTTTAACCATTTGAGCGGCTTCACCGATTTGATAGCCCACGCTTGTATAAAAGCCATCGTCTTCAGCCCTTGATAGCGAAGCTATGAGAGAAAGGGAGAGTAAGAGAGCCTTTTTGATTTTCATGTTTTCTCCTTTTGATAGATTTTTCTTTTAAAAAAAGAAACTTTGTATTGTAAGCAATAAATGGAAATTTATGGCTAATTTTAGCTCTAAATTTTAGAGATTTTGTTTTTTTTTTTTTTTTTGTAAATTGCGGAAAATGGGGGGTTCTAAGGCTTCAATCGCCTTTAAAAGAAAGACTAATCAGTCTTCTTTCAAGCTATAAGCGATAGGGATTTTCAAATGCACGGTTTCTTCTGGTTTAGGGAATAAATGCGCCGCGCTTTTAATAGCTTCTAAAGCCGCATGGTTTAAAATGTCAGTCGTGTTGCTTTTGACAACCTTAATGTCTGTAACGCTCCCATCAGGATTGATGACAAAACTCACCAACACTTCGCCCTCAATGCCTCTAATCTGCGCCATTTTGGGGTAGCGGTTCTTAGAAGAAATAGCGGTTTGGATCTTCATTAAAAATTCGTTGCTCACCCCTGGGTTATAGGCTTGCGCTTCAGAAGTGGCCCCATCAGAAGTCTTGTTAGACTCTTCTTGTTTGTCTTTTTCTTTGACAATGTCTTTAGTCGTTACTTGCTTAGGAGCGCTTTTTTCTTTAGCTTCTTCCTTGGCTTCTTCTTTTTTGGGTTCTTCTTTTGGCTCTTCTTTCTTAACCTCTTCTATTTTAGGCTCAGGCTTAGGCTCGGGTTTTGGCTTAGGCTCAGGTTTGGGTTTCGGTTTTGGCTCAGGCTTTGGTTTGGGCTTGGGCTTGGGCTTGGGCTTAGGTTTAGGCTTTGCTACCTCTTTTTTAGGCTCTTCTTTTTTGGGTTCTTCTTTAGGCTCTTCTTTGGGTTTAGCCGATTCAGCGTTGGTTTTGGTTTTGGAATTGGTGTTAATGCTGGCTAAACTCATGGTAACCTTAGTGGTACCCGCTTGCGCTAAAGGCGCTGGGGCGTCTTCATGCAATAAAAAATAGCCAAACCCTAGAGCGTATAGAGTAAAAGAGATTAAAAAGCTAACGCTCGTTGAAACTTTACTGAGCTTGCGTGGAGATGGAGAAATTTTCATGATTATGCTCTTTTAAAATATCCATAATGCTGATAAAAGTTTCAAAACGAGAGCTTTTGTCGCTTTTTAGATCTATAAGGGTTTTAGGATCTGTTTGTTTGACTACAGCGCTCAAAGCTTCCAAATTCGTCGGTTTGTCATCTACGAAAATGTTGTCATGCTCATCTACAGAGATAACCACCACTTTTTGATCGTTTGACTGCGTTTTTTCGGCATTTTTAGCGTTAGGGAGACTGACCTTAATCTTACCTTGCGCGATAAAAGTAGAAATACTCAACACGATCGCTAGTAAAACGAGCATAATATCAATGAAAGGGACAACATTCAGCCCATCGCCTCTTCTAATGCTTTTCATTTTTTCATGATCCTAAATTTTTCACTCAAAACATCGGATTTTCTCAACAAGCTATTATAAGCGATCAAAGTAGGAATCGCCACAGCAAGCCCTAGAGCGGTCGCTTTTAAAGCCAAAGACAAACCTACCATGATCGTTTTAGCGTCCATCCCGCCGCTCACGCCCATGTCATAGAAAATCACCATGATCCCTAAAACCGTTCCTAACAAGCCCACATAAGGCGCGTTAGAATAAATCACATAAAGAATGGTCAAGTTCTTGGTTAAATCCAAATTTAGGGCGTCTATATCATCATAAGCCTTCAAATTGACTTTGGAATAAAAAATAATTCTTTCAATCACAAACCACAAAGCTAAAAAACTAGCCACGCCAAGCACCGCAAACACAAATATATCCACATAATCTTTCAACATCGCCATTGAAAAACCGCCCATAAAAACTCCTTGTTACGATAAAATAATCCCCTTAAACTAAAGCCGCATGCCATACAGCTACATTCTAAGAGCATGCACTCTTAAGAAGCGCTTTTTCGCATAAACGCTCCAAAATGATAAAGGAATATTGGATTGTTGATTATATTGTTTTAATAATAACAAGTCAATAATAATTAACCTAGTAATTGTAATCAAATTCAAACGCTAAAACTACCTTATAACCAACCATTCCAATACCAAGCGAGTTTATACTATAATCGTTAATTTTAAATTAACTCACAGATAGTAGCATGAGCGACTTCTAATAGACTCATGCCAAAAAGGATTTTCTCAAATGGATACACACAATAAAGACGATTCAATCATCCGCTTTTCGGTTTCTTTGCAACAAAATTTGTTGGACGAATTAGACAACCGCATCATTAAAAACGGCTATTCTTCTCGCTCAGAGTTGGTGCGCGACATGATCAGGGAAAAATTAGTAGAAGACAATTGGGCAGAAGATAACCCTAGCAATGAAAGCAAGATCGCCGTGTTGGTAGTGATTTATGACCACCACCAAAGGGAATTAAACCAGCGCATGATAGACATTCAGCATGCCAGTGGGACGCATGTTTTATGCACCACGCACATTCATATGGATGCACATAATTGCTTAGAGACGATTATTTTGCAAGGCAATTCGCATGAAATCCAACGCTTGCAATTAGAAATCGGGGGGCTTAGGGGGGTTAAATTCGCTAAATTGACTAAGGCGTCTAGCTTTGAATACAATGAATAGCGCATTAGAATGCCAAGAATTAGCGCTCTATGGAGGGAGTTTTGATCCCTTGCACAAGGCTCATTTAGCCATTATTGAGCAAACTTTAGAATTATTGCCATTCGCCGAGCTGATTGTCTTGCCCGCTTATCAAAACCCTTTCAAAAAGCCATGTTTTTTGGACGCACAAACCCGTTTTAAAGAATTAGAATTGGCTTTAAAAGGCATGCCTAGGGTGTTGTTGAGCGATTTTGAAATCAAGCAAGAAAAAGCCGTGCCTACGATAGAAAGCGTTTTGCATTTTCAAAAACTCTATGGCCCTAAAACGCTGTATTTAGTCATAGGGGCGGATTGTTTGAGGCATCTTTCTTCTTGGACAAACGCCACAGAGCTTTTAAAAAGGGTGGAATTAGTGGTTTTTGAAAGGATTGGCTATGAAGAGATCCAATTTAAGGGGCGTTATTTCCCTTTAAAAGGCATTGATGCACCGATTTCTTCTAGTGCGATTAGGGCTAGTTTAGGGATTTAAGCGTGTTTTTTGATGTGGCGGTAAGCCTCTTGAATGATCGCAAAACGCTTGGCATAAAGAGCCTTTTTTTCTTTGAGATCGCACAAATCAGGGTGGTAGGTTTTAGCCAATTCCAAATAGCGCTTTTTGACTTCGCTAAAATTTTCATGCTTGATAAACCCTAGCGTTTTATAGCATTCTCTTAATTTTCGTTCGGCTATGGTGGTGTAGCTGTTGTTATCAAAGCCATTAGGGTAGATGAAATCTAAGCATGCGTTATGGACGATCTTATTTTCATGGAGCGTTAAAATGAGTTCCCAAAAACGCTCTGAATCGCCCCTTATATGCAATTCATCTTGGGTTTCTAAAAACACATAGCCGTTAAATTTTTGGCGTAAAAAGCGCTTGGCGATGGGGTGCTTGGTGATAAAAAGCGCGTATTCTGCACTAAAGGTTAAAACTTTCACTTCTATTTTTTCTAAAAGCGTGTTTTGAGCCATGATTTTAATGCGTATGGGCAAGTGGCTTTTTTGCAAAATTTCTTCTAAAGAATGCACGCTAATATCCCTTTCATGCGTGCATTCAAGGGCATGATAAACCCAGTTAAGCAAGTAATTTTTTTTAAAACATTCCGTGTCGTTTAAGATGAGTAATGACGAAGAGAGCATGTGGCACTGGCTGAAATGCTTTTTAGCGTAGTTTAAAACTTTTTTCAATAAAGGGTGGCTGTTAGGGAGCGCGATTTGCGTGAATTTGGCTAACAATTCAATTTTGGCCATTACCCTTTATTCTCCGTGCGTTTTGATGCGATTTTAAAAATCTTAGGCGTATTTTAGCATGCCAATGGTTAAAAAAGGGCAGTTATGAATGGTTTTTGCGCTAGACTACGAACCATAATAATTGAATGAAAGAATAACAATGAAAATAGCGGTATTACTCAGTGGGGGGGTGGATAGTTCTTATAGTGCCTATAGCTTAAAAGAGCAAGGGCATGAATTAGTGGGGATTTATTTAAAGCTCCATGCGAGTGAAAAAAAACACGATTTATACATTAAAAACGCTCAAAAAGCGTGCGAGTTTTTAGGCATTCCTTTAGAGATTTTGGACTTTCAAAAGGATTTTAAAAGCGCAGTTTATGATGCATTCATTGCAGCGTATGAAGAAGGGCAAACCCCTAACCCATGCGCGTTGTGCAACCCTTTAATGAAGTTTGGGCTGGCTTTAGATCATGCTTTAAAATTAGGGTGTGAAAAAATCGCTACCGGGCATTATGCGAGGATTAAAGAAATTGATCAGGTGAGCTACATCAGAGAAGCTTTGGATAAAACTAAAGATCAGAGCTATTTTTTATACGCTTTAGAGCATGAAGTCATCGCTAAATTGGTGTTCCCTTTAGGGGATTTATTGAAAAAAGACATTAAGCCTTTAGCCTTGAATGCGATGCCTTTTTTAGGCACTTTAGAGACTTATAAGGAATCTCAAGAAATTTGCTTTGTGGAAAAAAGCTACATTGACACTTTAAAAAAACATGTTGAAGTGGAAAAAGAGGGCGTGGTGAAAAATTTACAAGGCGAAATCATTGGCACGCATAAGGGCTATATGCAATACACGATTGGCAAACGCAAAGGCTTTAGTGTTAAGGGAGCGTTAGAACCGCATTTTGTGGTTCAAATTGACGCTAAAAAGAACGAGCTAGTCGTGGGTAAAAAAGAAGATCTAGCCACACATTTTCTCAAAGCTCAAAACAAATCTTTGATGAAAGATTTTAAAAGCGGCGAATATTTCATCAAGGCCCGTTACAGAAGCGTTCCTACTAAAGCGTTTGTAAGCTTGAAAGATGGAATGATTGAAGTGGAGTTTAAAGAACCTTTTTATGGCGTGGCTAAAGGGCAAGCCTTGGTGGTCTATGAAGACGATATTGTGCTAGGTGGGGGCGTGATCGTTTAAGGCTTTTATGCTTGTATCCTATAAAAAGGTTTTAAAAACTTAAGCCCTATTCTTGCTTAAAATTTTTAAAGCTAGGGAATCCATGCGGATCTAAGCGGATATTTTTAATAAGGGCTTTTTCAGTGCCAGAATGCCCCTTAAAATCATTGTTAAAATTTAAGGATTTTTTAGTGTGCTGTTTGGCTAGAAGGGCTAAAACTTGGGCGTTTAATGCCATGGTTTCATTTAAAAACGCCATTTGTTTATTCAATTCGCTTAAAAATTCTATATTCAAGGTTTTTAAAGCATGCTCGTAATTGGCTAAAATCAAGGCTTGCTTTTCTTTATTGTTTTTAGCGTTTTTCAATTCCTTGTCCCGCTCTATTAAAGCGTTTTGGTAGCGTTGGTGCAATTGGTTAGCGCATGATTTGAGGTTTTCTTTATCGCATAAAAAATGCGTTTTTAAAGTTTCTAGGCGTTTTTCTAGGGGCAAAAAGGTTTTTAGGGCGTCTTCTTGGGCTTGGATTTGATTTTGAAGCTTGTTTTGGACTTTTTTCAAACGCATGGCTTTATAGGCTTGAAAGTCATGGTTGATGAGGGCGTTGTATTCTAAGGTTTTGTTATGGGCTTGTTGATCTTGGGCTTGGTTTTCTAAAACTTGATCGCACAAGGCGTTTAAAGCGCTCATCAAATCTAGTTTTGAGAACAAATGAGCGAGTTTAGGCTCTTTAAGTAAAAAAAGGGCGTTGTTTTGCTCTTGGACTTCTAAAGCGTTTGAAGCCTCTTCTAAATTCTTAACGCCGCTCAAATAAGGGCAATGCTCTTGCAAAAAAATCATTTGAGATTCTTTGATCAAGCGTTCTTGCTCCACGCTTTCTTTTAGGCTTTTCTCTAAAGCTTGCAATTTTTCTAATTCCAAAGCGCTTTGTTTCAATAACGCATCAGCGTCCATAAGGCGGATCTGACTGGCGTTTAAAAAACGCCTTTGACTATTTAGCGTGCTGTTAGCTTTTTTGATTTCTTTGAGTTGATCCTGGTTGTTAGAAAGCACATTTTGATAGATTTTTAAACTTTCATTGAGTTTATAGAGCATGTCAGCAAGTTGTTCGTTAGAGCGCGAAAGTTTGGCGTTGGTTTGAGAATCAAAGGTCATCATTATCTGCGCGTTTGAAAAAGTTAGAAAAAATACTAAAAAGCGAAAAAATCTCATAAGGTTATCTTTATTACTATAGTTTCATCGTGTTATTTTATCTAAGTTTTTTAGTGCATACAAAACACGCAAACTTATCGCTTTTAAGGTAAAATAAGCGTTTTTGATGCCATTTTTGGAGCGATCGTGGAATTAAGTTATTATGAAATTTTAGAAGTGGAAAAACACAGCAACCAAGAGACGATTAAAAAGTCTTACAGAAAGCTTGCGTTAAAATACCACCCAGACAGAAACGCCGGCGATAAAGAAGCTGAAGAAAAATTCAAGCTCATCAATGAAGCCTATGGGGTGTTAAGCGATGAAAAGAAACGGGCCTTATACGATAGGTATGGCAAGCAGGGCTTAAATCAAGCCGGCACAAGCCAAAGCGATTTTTCTGATTTTTTTGAAGATTTAGGCTCGTTTTTTGAAGACGCTTTTGGGTTTGGCGCTAGGGGGAATAAAAGGCAAAAAAGCGCTATTGCACCGGATTATTTGCAAACCATTAAATTGAGTTTTAAAGAAGCGGTTTTTGGCTGTAAAAAGACGATTAAAGTCCAATACCAAAGCGTTTGTGAAGTCTGCGATGGCACGGGCGCTAAAGATAAAGCCCTAGAAACTTGCAAGCAATGTAATGGGCAAGGGCAAGTGTTTATGCGTCAAGGTTTTATGAGTTTTGCACAAACTTGTGGGGCGTGTAAAGGCAAGGGCAAGATCATTAAAACCCCATGCCAAGCGTGTAAGGGTAAAACCTACATTCTTAAAGATGAAGAAATTGATGCAATAATCCCTGAAGGCATTGATGATCAAAACCGCATGGTGCTTAAAAACAAGGGTAATGAATACGAGAAGGGCAAAAGAGGGGATTTGTATTTAGAAGCGCAAGTCAAAGAAGATGAGCATTTCAAGCGCGAGGGCTGTGATTTATTCATTGAAGCGCCGGTATTTTTCACCACTATCGCTTTAGGGCATACGATCAAAGTGCCGTCTTTAAGAGGAGACGAATTGGAATTAAAAATCCCTAGAAACGCCAGAGACAAACAAACTTTTGTGTTTAGAAATGAGGGCGTGAAACACCCTGAAAGCTCTTATAGGGGGAGTTTGATCGTGGAATTGCAAGTGATTTATCCAAAAAGTTTGAACAAAGAACAGCAAGGGTTATTGGAAAAATTGCATGCGAGTTTTGGCTATGAAGGCGAACCGCATAAAAGCGTTTTAGAAACTTGCATTTCTAAAATTAAAGACTGGTTTAAATGAAAGGTTGTTGATGCATGAGTTTCTAAAAGCCTTTAAAGACGCTCTCCCTCACACCATTTCTATCTTTTTAGGGTATTTGCTTATGGGAATGACCTTTGGGGTGCTTTTAGTCCAGCATGGCTATGATTATAAAGTAGCCCTATTCATGTCGTTATTCATCTATGCTGGGGCGGTCCAATTTGTAGCGATCACGCTTTTAAGCACGCATGCGAGTTTGATGAATGTGCTTGTTGTGAGCTTGTTAGTGAATGCGAGACAGACTTGTTACGCACTCTCCATGCTAGATAGATTTAAAGACGCCAAATGGCGTTTGCCGTATTTAGCGCATGCACTCACGGATGAAACCTTTGCCTTATTGAATTTGTATGCCCCTAAAGAGGGGGTTAGTGAAAAAGACTTTATTTTTAGCATTTCCTTACTCAACCATTCTTATTGGATTTTTGGCTCGTTGGTGGGTTCGTTAGTGGGGTCGCATTTTTCTTTTGACACTCAAGGCATGGAATTTGTAATGACAGCGATTTTTATCGTGTTGTTTATGGAGCAATACAAACGAAACACGAATCATAAAAACGCATGGCTTGGGATCGTTATTGCGATTATTTGTTTAGCGCTTTTTGGGACTGAATACTTTTTGCTCATCGCTTTAGTTTTAATGGTGCTTGCCCTCATTGTTTTTAGGAAGCAGTTGGAATGTTAATGCATTCTATACTCATTATTTTAGTTATCATACTAACGACTTATTTCACGCGCGTTTGGCCTTTTATGGTGTTTAATGCGAAAAACCCGCCCAATGATTTTGTGCGCTATTTGGGCAGGGCTTTATCATGCTCAGTGATAGGCATGCTCGTGGTCTATTGTTTCAAAGACATTCACATTTTAAAACCCCCTTATGGGCTTAATGAAATCATCGCTTTTTTAGCCGTTATTTTTTTGCACCGGATTTTTAAGGCGTTTATTTTAAGCATCACGCTCCCTACCATTCTTTATATGGTTTTAGTCCAAAGCCATGCGCTAGAAAAGATTTTTTTTTAATACGATTGTTATTTGAGGTTAAACCCTAAAAAGATTAAGAATAATTTTAACCCTTAATTTTAGCGTTCTTGATCACAAAATACGCCGTAGGGATAATAAAAAGCGTCAATATAACGCTGCTTATCATGCCCCCTAGCATGGGTGCGGCAATGGATTTCATGATCTCGCTACCCGTGCCATGGCTATACATGATAGGAATGAGTGAAGCTAGAATGCTGAAAAAAGTCATAAGCTTGGGCCTTACCCTAAGCACCGCCCCATGCATGATGGCTTCTTTTAAAGCGGCGCTGTTTTGCTCTTTTAAAGGGGTTTTAATGAATTTTTGAAATGCATCTTCTAAATAGATGATCATCACAATAGCCGTTTCGCTCGCTACCCCTAAAAGGGCTAAAAAGCCCACTAACGCCGCTACGCTCATGTTAAAGCCCATGAGATTCATGAATATCAACCCTCCCAAAAACGCAAACGGCAGAGTGAAAAAGCATAGCAAGGAATTAGTGAAATTCTTTAAAGCAAAGACGATTAAAATAAAAATGATAAACACGCTCACCGGCACGATGTATTGTAAGGTTTTAAACGCCTCTTCTAAATAATGGCTTTCGCCGCTAAATTCATAATAATACCCGCTAGGCAATTGGATTTTTTCTAGCGCTTTTGTGGCGAGTTGTCTGTAAGTATCAGAACTTATACCATTTTGAGGCACAATATAAATAAAATTCACGTTCAAACCCTTTTCGCTTTTCAACACCGCCGGCGAATTGTCGTAATACGCATGGGCCAATTCTCTTAAGGGCAAGTAATTGTAAGCGGTTTTGATGTAGAGGTTTTTTAATTTTTCAATGCTATCTCTTTCTGTATCTTCTAAGCGTAAAGAGATAGGGTAGCTTTCTACGCCCTTAATCATGGTAGTGAGCGTGGCCCCGCCTAAAGCGAATTTAATCGTATCTAACACAGCGTTTTTATTGATGCCATAACGGGCTAGATTTTCATCATTCAAATCCAGCGTGATGTAGTAGCCATTATTAGAACGCTCTGCAAAAACGGACAAACTCTCTTTTAGGGTTTTGAGCTGTTGCTCCATAAGGATCGCTAATTCTTGCAATTTATCCGTATCATTGCCATAGAGCTTGATGCCTAAGGGCGTTCTAATGCCCGTTAAGAGCATGTCTGTCCTCCCACGAATGGGGTAAGTCCATGAGTTGGTCAAGCCTTTTAATTGCAAGGTTTTTTCTAATTTATCCCTAACTTCTTTGTAACTGAGCTTTTCTTTCCATTCGTTTTGTGGCTTTAATTCAATGTAGGTTTCTATCATGGCTAAACCGGCCGCATCGGTGCTGGTGTTAGCGCGCCCCACTTTACCAAAAACCTGTTTGACAAAATCCAATTGCTTGATAGCGCTATTGCTTTTTTTCAAATATTCTAAAGCGGTATCAATGCCCACGCCATTAAGCGTTACGGGCATATACATGATTACCCCTTCATTGATTTGGGGGATAAATTCCCAGTTAAGTTTTTGATACGATACATACAAGCCCCCTAAACCCACAACGCTCGCTATTAAAAAAGCGTATCTAAACTTAAGCACAACCTTCAAGCTCGCGCCATAAATTTTAATGAAAAAAGCGTTAATGGGGTTTTTAGACTCTTCTAAGATCCGCCCTTTAATGAGCCATACCATTAAAATAGGGACTATGGTGATAGAGAGTAGCGCTCCTACTAGCATGGCAAAGGTTTTGGTGTAAGCTAAAGGGGCAAAAAGCTTTTCTTCTTGACCGGTGAGTGCAAAAATTGGCAAGAAAGAAACCACGATAATCATTAAAGCAAAAAATATCGCCCCTCCCACATGCTTAACCCCTTCTATAATGCCATTAACCCTTTGAATATCGTCTTTCATGTCAATGTGTTGCAAATGCTTGTGAGCGTTTTCTACCATCACAATCGCTGCATCCACCATCGCCCCTATAGCGATCGCAATGCCCCCTAAACTCATGATGCTCGCTTCAATATTGAAATAACGCATGAGCAAGAAACTAATGCACACGCTTAAAGGCAGAGTGATAATGACCACTAACGCGCTCCTGAAATGCAACAAAAAAATCGCAATGATGACTAACACGATTGCACTTTCTTCTATGAGCGTGTGGATCAAATTGTCAATGCCTTTTTCAATCAATTCGCTCCTGTCATACACGCTTGTGATTTTCACATCAGGGTTGCTCGCTTGTAAGGTGGCGATTTTTTCTTTAATGGCTTTAAGGACTTTATAAGTGTCAGCGTGATAGCGCACCATCACAATCCCCCCCACCACTTCCTTATTGCCATTAAGATTAGCAGCTCCTCTGCGTGGTTTTGGAACTAGCCTAACGCTGGCTATATCTTTGATTTTTAAAGGGATAGCCCCTTCTTTTTTAAGCACAATTTCTTCTAGATCTTTCAAAGATTGGATATACCCATGCGATCGCACAATTTTTTCAAACCCGTTTTCTAAAATAATACCCCCACCGGTATCGTTATTGGAATTTTTAATCGCGTTAGCGACTTGCTCCAAACTCAAGTTATAGCGGATTAGAGAATCGTTGTTAAGCGTGATTTCATAATCTTTCACAAAGCCCCCCACGCTCGCAACCTCACTCACCCCATCAACCCCTAAAAGCGCATAGCGGTAATAAAAATCTTGCAAGACTTTCAAATCGCTTAAATTCTTGCTATCGCTAGACAGAGCGTATTGATACGCCCAACCAATAGAAGTGGAATCGCTCCCTATTTCCACTTTAGCGTCTTTGGGGAGGTTATTCACTCGGTTTAATTGTTCTAAAACCCTGTCTCTAGCCCAATACAAATTGACGCCGTCTTTAAAAATGATGTAAATCAAACCGCTTTCATAGCTAGAAATCCCCCTAACCGTGTCAATATCAGCGATACTCATAAAAGTAGAAACTAGCGGATAAGTAACCTGCTCTTGCACGATTTTAGGGCTTTGATTGGGGTAAGTGATTTGCACGACCACTTGAGCCGGGCTTAAATCCGGCAAAGCGTCCAAACGAACGCTTTTTATCGCCCACAAAGAGGCTAAAAAAATAAGCAGAGTGATTAAAGCGGTAATGAGCTTGTTTTTAACGCTTAAATCAATGATTTTTTCTATCATTTTTAATAATCCCCATTGTTTTGAGCGTCAGCGTCTAGCACGAATAAAGCGTTATTAGCGACTTCTTCACCCACCTCTAAACCCTCTAAAATTTCATAACTCCCATCGCTCAAGCGAACGGCTTTAATTTCTAGGGGGATTAAACCAAAATCATCTTTTTTAAACACGATAGCTTTCCCCCCCTTAATCAAAACCGCTTCTTTAGGTAAGATCTTCATTTTTTGGGGTTTTTGAAAGATTTCTACTTGAGCGAACATATTAGGGTAATAAAGCCATTTAAGATTAGGCACAGTGAAGCGCGCTTCTAGCATTTTGTCTTGGGGGTTTATGATAGGGTTAATGTTTTCAAGTGCGATTTCTTGCTTTCCTTTAATCCCTTCTACAAACAAGATCGCTTTATGCGTGTTTTTTAAAAACTCTAAATCTTCTTGATTGACTTTAGCCACCGCCCACAATTGGCTTAAATCTATGATCTGAAAAAGTTCCTGCCCTTTTTTAATAAAGCTCCCTTCATTTAAATCCGGGCTTTTTTTAAAAATAACGCCATTGAAACGAGAATGAATGTCTATGGTGTTTTGGACTTTATGGGCGCTGATGATTTTTTCAATGCTAGAGTTTTCTAACCCTAGTAGTTTTAATTTTTCTTTGATCGCTCCCACTTGTTGGTTGAATTTCAATGACGATAATAGCTCGCTTTGGACGCTCACTAATTCAGGGGAATACACGCTCAATAATCTATCGCCCTTTTTAATGGGGGTATAGGTTTTATTTGCATAAAGCTTTTCTACATAGCCATCAAAACGCAGGGTTTGAGAAAAAATCAGCGCTTCATTGGGCTCTAAAAGCGCATAATAGCGTCGGCTTTGAGCGAATTCTTTTTCTATGACTTTAGTGGTGGAAAAATGAAAACGGGTTTGGCTTTTAACTTCTTTTGTCTTTTGAGTATTAGCGCATAAGGGGCTAAAAAGAATCAATCCTAAAAATAAAAGCCGTTTCATTCCAATCCTTTAAGGTTTTGTAAGGACAAATAAGCGCTATTGAGAGCGCTTAAGGTTTCAAGTTGGGTGATTTGAATGTTGATTTTGTCGTTAAAGGCGTTGTAATAAGCGTTGTAATCGCCGCTAGATTTCAAATCAAGCGCATAAATTTGCGCGATTTTTTCATTTTGCCCTACAATTTTATTAAGGGCTTCTAGGTTTTTTTGCAAGGTTTCTAACTTTTTAAGGAGTTTTAGGGCCAGGTGGTGCGTTTTGTTTTTGGTGTTTTTTACTTCGCTTTTAAACGCTAAACTTTCTTTTTTCTTTTGTTCCACTAATTTGGCTTGCTTGCCATAAATAGGCAAGGGGATAGACAAAGCGATGCTAAACATGTCATAGTTATAATATTGTTTGGAGCGGAAATAATACACCCCAGTAACATTCACGTCTTCTAAAAAGCTTTTTTTGGCTAGGGTGATGTCTTTTTGCGATTTTTCTTCATCAAGCCTAGCGATTGCAATATCGTAATTGGTGGCGCTAATTTGATGGAGCTCTTGCTCTTTGTTTAATTCAACATTTTTTGGGGCAATGCTCAAAAGCTCGTTTTCTTTAAAAGTCAATTCACCCATAGAATAATGGCTGCTAGATAGGGCCTCTTCTAAATTGTTTTTTTTGATTTCTAATTGCGATTTTAAAATTTCTAATTTAGCGATCGCTATCAAGTTGGGTGAACTGGAATGGTTGGCTGTATAAAGGGTGTTTTCTAAATTTTTAATCGCTGCGTTTAAAAGCTCTATTTCTTTTTGATTTTTATAATTTTCAATGCCGCTTATCATTAAATTGATCGCTAATTGCTGCTTGGTTTTTTTAAGTTCTAAGATCTTTTTTTGTTTTTCTAAGTCAATCATTTTAGATTGCGTGAGTCTTTTACCATTTAAATCCACTTTTTGAGACAGGCCCAAGCTCATGTTTTGCATTAAGGTGCTATCCAGCCTGAAAAAGTCGCTCACATTAGCGTTGTTATAGCCTAAATACAAAATAGGGTTATCCCATTTGCTGACCACTTTAGCTTGAGAACTTAAAGCGTCAATTTGCTCTTGCAAGGCTTGTATTTTTTGATTTTTAGAAAGGTATTTAGCTACAAAAGATTGGATCTCTAAATCTTTAGCCAAACCCAAACCAACAAGCAGTAACAAAGCTGTTAAAAGGCGTATTGAAACGCCCCTTTTATAGAATGCACTTATAAAAGATAGCATGCCCTTATAAATCCAGGCTAGTTTTAGCGCGATAAACTTGACCCTCTTTAGATTTAATATCCACCCTAACCTGCCATGTCCCGTTCATAGAAAGATTGGTTTTGGCTTCATAAATGCCGTTTTTTTCATTCACTTGCGCCATTTCTTTCATCGCTGGCATGCCAGGCATTTCAGGCATCATAAACTGCACCCTAACGATAGCTTTTTCTAAAGCTTTACCCTTTAGGGTAGGGCTAAGAATAAAAGTATTATCGCCTTTAATGGGGTTACCCACGGATTTGATTTTCACTTCCAAATCATTGGCTTTTAGGGTTTGCTCCCATGCGTTTAAACTCATAACCCCCAACATGCCCGCTAACAATAAAGCGCCTAATTTTTTCATCGTTTTGACCTTTACAATAAGATAACAAGAAAATCCTTGTTGCGAAAGAATGATAACCCTCTTTTGTGTAAAAATTGTGGAAATGGTTTTTTTAAAGAAATGAAAAAATTAGCGTTTTTAAGTAGAAGGTATAGGAGTTTATGCTATTTTTTTAAGGTTTTAAAATCAAATTTCAAAGGATTAATATGCAATTTAGAATCGAACATGACACGATGGGCGAAATTCAAGTAGATGACAGCAAATACTGGGGGGCTCAAACGCAACGCAGTTTTGAAAACTTTAAAATCGGCACTGAAAAAATGCCTAAAGAACTCATTGGCGCGTTTGCAAAGCTTAAAAGAAGTTTAGCGGTTGTCAACCACAAGTTAGGGAAATTGAGCCTAGAAAAATCGCAAGCCATTATCAAGGCGTGCGATTGCATTTTAAAAGGCGAGTTGTGCGGTGAGTTTCCGTTGGCAATATGGCAAACAGGGAGCGGGACTCAAACAAACATGAACCTCAATGAAGTCATTGCCAATAAGGCCACCGAAATTTTAGGGGGCAATTTTAGAGAGAAAAAACTCATCCACCCTAACGATGATGTGAACATGTCTCAAAGCTCTAACGACACTTTCCCTACTGCAATGCACATTGTGAGCGCGTTAGAAATCACGCGCAAATTGCTCCCTAGTTTGGAAAATCTGTTAAAAACCTTTAAAGAAAAAAGCCAACAATTTAAAGAGATTGTCAAAATCGGGCGCACGCATTTGCAAGACGCCACGCCTTTAACTTTGGGGCAAGAATTTAGCGGCTATGCAAGCATGCTAGAGCATTCCAAACAACAAATTTTAGAGAGTTTGGAGCATTTAAGGGAATTAGCCATAGGCGGGACTGCCGTAGGCACCGGGCTAAACGCTCATAAAGAACTAGGCGAAAAAGTGGCTGAAGAATTGAGCCAGTTGAGTGGGGTGAAATTCATTTCTGCGCCTAATAAATTCCATGCACTCACTAGCCATGACGCTATCGCTTATGCGCATGGGGCTTTTAAAGCTTTAGCGGCGAATTTGATGAAAATCGCTAACGATATTAGATGGCTTGCGAGTGGGCCGCGCTGTGGTTTGGGCGAGCTGAATATCCCTGAAAACGAGCCGGGTAGTTCTATTATGCCCGGTAAAGTCAACCCCACGCAATGCGAAGCGATGACAATGGTAGCCGTGCAAGTGATGGGGAATGATACCGCTATTGGCATAGCGGCCAGTCAGGGTAATTTTGAATTGAATGTGTTCAAGCCGGTGATTATTTATAATTTCTTGCAAAGTTTAAGGCTGTTGAGCGATAGCATGGAAAGCTTTAATGCCCATTGCGCGAGCGGCATTGAACCCAACAGAGAAAAAATTGATTATTACTTGCACCATTCTTTAATGCTAGTAACCGCTCTCAACCCGCATGTAGGCTATGAAAACGCCGCTAAAATCGCTAAAAACGCCCACAAAAAAGGCATTTCTTTAAAAGAAAGCGCGGTGGAATTGAAGCTGTTGAGCGCTGAAGATTTTGACAAATTCGTAGTGCCTGAAAAAATGATTGGGCCTAAGGTTTGAAAACCTTGGGTGGGTGCGTGAGATGAATCCTGAAAAAGCCACTAACTGCAAAGAGATTCGTAAGATCTTAAAAGAGGCATTGCATGACAATAAAGATTTGAATCTTTATTTGGAATCTGGAGGTAAGCATGCCAAGCTAATTGGTAGGGGGTATTTTTTGACTATCCCCTCATCACCAAGCGATAGAAAAAGCGTGAAAAACTTTGAAAAAGAATTGACAGAGTTTATTAAGAAACTAAGAGAAAACAGGATAGTGCATGAGGCACATGGATAGAAATTTATATGGGTTTGATTGCGCATCAATGACTTTAGGCATTGATGAAGCGGGTAGGGGGTGTTTGGCCGGTTCGCTTTTTGTGGCTGGGGTGGTGTGTAATGAAAAAACAGCCTTAGATTTTCTAAAAATGGGCCTTAAGGATAGCAAAAAGCTCAGCCCAAATAAGCGTTTTTTCTTGGAAGATAAAATCAAATCGCATGGTGAGGTGGAATTTTGCATCATTAAAAAAAGCGCAGATACAATTGATCGCTTGAGCTTGGGGGTGTGTTTGAAACTCGCTGTGCAAGAAATTTTAGAAACGCTAAGCCCTTTAGCTAATGGAATAAAGATAGATGGCAACACGGCGTTTGGCTTCAACAAACGCTATCCTGATCTGCAAACGATCATTAAGGGCGATGAGAAAATCGCTCAAATCGCTATGGCGTCTGTTTTGGCAAAAACTTCCAAAGATAAAGAAATGCTAGGATTGCACGCCTTGTTTAAGGAATACGGCTGGGATAAGAATTGCGGGTACGGGACTAAAAAACACATGGAAGCGATTAACAAATTGGGGGCTACGCCCTTTCACAGGCATAGCTTCACGCTTAAAAACCGCTCGCTTTTTAAACCATTAGATATGGAATAACGCCTTGTTGAGAATGGCGCTGAGATTAGTGGCGCTCGTTGGAGTGAGATTAACATTTTTCCTTTTAAAGTAAGTGACCAATTCTTCAGGCTGAATGAAAGGGAATTGCACCATAACATACACACGATGGTTGATTTGATCCACATACCTTTTGGCTAAAATGGATTTAGACACTAAAAAATTAAGAAGCCTGAACAAATGGTTGATAGCGTTACTTTTAACTTGCATGGCTCTATAGATGCGTTTTCGCATTTTTTTATTGATGAGAACGCTTTCTAAAGTGCTGTAAGCGTTCATTTTAGCCCTTAAAAGAGCGATTTTTTCAGCGTTTTTTTCAGGGGGCAAGTTGTCATCGTAGAGGATGTAATTGGAGTAAAAATCGTTTTTTTCTTTGACGATAATAGCTGAACCAATGTATTGATTGAGGTAGTTATCATGCTTAAAAAGATTGATTTTAAGCCAACTAGGATAGTCTGCGATGTCTTGAAAACTCTCGGCATGCGCTGTTTGAGCGAAAAGGCTTAGGGACAAAAAGGCGCAGAAACTTAATTTCTTCAATGCGTTCATTATAGCTTCCTTTCTACAAAAGAATATTAAAAATGCCCTACGCTTTTAGGGTAGGTTGGTATTTCTCAAAAAAACGAAATACTAGGATAGCTTATAGTGGGTTAGCTTAAGAAAAAATAAAAAATATAATAATAATTCGCAAAAATGAGTAATAATAAGTATATAAGTATATAAGTATATAAGTATATAAGTATATAAGTATATAAGTATATAATAATTATTATACCAAAATAGATTGAATATCCAAAGAAAAATCAATAAAATTGAGGTGTTTGTAAGAAGAATTATCCGCTAAAATGGGGGCGTTGATGGAAACGACGATAATATTAAAAAACCCATGTTCATTGCACCATGAAAGCTGTTTTTCTAAAAAATGGGGCGTGGGGAAAGCGTGGGCGATGAGGGCGAACTGATTAGCGTTGTTTTTGTGCAAAATGAAAATCCCGTTATCATGAGAGTAAAGCTTGTGGTTGGGGAATTGCTTGTAAAGCTCTAAAAAAACCATGTTTTCAAAAATATTTAAAAGCGATGGGCTAGAAGTTAGGCTATAGGGCAAAGCGAAATCGCACAAATACAATTTGGTTTTATGGTTTTCAAAACTGGGGACTAAAAAAAGGACTCGTTGTTGCTCTAGCGTGTGTAAAAGTTTATAGAGGGTGTCTTTAGAAATTTTAAGCTCTTTTTTGAGTTGCGTATAAAGGTAAAAAACGCTCATGAATTTAGATTGATACGCGCAGATTTTAGCCATTAAAGGGGCGTAAGCTTGAAAGATCAATTTGATATTTTCTTGTTTTTTTAGGATTTTTTCTGGTTCATTTCCGATAAAAAGTGCATCTAAAGCGTTGCCCTCTTTTAAAAAGCGGTTAAACAGAGTGCTTTTAGGGGTGTTGGGCTTGAAAAAGCGGCTGTATTCTTTAAAACTCAACCCTAACGCATAGCACAGGCTAAAATCGGGCGGTATGATAGGGTTTAAAAGGCTAGGGATAAGAATGATTTGAGAAAGCTTTGGCAGGCTAAAATCCAAACGATCCACATTGTCTAAAATGAGTGAGTCCATTTTCTTTTCTAAATGCCATTTTAAAAGCCAAGAACTTAAGATATTTTTATTCAAACGCATGTCGTTGCAATTGATATACACAGGGTTTTTAAAATTTTTTGCTAGTTTGAGCGCGAAAGTGGTTTTACCGGATTTCATCGGGCCTAAAAGGCAGATTTTATCGCTTGAAGGGGGATCTAAAAGAGGGTTGTTTAAATCCGGTTTGTTAGGGGTTTCAAAAGGGCCAAAAGGGTGCAAGCAAGAAAGGGGCATGAACTTCCTTTTAAGGGAATGGAATGGGATAATCGTAGCGCATTTTCTTTATATTTCCTTATAAAAAGGAAGTAAAAATCCCTAAAAAGCGCCTAAAAAGGGTAAAATCTATTGACTAAAGGGTGCATTTTGAGTAGTATTTCAGTTTTTATTTTATTGTTTTATTCTGTTTTAGCAATGAATGAAACGAGTTCTTTTAGGAGAGTTTATGGAAAAAATCAGGTTGAAGCTCAAAGCTTATGACCATAGAGTGTTGGATCGCTCCGTTGTGGCTATCGTGGAAGCCGTGAAGCGTTCGGGTTCTGAAATTAGAGGGCCTATCCCTTTACCGACTAAGAATAAGCGTTACACCGTTTTACGCTCCCCGCATGTCAATAAGGATTCAAGAGAGCAGTTTGAAATTAGGGTTTATAGCCGATTGATTGATATTATTTCGGCCACCCCAGAAACTGTGGATAGCTTGATGAAGTTAGATTTAGCTCCTGAAGTGGATGTAGAAGTAACTTCTATGGAAACGAAGTAGTCCTAACGCAGATAAATAAATTAAGGGTTAGATATGGAATTTTTAGTTCAAAAGATAGGCATGAGCCGCACCATTGATGCTAACAGCACGCCTGTAACCTTGCTTAAAGTCTTGCAAGCGAAAGTGTGCCAGCTAGAAAATGGGAAAGCTTTAGTGGCCTATGCGATGCATAAAAAACACAATAAGGCGATTGAAGGCCAGCAAAAGAAATACCAACTCAGCAAAGAGTTTAACCATTTCGCTACTTTAAAAGCTTCCCAACAAAAAGAGCTTGGCGATTTGGATTTGAGCGCTTTAGAAACGCTTAAAAGGGTTAAAGCGAGCTTTAAAACTAAGGGAAGAGGCTTTGCGGGGGTGATGAAGCGTTGGAATTTCCAAGGCGGGCCTGCAGCTCATGGGAGCCGATTCCACCGCCGTCCTGGTTCTATTGGTAACAGAGAATGGCCAGGAAGGGTGCAAAAAGGTAGGAAAATGGCAGGGCATTATGGCAATGAGCTAGTTACTTGTCAAAACGAGGTGCTCTCTTTTGATAAAGAAAGTATGGTGTTAGTGCTAAAGGGTTCAGTAGCCGGTTTTTCTGGGGCTTATGGGCGCATTAGGGCGTTATAAAACCATCATTGAATATAATATAAAGGGTTTGATATGAGTAAGGCCATCGTTTTAGACAGCCATTTGAAAGAAAAGGGTAGCGTGGAGTTACCCAAAAGATATGAGGGCATTAACAGCCATAACCTCTATCTTTATGTGAAGCACTATTTATCTTCTGTGCGCGCTAATACCGCTAAGAGTAAAAACCGCGCTGAAGTGAGTGGGGGCGGTAGGAAGCCTTGGGCGCAAAAAGGGGGCGGAAGAGCCAGAGCAGGGAGCATCACTTCGCCTGTGTTTGTCGGTGGGGGTGTTTCTCATGGGGCTACGAACAACCGTAACTACAACCTTAAAATCAATAAAAAACAAAAACGCTTGGCTTTAGAATACGCTTTAGAAGAAAAAGCGCAAGCGAATAAGCTTTTTGTGGTGGAAAAAATCGCTATACAAGGCGTGGTTGAAGACAATAAAAGGAAGCATTTGACTAAAGAAGCCAACCAAATGTTCCAGGCTTTAGAGCAACGAGACACTTTGTTTGTGTGCATGAACATGGATGAATACACTGAGTTAGCCTTTAGCAACCTTAAAAAATGCCTTGTTATTGATGCGAGCGAATTGAACGCTTATCTTTTAGCGGCGTTTAGCTCTGTAGTGATGGAAGAAGCAGCGTTTCAGCATGTGGTGCAAGATAAGACAGAGGAGTAAAAAATGGCAGACATCATGGATATAAAGTCAATTCTTTACACTGAAAAGTCATTGGGATTGCAAGAAAAAGGCGTTTTAGTGGTCCAAACGGCTCAACATGTAACCAAAAACCAACTTAAAGAAGTGTTTAAAACTTACTTTGGCTTTGAGCCTTTGAAAATCAATTCTTTGAAACAAGAGGGTAAGGTGAAACGCTTTAGAGGGAAGCTTGGACAAAGAAAGTCGTTTAAGAAATTTTATGTGAAAGTTCCAGAGGGCGCTAGCATTGCCGCCCTTGGCGCGTAGAAAGGAGAAAGCGTTATGGCGATTAAAACTTATAAGCCCTACACCCCAAGCAGACGCTTCATGTCGGTGTTGGATTCTAAAGACATTACCGCAAAAAGCAGTGTCAAAGGCTTACTCACTAAGCTTAAAGCGACAGCAGGGAGGAACAATAATGGGCGCATCACCAGCCGCCACAAAGAAAGAGGGGCTAAAAAACTCTATCGTATTATTGATTTCAAACGCAATAAATACAATATTGAAGGGAAAGTGGCTGCGATTGAGTATGATCCTTACAGAAATGCGCGCATCGCTCTTATTGTCTATCCTGATGGGGATAAACGCTACATCTTACAGCCAAGCGGTTTGAAAGTAGGGGATAGCGTTATCGCTGCTGAAGGCGGGTTGGATATTAAAGCGGGCTTTGCGATGAAGTTGAAAAATATCCCCATAGGAACGGTGGTGCATAACATTGAAATGCATCCGGGGGCTGGCGGGCAATTAGCCAGAAGTGCAGGAATGAGTGCTCAAATCATGGGTAGGGAAAATAAATACACTATCCTTAGAATGCCAAGCTCTGAAATGCGCTACATTTTAAGCGAATGCATGGCGAGCATTGGCGTGGTAGGGAATGAGGATTTTATCAATGTCTCTATCGGTAAGGCAGGGCGTAACCGCCACAGAGGGATTCGCCCACAAACTCGTGGAAGCGCGATGAACCCAGTGGATCACCCGCATGGTGGGGGTGAGGGTAAAACAGGGACAAGCGGTCATCCTGTATCGCCTTGGGGTACTCCAGCTAAGGGCTATAAAACTAGAAAGAAAAAAGCTAGCGATAAGCTCATCATTTCCAGAAAGAAACACAAATAAAGGGTTAAAGAATGTCTAGGTCAATTAAAAAGGGTCCTTTTATAGACGACCACTTGATGAAGAAAACGCTCAAGGCAAAAGAGGGTAAGGATAACCGCCCCATTAAAACATGGTCTAGAAGAAGCACCATTTTGCCTGAAATGATTGGTTTTACTTATAATGTGCATAATGGGAGGGTTTTTATCCCTGTGTATATCACAGAAAACCATGTGGGTTATAAGTTGGGGGAATTCGCTCCTACAAGAACTTTTAAAGGGCACAAAGGCAGTGTCCAAAAAAAGATTGGTAAGTAAGGAGGCAGAATGAGCAAAGCGTTATTAAAATTTGTGCGGTTATCTCCTACTAAAGCCAGATTGATTGCAAGACAAATTCAAGGCATGAACGCTGAATTAGCGATCGCTAGTTTGGAATTTACGCCCAATAAAGCCGCTAGAGTGCTTTCAAAGGTCGTCGCTTCTGCAGTCGCTAATGGCTCTTTAGACGCTAAAAGCGCTCTGATTGTTTCTTGCAGAGTGGATGCTGGCCCTGTGCTTAGGCGCTCCATTCCAAGGGCTAAAGGTAGAGCCACAGCCATTAGAAAACCAACATCTCATGTATTCGTAGAAGTAGCAGAAGGGAAAGAAATGAAATCTTCTAAAAGCCATAAAAAAAATCAAGCAGAGGGTAAGTAGGGCATGGGACAAAAAGTTAATCCGGTAGGTTTAAGATTAGGTATTAATAGGAATTGGACTTCTAGATGGTTCCCTAGCGCTCGCACCGCTCCAAGCAATATTGATGAAGATAATAAGATCAGAAAGTTTCTTAAAAAAGAGCTTTATTATGCAGGCGTGAGCGAAATCGTGATTGAAAGAGCGGCTAAAAAACTGCGCGTTACGGTTGTAGCGGCTCGCCCAGGGCTTATCATTGGTAAGAAAGGCGTGGATATTGAAAAAGTCAAAGAAGGTCTAAAAACGCTCATCAAAAAAGAAGTTTCTATTAATATTAAAGAAGTCAAACGCCCCCAAGCTGACGCGCAATTAGCCGCAGAAAATGTAGCCACCCAACTAGAAAAAAGGGTCGCTTTCCGCCGCGCGATGAAAAAGGTCATGCAAGCGGCGTTAAAATCTGGTGCTAAAGGGGTTAAGGTGCGCGTTTCTGGCCGTTTAGCAGGGGCTGAAATCGCCCGCACTGAATGGTATATGGAAGGGCGCGTGCCTTTACACACTTTAAGGGCTAAGATTGATTATGGCTTTGCTGAAGCGATGACGGTCTATGGTATTATTGGCGTGAAAGTGTGGATTTTCAAAGGGGAAGTTTTGCAAAAAGGTATCCAATTTGAAAAGAAAGAAGAGGCTAAAGAAGAAAGAGAGCCTAGAAGAAGCAGAAGAGGGAGGCAATAATTATGTTAATGCCAAAAAGAACAAAATACAGAAAGCAAATGAAAGGGCGCAATCGTGGGAAAGCCCATCGTGGTAATTCCATTGCGTTTGGGGATATTGCGATTAAAGCCATAGAGCATGGGAGGATTGATTCACGCCAGATTGAATCCGCAAGGGTGGCTATGACAAGGCATATTAAAAGAGCGGGTAAGGTGTGGATTAGAGTGTTTCCGGATAAGCCTTTAACCGCTAAACCTTTAGAAACCAGGATGGGTAAAGGTAAAGGCTCTGTGGAAAAATGGGTGATGAATATCAAGCCTGGCAGGATCGTTTATGAAATGTTGGGCATTGAAGAAGGATTAGCAAGAGAGGCTTTAGCGCTAGCTCAAAGCAAACTTCCTTTTAAAACCAAAATTGTAACTTGTGAGAGCGAAAATGAAATATACTGAATTGAAAGATAAAAGTATCAAGGAATTAGAAGAGTTGTTGCATGCTAAAAAGGCGGAGCTTTTTGAGTTGCGCGTTAAATTAAAAGCCATGCAATTGAGTAATCCTAACGAGATTAAGAAAGCCAGAAGAAATATCGCTCGCATTAACACGGCCATTAACGCGCATCATTCTTCTAGCGTTGAATAAAAAAAGGGTAAGCAATGAATACGAAAGAGCCGCATAAAAGGGTGGTGCAAGGCAAGGTGATCAGCAAGTTTGCTGAAAAAAGTGCTGTGATTCTTGTGGAAAGAAAAGTGGTGCATGAAAAATACCGAAAGATTGTTAAAAAGTTTAAAAAATACACTATCCATGACCAAGACAATCAAGTGAAAGTAGGGGATTTTGTGAGCGCGATTGAGTGCAAGCCACTTTCTAAAACCAAGTCTTTCACGCTTAAAGAAATTTTAGTAGTGGGAGTATAAGCATGATACAGAGTTTTACAAGATTGAATGTCGCTGATAATAGTGGCGCTAAAGAAATCATGTGCATTAAGGTGTTAGGAGGCAGCCATAAACGCTACGCGAGCGTGGGTAGCGTGATCGTGGCTTCTGTGAAAAAGGCTATCCCTAATGGCAAGGTGAAACGAGGCCAGGTGGTGAAAGCCGTTGTGGTGCGAACGAAGAAAGAAATTCAAAGAAAAAATGGTTCTTTGGTGCGTTTTGATGACAATGCAGCGGTGATTTTGGACGCTAAAAAAGACCCTGTTGGCACAAGGATTTTTGGGCCAGTGAGCCGGGAAGTCCGTTACGCTAATTTTATGAAAATCATTTCTCTAGCGCCGGAGGTTGTATAATGAAAAGCGAAATCAAGAAAAATGACATGGTGAAAGTCATTGCAGGAGATGATAAGGGTAAAGTCGCTAAGGTTTTAGCGGTGTTGCCTAAGACTTCTCAAGTGGTTGTTGAAGGGTGCAAAGTGGTGAAAAAAGCGATTAAACCCACTGATGATAACCCTAAAGGGGGCTTTATCCATAAAGAAAAGCCCATGCACATTTCTAATGTGAAAAAAGCTTAAGGAGTTAGGTAGTGTTTGGTTTGAAACAATTTTATCAAAATGAAGTGAAAGCGAAACTCGCTCAAGAATTAGACATCAAAAACCCCATGCTTTTACCCAAGCTAGAAAAAATCGTTATCAGCGTGGGCGCTGGGGCTCATGCAAAAGACATGAAAATCATGCAAAATATCGCGCAAACGATTTCTTTGATCGCAGGGCAAAAAGCCGTTATCACTAAAGCGAAAAAATCCGTTGCAGGCTTTAAGATCAGAGAAGGCATGGCAGTGGGAGCGAAAGTTACTTTAAGAAATAAACGCATGTATAATTTCTTGGAAAAGTTGATTGTGATTTCATTACCCAGAGTGAAGGACTTTAGAGGGATTTCACGAAACGGGTTTGACGGGCGTGGGAATTACACCTTTGGTATCAATGAGCAGTTGATTTTCCCAGAAGTGGTTTATGATGATATTATGGTCAGTCATGGCATGAACATCACGATGGTAACTTCTACAAATAACGATAAAGAAGCGTTCAAGTTATTAGAATTGCTTGGATTGCCTTTTGCAAAAGTGAGATAAGGGGTTAATATGGCTAAAAAATCAATGATAGCAAAGGCTCAAAGGAAACCAAAATTCCAAGTAAGGGCTTATACCAGATGCCGCATTTGCGGGAGACCTCATTCGGTTTATAGGGATTTTGGACTTTGTAGGGTATGCCTTAGAAAAATGGGCAGTGAGGGACTCATCCCAGGCTTAAGAAAAGCTAGTTGGTAAGGATAAGATATGGTAAATGATATAATCGCAGATTCATTAACTCGTTTGAGAAACGCTTCCATGCGTCGCTTGGAATTCACGCAGCTCTATTATGCAAAGATTGTGGTTTCTATCTTGGAGATTTTTAAGGAAAAAGGTTTCATTAAAGATTTCAATATCAAAGATAAAGACAAAAAACAATCGGTTTATGTGCAATTGGCTTATGACGAAAAAGGGCATTCAAAAATCAGCGAAGTGAAGCGCTTAAGCAAGCCCGGTCGTCGTGTGTATAAGCAAAAAAACGAGTTGAAGCGCTTTAAAAATGGCTATGGCGTGATTGTGGTAAGCACTTCTAAAGGGGTGATCACTAACGAAGAAGCTTACAGACAAAATGTCGGTGGCGAAGTGCTTTGCAGCATTTGGTAAAGGATTAGAAATGTCAAGAATCGGGAAAAGAATCATTGAAATTCCAAACTCTGTGCAAGCGAGCGTTGAAGGGAGCAAGCTTCTTTTTAAAAACAATAAAGAAAAGCATGAGTTAGAAACTCACAACCGAGTGAAAATCACGCTTGAAAACAACCAATTGAGCTTCCAACCTGTGGGCGAAGATGCGCAGTCTAGGGCTTATTGGGGGACTTATGGGGCGTTAGCCAATAATATTGTGGTGGGGTTAAGCACCGGTTTTAGTAAGACTTTAGAAGTCAATGGCGTGGGCTATAAAGTGGCTTTAGGCAATAAGACTTTGGATTTGAGTTTGGGCTTTAGCCATCCGGTGAAATACCCCATTCCAGCAGGGATTGAAATGGTGGTGGAAAAAAATACGATCACTATCAAGGGGAGCGATAAGCAAAAAGTAGGGCAAGTCGCCGCTGAGATTAGAAGCTTCAGACCCCCAGAGCCATACAAAGGCAAGGGTGTGAAATACAGCGATGAAGTCATTATCAGAAAAGCTGGTAAAACGGCTAAAAAATAAATAAGGTGGATTGATGAACGCAAAAGCATTATACAAAAAGAAAGCCTTAAGAGATCGCAGGAAATTAAGGATTAAAAGCAAGCTCTTAGGCGATGCATTAAGGCCTAGGGTGAGCGTTTTTCGTTCCAACCGCTATTTCTATGCGCAAGCGATTGATGATGTGAAACAAAACACCATAACGCATATTGATGGCAGGAAAATGGGCTTTAAAAACACGCAAGAAGACGCTAAAAAATTAGGCGCTCTCTTTGCTGAAGAATTGAAAAAAGCAGGGATTGAGCGGGTGGTTTATGACAGGAATGGTTACCTCTATCATGGCGTGGTGGCAGCGTTTGCTGAAAGCTTGAGAGAGAACGGGATCGCTCTATGACAGAAAGGAAAGGTATGGAAGAGATTAACAGAGAAGAGTTTCAAGAAGTCGTTGTGAATATTGGTCGTGTAACCAAAGTGGTTAAGGGTGGTAGGCGCTTCCGCTTTAACGCTTTAGTGGTTGTGGGCAATAAAAATGGGCTTGTAGGCTTTGGTTTAGGCAAGGCTAAAGAAGTCCCTGATGCGATCAAAAAAGCGGTAGATGATGCGTTTAAAAATTTGATTCATGTAACGATTAAAGGCACGACTATCGCTCATGATATTGAGCATAAATACAATGCGAGTCGCATTTTATTGAAACCGGCAAGTGAGGGGACAGGAGTGATTGCTGGGGGTTCAACACGCCCTATCGTGGAATTGGCAGGCATTAAGGATATTTTAACCAAATCTTTAGGCTCTAATAACCCTTATAATGTGGTGCGCGCGACTTTTGACGCTTTAGCTAAAATCAAAGCGTAGTTGAAAAGGATATTACAATGGGATTAGAAAATTTAAAACCCGCTAAAGGTAGCGTTAAAAAAATCAAGCGAGTGGGTCGTGGTCAAGGCAGCGGCATGGGAAAGACGGCCACTAGAGGCGGTAAAGGCCAAACCGCAAGGACAGGTTATAAGGCTAAAAGAGGCTTTGAAGGAGGGCAACAACCCTTGCAACGCCGTTTGCCTAAAATAGGTTTTAGGACTAAAGATTCTCATATCTATTCTATCAATGTGGATAAAAATGAAGCGATCAAGCATTTAGAAGAAATCACTTTTTCAAGCTTGCGTTCTTTGCACCATTTCCCCCTTTATATTGAAGGCGTGAAATTGATCGGTAAAGACGCTAAAACTTTGGCTTCTAAAATTAAAGATGAGAGAATTAAAACAAGCGGGCAGAAATAATGCCTTTGTTTTATCAGCTTGATTGGAGAGGAATAAGTTATTATGAATAAAGCCATTGCTAGTAAGATACTCATCACTTTGGGTTTTTTATTTCTCTACAGAGTATTAGCTTATATCCCCATTCCTGGCGTGGATTTAGCAGCGATCAAGGCTTTTTTTGACAGCAATTCCAACAACGCTTTGGGTCTGTTTAACATGTTTAGTGGGAATGCGGTTTCTCGCTTGAGCATCATTTCTTTGGGTATCATGCCCTATATCACTTCTTCTATTATCATGGAGCTTTTGAGTGCGACTTTCCCTAACCTGGCTAAAATGAAAAAAGAGCGAGACGGCATGCAAAAATACATGCAAATCGTACGCTATTTGACTATTTTAATCACCCTGATCCAAGCGGTGAGCGTTTCAGTAGGGTTAAGGAGCATTAGCGGTGGAGCGAATGGGGCGATCATGATTGATATGCAAGTCTTTATGATCGTTTCGGCGTTTTCTATGCTTACAGGAACGATGCTGCTCATGTGGATAGGGGAGCAAATCACGCAAAGGGGCGTGGGGAATGGGATTAGCCTTATTATTTTTGCTGGGATTGTTTCAGGGATCCCATCGGCTATTTCAGGCACATTCAATTTAGTCAATACGGGCGTGATTAATATTTTAATGCTCATTGGTATTGTTTTGATTGTTTTGGCGACTATTTTTGCGATTATTTATGTGGAATTGGCCGAGCGCAGGATCCCTATTTCTTATGCGCGTAAAGTGGTGATGCAAAACCAAAACAAGCGCATCATGAATTACATTCCCATTAAGTTGAATTTGAGCGGGGTGATTCCGCCTATTTTCGCTTCAGCCTTGCTCGTATTCCCTTCCACGATCTTGCAGCAAGCCACAAGCAACAAAACCTTGCAAGCGATTGCGGATTTTTTAAGCCCGCAAGGGTATGCGTATAATATTTTGATGTTCTTGCTCATCATCTTCTTTGCCTATTTTTATTCTTCTATTGTGTTCAATTCTAAGGATATTGCAGACAATTTGAGGCGTAATGGCGGGTATATTCCAGGGCTTAGGCCTGGAGAGGGGACTTCATCGTTTTTAAATTCTGTAGCGAGCAAGCTCACTTTGTGGGGTTCGTTGTATTTAGCGCTCATTTCTACCGTGCCTTGGATTTTGGTTAAGGCTATGGGCGTGCCTTTTTATTTTGGAGGCACGGCGGTGCTGATTGTGGTTCAAGTCGCTATTGATACCATGAAAAAGATTGAAGCGCAGATTTATATGAGCAAGTATAAGACTTTAAGCGCGGTGGGCTTTTAATGGCGATCTCTATCAAAAGCCCGAAAGAAATCAAAGCGTTAAGAAAAGCTGGGGAAATGACGGCTCAAGCGTTAGCTCTTTTGGAGCGAGAAGTAAGACCTGGCATTTCACTTTTGGAGCTGGATAAAATGGCTGAAGACTTTATCCAATCTCTTGGGGCTAGGCCTGCTTTTAAGGGGCTTTATGGTTTCCCTAATTCTGTGTGCATGTCCTTAAATGAAGTGGTCATTCATGGCATTCCTACGGATTATGTTTTGCAAGAGGGGGATATTATAGGCTTGGATTTGGGGGTGGAGGCGGATGGCTATTATGGCGATTCGGCCCTCACGCTCCCTATAGGTGCGATAAGCCCGCAAGATGAAAAATTGCTCGCTTGCTCTAAAGAGAGTTTGATGCATGCTATTGATTCAATTAAAGTGGGCATGCATTTTAAAGAATTGAGCCAGATTTTAGAGAGTGCTATTACAGAAAGGGGCTTTGTGCCTTTGAAGGGATTTTGCGGGCATGGCATTGGTAAAAAACCCCATGAAGAACCAGAGATCCCCAACTACCTAGAAAAAGGCGTCAAAGCTAATAGCGGTCCTAAAATCAAAGAGGGCATGGTATTTTGTTTAGAGCCTATGGTGTGTCAAAAACAAGGCGAACCTAAAATACTAGCGGATAAGTGGAGCGTGGTTTCAGTGGATGGGCTTAACACAAGCCACCATGAGCATACTATCGCCATAGTTGGCAATAAAGCAGTGATTCTTACGGAGCGTTAATGGCAAGAGATGATGTTATAGAAGTGGATGGGAAAGTGATTGAGGCGTTGCCTAACGCTACCTTTAAGGTGGAGTTAGACAATAAGCATGTGGTGTTGTGCCGCATTTCTGGAAAGATGCGCATGCACTACATTAGGATTGCTTTAGGCGATAGGGTTAAGCTAGAGCTTACGCCCTATAGCTTAGACAAGGGTCGGATAACTTTTAGATACAAATGAATTTAAGGGTTATTTCAATAAAAATATGTTAGTATAAAAGTTTTTAGTAGTGCCTAATTTTTTCAAAGGAGAAAAATCATGAAAGTCAGGCCATCAGTGAAAAAGATGTGCGATAAGTGCAAGATTATTAAAAGAAGGGGCGTTATTAGAGTGATCTGTGCTACCCCTAAACACAAACAAAGACAAGGATAAAGCATGGCAAGGATTGCTGGTGTAGATTTACCAAAAAAGAAGAGAGTAGAGTATGCCCTTACCTATATTTATGGGATTGGGCTTAAGAGTTCTAGAGAGATTTTAGAAGCGGTGGGCATTTCTTTTGACAAGCGTGTGCATGAATTGAGCGAAGATGAAGTGTCTAGTATCGCTAAAAAAATCCAGCAAAGCTACTTAGTAGAGGGCGATTTGCGTAAAAAAGTTCAAATGGATATTAAATCCTTAATGGACTTAGGGAATTATCGTGGGATCAGGCATCGTAAGGGTCTTCCTGTAAGAGGCCAAACCACTAAAAATAACGCTAGGACTCGTAAGGGTAAGAAAAAAACCGTGGGTAGCAAGTAGCAAATAAGGAGATGATGATTTAATGGCTAAGAGAAATGCAGCGACTAAAAAGAAAGTAGTCAAAAAGAATATTGCTAGGGGGGTTGTTTATATTTCAGCGACTTTCAATAACACCAACATCACTATCACTGATGAAATGGGCAATGTGATTTGCTGGAGCACGGCGGGCGGTTTAGGGTTTAAAGGCTCTAAAAAATCCACCCCTTATGCAGCCCAACAAGCCGTAGAAAGCGCTTTAAGCAAGGCTAAAGAGCATGGCGTTAAAGAAGTGGGCATTAAGGTTCAAGGGCCAGGTAGTGGGCGTGAGACCGCTATTAAAAGCGTGGGTGCGACTGAGGGCGTTAAAGTGCTTTGGATTAAAGACATCACTCCGCTCCCTCATAATGGTTGCAGACCCCCTAAAAGAAGAAGAGTGTAAGGAGGCTTTATGGCAAGGTATAGAGGTGCAGTAGAAAGACTAGAAAGGCGTTTTGGGGTTTCTCTAGCTTTAAAGGGTGAAAGGCGATTGAGCGGTAAGAGCGCGCTAGATAAAAGGGCTTATGGGCCAGGTCAGCATGGGCAAAGGCGTGCTAAGACTTCTGATTACGGGTTGCAATTGAAAGAAAAGCAAAAAGCCAAAATGATGTATGGCATTTCTGAAAAGCAATTCAGGAGTATTTTTGTGGAGGCCAATCGTTTGGATGGCAATACGGGTGAAAACCTTATCCGCTTGATTGAAAGGAGATTGGATAATGTCGTTTATCGCATGGGGTTTGCGACCACTAGAAGTTCTGCTAGGCAATTAGTAACGCATGGGCATGTGCTTGTAGATGGTAAGCGTTTGGATATTCCCTCTTATTTCGTGCGTTCAGGGCAAAAAATTGAGATCAAAGAAAAAACTAAGAGCAACCCGCAAGTGGTGCGCGCGATGGAATTGACGGCTCAAACAGGGATTGTGCCATGGATTGATGTGGAAAAAGATAAAAAATACGGCATCTTCACCCGCTACCCTGAAAGAGAAGAAGTGGTTGTCCCTATTGAAGAAAGACTCATTGTAGAATTGTATTCTAAGTAAGGGGTTAGAGCATGAAAGTTATCAAAACAGCACCTTTGATCCCATCAGAAATCAAGGTGCTAGAGAAAGAGGGTAATCGGGTTAAGATTTCTCTGGCTCCATTTGAGTTTGGTTACGCTGTTACGCTCGCTCATCCTATTAGAAGGCTCTTGCTTTTAAGCTCGGTGGGGTATGCTCCTATAGGTTTAAAAATTGAAGGCGTTCATCATGAGTTTGATTCATTAAGAGGCGTTACTGAAGACGTGTCGCTTTTTATCATGAATTTAAAGAATATCCGTTTTATAGCCAAGGCGCTAGTGGGGCAGGATAGCTCTTTAGAAAACCAATCGGTTGTGGTGGATTATTCTTTTAAAGGGCCTATGGAGCTTAGGGCTAGGGATTTAAATTCTGAGCATATAGAAATCGTCAATCCTGAAATGCCCCTAGCCACGATCAACGAAGACGCTCAATTGAATTTTTCGCTCATCATTTATAAAGGAATGGGGTATGTCCCAAGCGAAATCACAAGAGAGTTGATGCCTGAGGGCTACATGCCG